>NZ_JAUSXY010000001.1:313330-626660 GCF_030944625.1 Arthrobacter sp. SLBN-112
TGGGTAATTCCCTCTTTGGGTAATTCCCTTGTGGGATGAGCGGTCTCGGCCCAGGGGGGTGACTCAGGAAGGTTAGTCCTCCGCTTCGAATGTCAGTGCCTCGATAGATGATGTTCGTATGGAAATCAGCAGCGGTGCCGGGGTGGCTTTGGAGGGTGTTCATGCCTCCGTTGCTGCCCTCGATGCGCTGGATTGTGAGGACTCTTTCCTGGCTGCCGGAGTTGGTGTTGGTGCTGACGTGGATGTGTTGCAGCGGCGGTACGAGCTCCGGCTGGCGCGGCTGGAGGTGGTGAAGCGGCTGGAGGCGCAGCTCGCCGCGGTGAAAGCCGGTGATGTTGCCGAGGCCGTTGCGATCCAGAACGCGATGCTTGCCCCGGACGCCCCGGTGCACGAACGCACCTACGCGGAAATGTCAGCGGTCGAGGAAATCGCCGGGGCCCTGGCCATCAGCTCCAGTGCCGCCGGGGCATTCGTGGAACAGTCCCGGCGGGTGTGCGCCCTCCCGCCGGTCCGGGACGCCATGTCCGCCGGAGACCTCTCCTGGCAGCACGCGAGAATTGTTGCCGACGAAACCGAAGGCCTCACCCCGGACGGTGCCACCGCCCTGGCGGCGCACTTCTTCGACCCCGACGCTCCCAACCCGGCCCGCGGCGCCGCCCCCGGCGAACTCGTTCCCTCCCGGTTCCGGGCCAAAGTCCGCACCTGGCGCGAACGCCACCACCCCGAAACCCTGGAGCAACGCCACGCCAAGGGTGTCGCGGACCGGCGGATGGAATACACCCCTGACCGCGACGGCATGGCCTGGATCTCGCTCTGCCTTCCCGGCGACACCGCCTGCGCCATCTGGAACCGCACCACCGCCACCGCCCGCGGCCTCCAAGGCCCCAACGAACCCCGCACCATCACCCAACTCCGCCCCGACATCGCCGCATCACTACTCCTCGGCGCCGGAACGCCTGCGGGTGAGGCGGCTGCGGGTGAGGCGGCCGGGAGGACTGGTGATGCTGCGGGAACGGGTGCAGGCAGCATTTCCGGTGCCGGGAGCGCTGCGGGGAGCAATAGTGATATTGGACGAGTCCCCACGCCGCGTGCGGATGTGCTGGTCATGGTGCCGGTGTTCTCCCTGCTCGGCATCACTGACGAACCCGCAGAACTGGACGGCCACGGCCCCATCCCAGCATCCATGGCACGCAAGCTCGTCGCGGACGGGGCGGAATCGTTCTACCGCGTCCTGGTCGACCCCCGCGACGGGGCCCCCTTGGAGATCGGCCGCACCCGCTACCGGCTCACCGAAACCATCAAACAATGGATCCGGATGCGGGACGGAAAATGCACCTTCCCCGGCTGCACCAACCGCACCCCGGACAACGACACAGACCACCTCACCGCCTGGCAGAACGGCGGCACCACGGGTGTCCGGAACCTGGGCCAACTCTGCCCCAAACATCACCGGCTCAAACACGCCCGGCCATGGATCCCCGACCCCGCGACGGATAACCGCTCTCCGGGCTGGACCTCACCGACAGGCCGCCACTACAACCCCGAACACCCAGACCCCGAACCAACCCACTGGCCGGCGGGACTTTTCCCGATGCCCGCTGTAACCCAAGGTGTAGATCCCAGCCCGGAAGACCTCCCGCAGTGGGAACCGGACGACGACAAACTCATAGACCTCCACGACCTCTCACCCGAGGACCCGGTGTGGGCGGAGTTCTTCACCAAACCGTTCGTACTGTCGGGTTGACTCGGCCTGCCGTCCCGCGACAGGTCCCTACGCGAAGGACTCCAGTCCTACGCCTGCAGCCTCAAGTCCTGCCCTGATCCGGGCCGCCATCTCCACCGCGGCGGGGCTCCCGCCGCTTATCCGCAGCGAATCCGGGCGGATCGAAACTACGGTTCCGTCCACGGCCACCACATCGCCTTGGGTTGCCAGGCGGACGGCGCGTTCGACCACCGAGTCGACGTCGTGCAGGACCGCGTTCTCCTCCGAGAGTGGCACCAGGCTGCCGTCGGCGAGGTAGGCGCGGTCAGCGAAGGCCTCCGTGAACACCGGGTGACCGGCTTCCTTGGCCTGCTTCAACAGCTCCGAGCCCGCGAAGCCCAGGATGGGAAGGCCGGGATCGTAGGCGTTGACTGCCGCGACCACCGCGGAGGCCTGCTCGGCGTCGTGGATCAATGCCTCATACAGGGCTCCGTGCGGCTTTACATAGTCCACCGAGGCCCCCACGGCGTGGGCCACGCCGTCGAGCGCGCCCAGCTGGTACAGCACGTCACCGAAGAGCTCGTCAAAGCTCATGTCCAGCGAGCGCCGGCCATAGCCGGCCAAATCGCGGTAGCCAAGGTGCGCCCCAACGGTGACGTCCAGGTCGTAGGCCGCCCTGCAGCTGTCAAGCATGGTGATGGGGTCACCGGCGTGGAGGCCGCAGGCCACGTTGGCGCTGGTGGCCAACTGGAACATCGCCGGATCGCCACCCGCGGTCCAGGAGCCGAATGATTGACCTACGTCAGCGTTGAGATCCAAGTGTGTTGCCTTCCAGCGTCAGGTTGTCCGGCGCGGCAGCGGCGGTCAGCTCGCCGGGAATGGTGTCCGGCATCGGCCCAAACGCCTCGCGCGCGTTCTTGGCCACAGCGCGGCCCATCATGAGGTTACCGGCTCCGCCCACAACAGCCCCTATCCCGAATGGCAGGGCCCGGCCGAACAACGCAGTGCCCTGGCGCTTCAGGAGGTTCTTCAGGAAGGCCGCCTGGATCCGCTTCCGGACGCTCCCGAAGCCCGGCACCACCATCGATTTGGAGAGGACGCTCCCCCAGGCATTACCGGCGCTGTTGCCGGCTGCCTGGCCGGTGAGCGTGCCCAGCAGGGCGGTACCCTCCTCACCGAGCATGATGGCCATGACCATGGTGCCGGCTTTTTCCGGATTGGTGAGGCGGATGCCGTGGAGCTCCGCCAGCGACGTTGCGTAAAGAGCTGTGGCCTCGAGGAAACCGACGGTGGCGGCCGCGGACAGTCCCAGCGAGGCGACAGTTCCAACACCAGGGACGACGGCGGTGGCACCCACCAGGGCGCCCCCGCCGGCGACGGCCCGAAGGTAGTCACGTTCTGCGATGTGCGCCAACTGGGCGGCGGTGGCCCGGGGATGCTTCTTCTGGAGCCTGCGGATATAGCCGACCACCAGGGGCCGTTGGATCTGCACTGCCTTCAGCAGCATGTTGTGGATACCGGGCTTGGGCTTGCCGTCGGCGTCGAACATTGCGCTGTGGGCGGTTTCCTGTGCGATGCGTACTGCGGGATTGCTGCGCCGGGCCATGGTCACCTTCATTCAAATCGACCTGCAGCGGTTGGGCTGCCGTGCTTTTCCATCCTATGTGGATGAACACTAAGCATGCTGAACTTTCGGGTCTGCGGCTCCCCGGCCGGTCGGCTGCGGCGGCAGGATGCAGTACCTGGACCTCACCGCCGCCGCTGCAACCCGCCGTCGGCCGTTATTTCCTGGCCTGCTGGACCTCGTGCTCTGCCGCACCAGCGTCCTGGCCACCACTGCGCCCGGCCGCAGCGTTGTCCGCGCGCACCTCTGCCCGGAAGACCTCGAAGCGGGCAAGATGGGCGGGCCGGCGCCGAAGGACGGCCCACGCCACGCCAAGGACGACGAACCAGATGGGCGTTACCAGCAGTGCAACCAGCGTGTCGGGCTGGGTGGTCAGGGCCCACAGGACGAAAGCGAAGAACGCGTACACCACCCATACGGCGGGGATGCCACCGGGCATCTTGAACTTCGACGCCGCATGCAGGTGCGGCCGGCGGCGCCGGAAGGAGATGTAGCTGGCGAGGATGATCGACCAGACGAAGACGAAGCAGACGGCTGACACGGTGGTCACCATTTCAAAGGCCTTGCCAACGTCCTGGCCGGCATACATCAGTACGACGCCGGACAGCAGCAGGACGCAGGACAGGAACAGCGCGTTGCTGGGCACCTTCCTCGTGGAGAGGCGGCCGAACATGCCGGGGGCGTCGCCTTCCTGGGCCAGTCCGAAGACCATGCGGGAGGTGGAGTAGATGCCGGAGTTCGCGGAAGACATGGCCGAGGTGAGGACCACCAGGTTGACCACCGTGGCTGCGGCACCAAGGCCGGCCAGGGAGAACATGCCGATGAAGGGGCTGTGGCCTGCGGCGAACTGGGTCCACGGAGTGACGGCCATCAGGATGACCAGCGCGCCGACGTAGAAGAGCAGCACGCGGACGGGGATGGCGTTGATGGCCCTGGGCAGCGTGCGTTCGGGATTCTTGGCCTCGGCGGCGGTGGTGCCCACCAGTTCGATGCCCACGAAGGCGAACACCGCGATCTGGAATCCGGCCACGAAGCCCATGAACTCGTTGGGGAAGAACCCGCCGTGGCTCCACAGGTTGGTGAAGCTTGCAGTGCCCGCGCCGCTTTGGAAACCGGTGAAGATCATGAAGAGACCCACGATAATCAGGGCAGCGATGGCGACGATCTTGATGAGGGCGAACCAGAACTCGGTCTCACCGAAAGCCTTGACGGTGGCGAGGTTCAGCAGGAGCAGGATGGCAACGGTGGCCAGGCCCGGGATCCAGAGCGGCAGCGCCGGCCAGAGTTCCTTTGAGTAGCCGGCGATGGCGATGACGTCCGCGATTCCGGTGATCACCCAGCAGAACCAGTACGTCCAGCCGGTAAAGAAGCCTGCCCACGGTCCGAGGAGGTCAGCCGCGAAGTCACTGAAGGACTTGTAGTTCAGGTTGCTCAGCAGCAGTTCGCCCATGGCCCGCATGACGAAGAAGAGCATGAAGCCGATGATCATGTACACGAAGATCACGGATGGGCCGGCCGCGGAGATGGTCTTGCCGGAGCCCATGAAGAGGCCGGTGCCGATCGCTCCGCCGATCGCGATGAGCTGGATGTGCCGGTTGGTGAGCTGCCGCTCCAGGTGGGGAGGCTCGCTGCGGGCTGCCGCAGTGGCGCCTTGGTTGCGGGCCGGTTCGCCGTTGGACGTTTGGGGATGAATCGCCATGAGGAACTCCATCGATAAAGCGGCCTTTTGGGGGCCGCAAAAGATTTGGTTCCTCCCCGCTCTGTAGTGAACCTGAGAGTTTCCGCAGCCCAGGGCCGCTTGCACCGTCGGT
This sequence comes from Arthrobacter sp. SLBN-112, assembly GCF_030944625.1. Taxonomy (NCBI): domain Bacteria; kingdom Bacillati; phylum Actinomycetota; class Actinomycetes; order Micrococcales; family Micrococcaceae; genus Arthrobacter; species Arthrobacter sp. SLBN-112. Next base: position 318,468 of record NZ_JAUSXY010000001.1, read on the forward strand.
GAGCCAGGGACATGCCTGGCTGCTTTCCAGAGTTGCCTGTCCGCGGCGGTACGTGGGCCTGAGAGTTTCCTGGGGAGGATTTGCTCCTACGGCGCCTGTTGGATGTACCGGCAGGGCTCTCCCGCCGCAGGTCGAAGGCATGTTCAATTGGACGCCGCAGCCCTGGGGGCCGCGGCGGGTCATGCGATGGGATGGGCGCCGGCTGGTGGGCCGCTCCGGATACGTTGAGCCGGCCACCGGGCGGTGCCGATCCCGGGGTTCAGTGTGGTGTCCGTCACGATCGAAAGTCAAACTTGTCCCGCCACAAGCTGGGCGGAAGGGTGCCAGGTTCCGGGTCCCGCTCCCTGCGGCAGTCGCCCGATTTGCCACCGGCAGCTAATCCCGATACCTTGTGAGCCGAATCACCCACATTTGAATAAGCCTTTCGAGCTGTGACGGGAGAGTCCTCCCGGCGAAACACCGGGCAGGCGCCGTAGGAGCAAATCCTCCCCAGGAATCTCTCAGGCCCCCGTACCGTCATGGCGAGGCGACTCTGGAAAGCAACCAGGCTTGTGCCTGGTTCACCGACGGTGCAAGCGGTCCCCTGCCAAGAGCAGGCAACGCGGAATCTCTCAGGTCCAATACAGAGCGGGGAGGAACCCATCCCATGCCGTGCCATCTTTGGCCGGCCAGAACTGGAGTTCCTCATGACGATTCAATCGCATCCAACATCGTTTGTTGACCGCCATATCGGCGCACGCCGCCAGTCCGACGTCGACACCATGCTCAAAGCCGTGGGCTACGACAGCGTGGATGGCCTCGTTGACATCGCCGTCCCCGCGTCCATCCGCCAGGAAACTGCGCTCCGGCTGACCGACGCCCTCAGCGAGGTGGAGGTCCTTGCCGAGCTGCGCCGGATCGCCGGCCGGAACAAGACCGCCATCCAGATGATCGGCCAAGGCTACTACGACACCGTGACCCCGCCGGTGATCCGCCGCAACATCCTGGAATCGCCGGCTTGGTACACCGCCTACACCCCGTACCAGCCGGAAATCTCGCAGGGCCGGCTCGAGGCACTGCTGAACTTCCAGACCATGGTGCAGGACCTTACGGCCCTCCCCGTGGCCAACGCCTCGCTGCTGGATGAGGCCACCGCCGTGGCCGAGGCCGTGCTGCTGATGCGCCGGGCCAACAAAAACAAGACCGCCAAAGACGGCAAGACCGTATTGGACGCCGACCTCCTCCCGCAGACCATCGCCATCGTCCTGGGGCGGGCCGAAGCCCTCGGCTTCGAGGTGGAAATCGCCGACCTCACGGGCGGCCTGCCCGAAGGCGACATCAACGGCATCGTGCTGCAGCAGCCCGGCGCGTCCGGCCGGGTCTGGGACCAGTCCGGCGTCATCGCCGACGCCAAGGACCGCGGCGCCCTGGTCACGGTCGCAGCCGACCTGCTGGCCCTCACCCTCATCACCCCGCCGGGCGAGCAGGGCGCGGACATCGCCGTCGGCTCCACCCAGCGTTTTGGCGTGCCGTTGTTCTTTGGGGGACCGCACGCCGCCTACATGGCCGTCCGCGACGGCATGGAACGCACGCTCCCTGGCCGCATCGTCGGCGTGTCCAAGGATGACGCCGGCGTCCCGGCCTACCGCCTGGCCCTGCAGACCCGCGAGCAGCACATCCGCCGCGAGAAGGCCACCTCCAACATCTGCACCGCGCAGGCACTGCTGGCCATCGTCTCCTCCTTCTACGCCGTCTACCACGGCCCCGACGGCCTTAAGGCGATCGCCGAAACCGTCCACAACAACGCAAGGGTCCTGGCCACCGCCCTCACGGCCATGGGCCGCGAACTCGTCAGCGACTGTTTCTTCGACACGCTGACGGTCCGCGTCCCGGGCAAGGCCACCAAGGTGATCACCGCCGCCGAAGCCCGCGGCATCAACCTGCGCTTCATCGACGCGGATACAGTTGGCGTGTCAGTCGATGAAACCACGACGCCGGAGGTCCTCTCCGCGGTTGCTGTCGCCTTTGGTGCCGGTCCCGTGGTGTCTGCAGAGGGTTTCGAACTGCCCGAAGCCGTGCTGCGCACCTCGGCGTACCTGCAGCATCCGGTGTTCAACACGCACCGTTCCGAAACCCAGCTGCTGCGCTACATCCGCAAGCTCTCGGACCGGGACCTGGCGCTGGACCGCACGATGATTCCGCTGGGTTCCTGCACCATGAAGCTGAACGCCACCGCCGAGATGGAAGCCATCTCCTGGCCGGAGTTCGCGTCCATCCACCCGTTCGCCCCGGACTCCCAGACCGCGGGCTGGCGTGAACTGATCGCCGGGCTTGAAGCCGATCTCGCCGAAATCACCGGATATGACCAGGTGTCCATCCAGCCCAACGCCGGTTCCCAGGGCGAACTCGCCGGGCTCCTGGCCATCCGCGGCTACCACCACTCCCGTGGAGAGCAGCAGCGGACCGTCTGCCTGATCCCGGCCTCGGCGCACGGCACGAACGCTGCCTCGGCCGTGCTGGCCGGCATGAAGGTCGTCGTCGTGGCTACCGCGTCTGACGGCACGATCGACCACGATGACCTGACGGCCAAGATCGAGACCCACAAGGACGTCCTCTCGGCCATCATGATCACCTACCCGTCCACCCACGGCGTCTACGACGGGGATGTCCGCGAAGTCTGCGACGCCGTCCATGCGGCCGGCGGCCAGGTGTACGTGGACGGCGCCAACCTGAACGCACTGGTGGGGCTTGCGCAGCCGGGTAACTTTGGCGGGGACGTGTCGCACCTGAACCTGCACAAGACCTTCTGCATCCCGCACGGCGGCGGCGGACCCGGCGTCGGCCCTGTTGCCGCCAAGGCGCACCTGGCACCGTTCATGCCGGGCGATGCCAACAAGGCCGCGCACGAGGCCGGACACGGTGTCGCCATTTCGGCGTCCCGCTTTGGTTCGGCCGGGGTGCTGCCGATTTCCTGGGCGTACGTGAAGCTGATGGGCGGCGAGGGCCTGACCGAAGCCACCAAGTCTGCGCTGCTGGCCGCAAACTACGTTGCCGCGCGCCTGGACGAGTACTTCCCGGTCCTTTACACGGGTGAGGGCGGGCTGGTGGCCCACGAGTGCATCCTGGACCTGAGGGAACTCACGGCCAGGACCGGGGTCACGGCCGAGGACGTTGCCAAGCGGCTGATCGACTTCGGTTTCCACGCCCCCACACTGTCCTTCCCCGTCGCGGGCACCCTGATGGTGGAGCCCACCGAGTCCGAGGACCTCGCCGAGATCGACCGCTTCATCGAGGCCATGATCACCATCCGCAAGGAAATCGACCAGGTAGCCAACGGCGACTTCACCGTGGCCGACTCACCCCTGCGGCACGCACCCCACACCGCGGCCGCCGTCGTCTCCTCTGACTGGAACCGCGCGTACCCACGGGAGCAAGCCGCGTTCCCGGTGCCCTCACTCAAGCAGGACAAGTACTTCCCTCCGGTGGGGCGCATCGACGGCGCAGCAGGGGACCGCAACCTGGTCTGCTCCTGCCCACCCCTCGAAGACTTCGAGGCTTCGACAAGCTCAACCACCGGATTGGAAGACTGACATGTCTGAGAACTACACCGCCCTTTATGAGCAGCACAAGAAAGCCGGGGCCTCCTTCACGGACTTCGGCGGCTGGCAGATGCCGCTCAAGTACAGCTCGGAGCTCGCCGAACACCACGCCGTCCGCAAGGCCGCCGGCCTGTTTGACCTCTCCCACATGGGCGAAGTCTGGGTCACCGGCCCCGACGCCGCCGCCTTCCTGGACTACGCCCTGGCCGGGAAACTCTCCGCAGTAGCGGTGGGCAAAGCGAAGTACTCGCTGATCTGCGATGCCGACGGGGGCATCATCGACGACCTCATCACCTACCGCCGCCCGTCTCCGGAAGACCGCGTGGACACGTACCTTGTGGTGCCCAATGCGGGCAACGCAGCTGTTGTGGCGAAGGAACTCCTGGAACGCTCCGCCAACTTCAACGTCACCGTGGAGGACGCCTCTGCGGAGACCTCGCTGATTGCCGTGCAGGGACCGAATTCCGAGGCGATCCTCCTGAAGCTGGTCCCCGCCGAACAGCACGCACTGCTCACGGAGCTGAAGTACTATGCGGCCGTCGAGGTGGAAATTAACGGGCAGGACCTGCTCGTGGCCCGCACCGGCTACACGGGCGAGGACGGCTTCGAAATCTACGTTCCCAACGAGGACGCGCCCGGCCTGTGGGAGGCGCTGCTGGAAGTCGGCGCCGGCCAGGGGCTCATCCCCGCCGGGCTCGCCTGCCGCGACTCGCTCCGCCTCGAAGCCGGGATGCCGCTCTACGGCAACGAACTCTCCCGCTACGGCAACGCGTACGCGGCCGGCCTGGGTCCCGTGGTGTCGCTGGCGAAGGAGAGCGATTTCGTCGGCAAGGAAGCCTTGGCTGCGATCAAGGCCGCCGGAGTCGGGTCAACCATCGGGCAGAAGCTGGTGGGCCTCAAGGGCGCCGGCCGCCGCGCCGCACGTGCCCACTACCCCGTCCTCAAGGACGGCACCCTTGTGGGCGAAGTGACCTCCGGCCAGCCCTCCCCCACCCTCGGCTACCCCATCGCCATGGCCTACGTCGACGTCGAATTCGCCGCCCCCGGCACCGAGCTCGACGTAGACCTGCGCGGCAAGGCCGAGCGGTTCGAAGTAGTAGCTCTCCCGTTTTATAAGCGCCAAAAGTAGCCAGACTTCGGGACGGGCAGGCCCCAGTCTCCACGCGTGCTGCTCCTTCGTCGCTTTGACGCACGCTTTCGGAAACCGCGGCCAGCCTGGCCCTCGGAGGTGGTGGGGCATCCGGAAGCGTGCGTCTAAGGGAGCGTCACGTCCGCGCAGCGGGCGTCTACGCGACCGAGCACGCGGAGGATGTCCTGGCACCTCCGCCCCCGACCACAACAGGTTTTGAAAGATAAGGAAAGATCATGAGCAAAGTTGTTTCTGAACTGAAGTACTCCGCCGAGCACGAATGGGTTGCCGTTGACGGGGCCGGTCCTGCGGGGATCGGGATTTCCGCCGTCGCCGCCGATGCCCTGGGCGACATCGTGTACGTGGACCTGCCCGAGGTCGGCTCCACCGTGACCGCCGGTGAGACCTGCGGCGAGGTGGAATCCACCAAGTCCGTCTCGGACCTCTACGCACCCGTCACCGGTGAAGTGGTGGAAATCAATGAGGGCGTGGTGACGGACCCTGCCCTGATCAACAGCGATCCCTATGGCGCCGGCTGGCTGTTCAAGGTGGCCGTCACCGAGGAAGGCCCGCTGCTTTCCGCCGAAGAATACGCAGCAGCGAACGGCGGCGAACTGTGAGCGCCGCCGCAACCGGCACGAAGGCCTTCGAGCAAGTAGAGTCGCCCAGCCTGAACGCGGACCTCGCCGCCCTGGACCCGGAGATCGCGGCAAAGATCGACGACGAACTGGGCCGCCAACGCGACGGCCTGGAGATGATCGCCTCTGAGAACCACACCGCCGCCGCAGTGATGCAGGCGCAGGGCTCGGTGCTGACCAACAAATACGCGGAGGGCTACCCGGGCAAGCGCTACTACGGTGGCTGCGAGCACGTCGACGTCATCGAACAGCTCGCGATCGACCGGCTCAAGGACCTGTTCGGCGCGGAATACGCCAATGTGCAGCCGCACTCCGGTGCCCAGGCCAACGCCTCGGTGATGCACGCGCTGATCAAGCCGGGTGACACCATCATGGGCCTGAACCTCGCCCACGGCGGCCACCTGACCCACGGCATGAAGATCAACTTCTCCGGCAAGCTCTACAACGTAGTGCCGTACGGCGTCCGTGAGGACACGCACACCGTGGACATGGCCGAGGGGGAGCGCCTGGCCCGGGAGCACAAGCCGCAGCTGATCGTCGCCGGCTGGTCCGCCTACGCCCGCCAGCTCGACTTCGCCGAGTTCCGCCGCATCGCCGACTCCGTGGGCGCCTACCTGATGGTGGACATGGCGCACTTCGCCGGTCTGGTGGCCGCGGGGCTGCACCCGTCGCCGGTTCCGCACGCGCACGTGACCACGTCCACCACGCACAAGACCCTCGCCGGTCCGCGTGGTGGCATCATCCTGACCAACGACGCCGACATCGCCAAGAAGATCAACTCGGCTGTGTTCCCGGGCCAGCAGGGCGGCCCACTGGAGCACGTCATCGCCGGCAAGGCCGTGGCGTTCAAGATCGCGGCCTCCGACGAGTTCCGCGAGCGGCAGGAACGCGTCCTTGCCGGCGCCCGCATCCTGGCCGAGCGCCTGGTCCAGCCGGACGTCGCCGCCAAGGGAATCAGCGTGGTCTCCGGCGGCACCGACGTGCACCTGGTCCTCGTTGACCTGCGCAACTGCGAGCTCAACGGGCAGCAGGCCGAAGACCGGCTCGCCGCGATCGACATCACCGTCAACCGGAACGCCGTCCCCTTCGACCCACGCCCGCCGATGGTCACCTCTGGCCTGCGCATCGGCACCCCGGCACTGGCCACCCGCGGGTTCGGCGAGGACGCCTTCCGCGAGGTTGCAGACATCATCGCCGAGGCATTGACTGCCGACGGCGACGCGGACCTTTCCGGCCTGCGTCACCGCGTGGAAGCATTGGCTTCGGCGCATCCGCTCTACCCGGGCATGAAGAATCTCGCCTAAGTGCTTGGGCTCTGGCCACCTTGGCCCGGTGGGACCGGCATCCTCCGCGTGCTCGGTCGCGAGGACGCCCGCTGAGCGGACGTGTCGCTCCCTTAGACGCACGCTTCCGGATACCGGTTCCACAGGGGCTTCGGTCCGTCGCCTTGGGTATGGCTCGGCTCGGGTCTGCCGTCGGTCAGGGGCGGGATGCGGACTACCTGCGTTTTTGTCTTCCCGGCCTATCCGATCGTGTATGTGGTCTGCTTGTTTGCCTTGTGGCTGTGGTGACGGACCCGGGGTGGGTGGGGGATTCCGGAAGCGTGCGTCAGAGGCGAGGAACGAGCCAGCACGCGGAGGAATTCCGCAGCCGCCCACCCAAGCCCGGCCACCATCAACCGAACCACAGTTTTAGTTAGGAATACCCGTTATGGCTGTTGGAGTTTTTGACCTGTTTTCGATCGGGATTGGCCCCTCTAGTTCTCATACTGTGGGGCCGATGCGGGCTGCTGCCGTGTTTGCGGAGGAGTTGAGGGCTTCGGGTGTGCTGGCTGGGGTGGCTCGGTTGCGGGTGGATTTGTATGGGTCGTTGGCGGCGACGGGGCATGGGCATGGGACGATGACGGCGATCTTGTTGGGGTTGGAGGGGTTTCATCCGGAGTTGATCCTGCCCGGGGAGGTGGAGGAGCGGTTGGCCGCGATCGCGGAGACCGGGGTCCTGAACCTCGCCGGCGCAGTCCCGCTGCCCTATGGGGTGGCGGATATGGTGTTGCGGCCGTTGACGGTGTTGCCGCGGCACACGAACGGGATGACGTTCACGGTCACGGACGCCGCGGGTGCGGTGGTGCATGCGGCGACGTTCTTCTCGGTCGGTGGCGGGTTCATCGTCCGGGAGGGTGAGGAGGACGCGGCGCAGCAGGAACTGGAGGAATCCAAGAAGGAGCTCCCGTTGCCGTTCCGGACCGCCGCGGAACTCCTGGAACATTGCGCGGTGACCGGGCTGGGCATCGCGGACGTGATGCTCGTGAACGAAAAAACCTCCCGCACGGAGGAGGAGATCCGGGCCGGGCTGCTGCACATCTGGTCCGTGATGGAAGCCTGTGTGGCGACCTCGCTGACGCGCCAGGGGGTGTTGCCGGGCGGGTTGAAGGTCCGCCGCCGCGCCCCGGACTGGTTTGAGCGGTTGAAGAAGGAAACCGCCGACGGCAGGGACACGGACCAGGACGCGGGCTGGGACGCGGGCCCGTACGACCCTCGGTATTGGCAGGAGTGGGTTAATTTGGTGGCGTTGGCGGTGAACGAGGAGAACGCCTCCGGCGGCCGGGTGGTCACCGCCCCGACGAACGGGGCGGCCGGGATCATCCCGGCGGTGTTGTTCTACGCCCTGCACTTCGCCCCCGGGATGGACAAAGCCACCGCCGCGGACCGGGACGACGTTGTCGTGAAGTTCCTGCTGGCCGCGGGCGCGGTCGGGGTGCTCTACAAGGAACAGGCCTCGATCTCCGGGGCCGAGGTCGGCTGCCAGGGCGAGGTGGGGTCCGCGTCCTCGATGGCCGCGGCCGGCCTGGCCGAGGTGATGGGCGGGACCCCGGCGCAGGTGGAAAACGCCGCGGAAATCGCGATGGAACACAACCTGGGCCTGACCTGCGACCCGATCGGCGGGCTGGTCCAGGTCCCCTGCATCGAACGGAACGCGATCGCCGCCGCGAAAGCGATCAACGCCGCCAAGATGGCGCTCTGGGGCGACGGCACCCACCGCGTCTCCCTCGACGAAGTCATCATCACCATGCGCGAAACCGGCAAAGACATGTCCTCCAAATACAAAGAAACCGCCATGGGCGGCCTCGCCGTCAACGTCGTCGAATGCTGACCCGGGATTCGGCAAGCTCAACCAACGGCAAGACCACGAACAAAGGAACACGATAATGACATTGGCACCCGAGGGCCGGAAGATGCTGCGGATCGAGCAGCGCAATGCTGCCGTTCCGGTGGAGCGGAAGCCGGAATGGATCAAGGCCAAGGTCCAGATGGGCCCGGAGTTCGTCGGGCTGAAGAACCTGGTCAAAAAAGAAGGCCTGCACACCGTCTGCGAGGAAGCCGGCTGCCCGAACATCTTCGAATGCTGGGAAGACAAGGAAGCGACCTTCCTGATCGGCGGCTCCGAATGCACCCGCCGCTGCGACTTCTGCCAGATCGACACCGGCAAACCCTCCCCCGTGGACATGTTCGAACCCACCAAAGTGGCCCGCTCCGTCCAATCCATGCAACTCCGGTACGCCACCGTCACCGGCGTCGCCCGCGACGACCTCGCAGACGAAGGCGTCTGGCTCTACGCCGAAACCGTCCGCAAAATCCACGAACTGAACCCCGGCACCGGCGTCGAACTGCTCATCCCGGACTTCTCCGGCAACCCCGACCACATCAAGGCGATCTGCGACTCCAAACCCGAAGTCTTCGCCCACAACGTCGAAACCGTCCCCCGGATCTTCAAACGGATCCGCCCCGCGTTCCGCTACGACCGCTCCCTGGACGTCATCACCCAAGGCCGGAACCTGGGCATGGTCACCAAATCCAACCTCATCCTGGGCATGGGCGAAACCCGCGAGGAAATTTCCGAAGCCCTCCGCGACCTCCACCAGGCAGGCTGCGACCTGATCACCATCACCCAATACCTCCGCCCCTCCGAACGCCACCTGCCCGTGGACCGCTGGGTCAAACCCCAGGAATTCGTGGACCTCCAGCACGAAGCCCAGGAAATCGGCTTCCTCGGCGTCATGTCCGGCCCCCTGGTCCGCTCCTCCTACCGCGCCGGCCGCCTCTGGGCCACCGCCATGCGCAAAAAAGGCCGCGACATCCCCGCCGAACTCGCCCACATCGCCGACGGCATCCAAGACTCCGGCACCACCCGCCAGGAAGCCAGCACCCTCCTCGCCGGGTAATCCCCTACGGGGTTTGGGCCGGCTCAACCGCAGTGGTTGTGGCGGCCGGAGACGCCCCTAAACTGGGCCTATGCCCACGCCCAAAGCCTTGCGGCCGTTTGCCCATCGCGAATACCGCGTGCTGATCGCGGCCCTGGCCATCTCGATTTTCGGGTCGGGCATGTGGGCCGTGGCCACGGTCTACCAGGTGATCCACCTGGGCGGCGGCCCGCTGGACCTCTCCCTGGTGGCGGCCGCCGGCAGCGTTGGCCTGGTGGCCTTCGTCCTGGCCGGCGGGATCGCGGCCGACCGTGTTCCCCAACGGCGCCTCATCATCGCCGTGGAGGGCGCCAACCTCGCCGTAATCGCCGCCGTCAGCGGGCTGGCGATGGCCGGCTGGCTGGAATTGTGGCACCTGGCGGTGGGCGCGTTCGTGCTGGGGGTCGGCGCCGCCTTCTTCTTCCCCGCGTACTCGGCCATCCTGCCTCGCATCCTTCCGCCGGAGGACCTCCTGGCGGCCAACGGCATGGAGGGGTCCATGCGGCCGGTCCTGCAACAGGCGGCGGGCCCCGCGGCAGCCGGTGTCCTGGTGGCAGCGCTCTCGCCGTCGCACGCAGTGACGGCAGTTGCCGGCTGCCACTTCGCGGCCTTCGTCATCCTGAACTTCCTGCGCACCCAAGAACGCCCGGGTGCGGGCGGCGAAGGCGGGGAGAGTGCGGAAGGCGCGGAACGTCGTCGTCAATCCTTCCTCCGGGATCTGCGCGAGGGCGTGGGCTACACCGTGCGCACGCCCTGGCTCCTGTGGACCCTGCTGTGGGCCTGCATCTCCGTGCTGTTCCTGATAGGACCCATCGAGGTGCTGCTGCCTTTCGTGGTCCGCGACCAGCTTGACGGCGATTCAAGCGCGTTCGGGTTCCTGCTCGCCATCATGGGCGTCGGCGCTGCCCTCGGCTCGCTGCTCACCGCGTCCTTCCGGCTGCCGCGGCGGTACCTCACGGTGATGATGGTGTCCTGGGGCGCAGGCAGCCTTCCGCTGGCAGCTATCGGAGTGACGGACAACTTCTGGGCGATCGGCGCGGCCCTGTTCGTGTTCGGCGCCACCGGCAGCGTCGGCATGGTCATTTGGGGCACTCTGCTGCAACGGCGCGTCCCGCCGCACCTCCTGGGAAGGATTTCCAGCCTGGACTTCTTTGTGTCGCTGGCCCTGATGCCGGTATCCATGGCACTGGCAGGACCGGCGGCGGAAGTGCTGCCCATCTGGCTGATCTTCCTGGTGGCCGGCGGCGTGTGCCCCCTCATGGCGGCAGTGGCCATGGCTGCCGCCAAAATGCCTCACGACGAACTCGCACATCCGCTCGACGCCGTGCCTCAGGTGGAACAGCCGACGACGGCAGGAGACTAAGGCGGCGGGGCACCGCCGTCTCCTCCCGCCGTCGGACGCGTCCTGCGTGCCCGGCAGGCCGCCTAACTGTTGCCGCGCACCACGGGGGATGCTCGCGGTCGGCAGGCCGCTGGGAAAGACCGTTGGCGCGGGAACGGCCACCGGTTCCAGCCGAACCTGCACGGGCTGCGCCGCCACGAGGACGCGTTGGCCCCGGACGTCAACTTCCAGGGGCTCGCCCTCCTGGACGGTGAGGGCGATGGAACCGGACGCGAGCTGGACCAGCAGCAGGCGCCCCTTGATCTTCAAGTGGAAGGCCAACGCGTCCCATTCTGCGGGCAGGCGCGGATCGAAGAACGGCACCGGCCCCTGGTCCCGCATACCGGCGAAGCCGCACACCAGCGAGCTCCACACGCCGCCCGTGGACGCGATATGGACGCCGTCGATCGTGTTGCCGTGCGTGTCGTCCAGGTCGATGAACGCGGCACTGGTGAAGTGGTCCAGGGCTTCCTTCGAATACCCCACCTCGGCTGCCATGATCCCTTGCACGCAGGCAGAGAGGGTGGAATCGCCGGTGGTGATCGGATCGTAGAAGTCGAAGGCCCGCTGCTTCTCCTGGGCCGTGAAGTCCTGCCACTGGAGGAACATGGCCAGGACCGTGTCCGCCTGCTTGAGGACCTGGTGGCGGTAGATCACCAGCGGGTGGAAGTGCAGCAGCAGGGGGTACTTTGACCGCGGCGTGGTCCAGTCCCACGCTTCCAGAGTCATGAAGTCGTTGTCCTGGGAGTGCACCTGCATCCGGGTGTCGAACGGCAGCTGCATCCGGCTGGCTGCGGCCTGCCACAGCTGGCGCTCCTCCTGCGTGATTTCGGGGTGTTCCAGCGCCGCAGCGGCACGCAGGTTGAAGCGGGCCATCACGTTGGTATAGAGGTTGTCGTTCACCACGGCCGTGTACTCGTCGGGGCCGGTGACACCGTGGATGTGGAAGAGCCCGTCCTTGCCGAAGAAGCCCAGGGAGATCCACATCCGGGCGGTCTCGATCAGGAGTTCAGCGCCCATCCCGTCCCGGAACGCCGCATCGCCGGTAGCCCAGAGGTACCGGTTGGTGGCGAACGCAATCGCTGCCGCGATGTGGAACTGGGCCGTTCCGGCAGCGTAATAGGCACTTGCCTCGAGCCCGTTGATGGTACGCCACGGGAAGAGCGCACCATCCACGCTCAGCTCCTTGGCCCGGATCTTTGCCTCTGGAAGCATGCCGTGGCGGAACTCCAGCACCTGCCGCGCGCCGTCGGGATTTGTGTAGGTGAGGTAGGGCAGCAGGTACACCTCCTGGTCCCAGAAGTAGTGCCCCTCGTAGCCGGAGCCGGTCACGCCCTTGGCAGGGATGCCGGCAACGTCGGCGCGTGCCGTGGCCTGGGCCAGCTGGAACAGGTTCCAGCGGATGGCCTGCTGCAACCCGGGGCTGCCGCCGCCCACAACTATGTCTGACGTGGCCCAGTAGCCGCGGTAATGGGCCATGCTCTCGGCAAAGATCTCGTTGACCGGGCGGAGGGCTTCCTCGGCCACAGCTGCTGCGTCGACGCCGGGGTCCTGGACGGGACGGCCGGCGGCGTAGCTGACACTCTTTTCCAGCCGGAAGGGCTCGTCCGGGTCCACTGCCAGGACATAGCGGACGCTGCTGTCGTCCTGGTCCACCAGGGTTTCGAAGGGCTGGTGCCCCGCGGAGGTCCAGTGGTCCACGGCCAGGCCCACGCGTTGCTTGGATTCGGCGGCCTCCCAGGACAGGCGCAGCGAACCGTCGCCGCCATCAAGGCGCACCGGGAGCAGCACGCGTCCGGCGTGGCGGCCGGACCGTCGCGGATCGTGCACGGAGTGGTCTTCCACCGGCTGGTCCTGGCGGTTGATGACCTGTGAGGTGACGTCCAGCGAGACCTGCCGGTCCGTGGCCACCTCGAGCGAGATGCCGAGGCAGCCGCGGGACTCGAAGCCCACGGCGCGCCGTTCGGTGGTGGTCACGGCAGCCCCGGACCGGCACTGCCAGGTGATGCGGCATTCATACATTCCGGTGGAGAAGTCAACGGTTCGGCGGTATTCCAGGACCTCGGACTCGGCGAGGCTGAGGGTTTCGCCGTCCACCACCACCGCGAAGTTGTTGGCGTCCGGAATGTAGAGGATGCGCTGCCCGGTCCGGGCGAACCCGAAGGCGTTTTCCGCGTGCTTGATGTCCCAGATTTCGTGCAGGCCGTTGATGAAGCTGCCCGGCAGCCCGGCGTCTGCTGCCGCCCAGTGGGCGCCGCGGATGCCCAGGTGCCCGTTTCCGAGCGCAAACAGTGTCTCGAGGGTTCCCGCGTCACCTGCCTCATGGCGGGTTTCAACGAGTTGCCAGGGGGTGTCGGGGAACCGTTCGCGGTCCGCGGTGATGACTGCCATGGTGGGGATCCTTTTGGCCTTGCCGGGTGCCGCCGGGGGCGGGCACGAGGTATTCGGGGGAAATGCGCTGCTCGGATTGGTGCCACGTTGGGGTGGCGGCACCGGTTGCCCGGAGGCGGGGGGCGGGCAACACCGGATTAGGGAATGAGTTCCTGAAGGTCGTTGACCACCAGGGTGGCGCCGGCATCCAGGAGCGTCTGCCGGCCGGCACCGCGGTCCACCCCAATGACGGAGTGGAACGATCCGGCCCGTCCGGCCTGCACGCCGGACACGGCGTCTTCCACCACCACGCACTCCGCACTGGAGAGGTCCAGCAGTTTCGCGGCGTATTTGTAGGTGGCCGGGCTCGGTTTGCCGGGCAGGCCCTGCTCCGCGGCCACCACGCCGTCCACCACCACGGGGAAGTGGTGGCTGAGCCCGGCCGCCTGCAGGACAGCGGGCGCGTTCCGGGAGGATGAGACGACGGCGACCTTGAGTCCCTGCGCGAGCACCGCTTCCAGGAACCGCACCGAGCCTTCGAACGGTTCGACGCCGGCGCTGACGATGTCGTTGAAGAGCTTGTTCTTCCGGTTGCCCAGGCCGTGGACCGTTTCGTGGGCGGGGTCGTCGTCGAGCGGGCCTTCGGGCAGCGTGATTCCGCGGGATGAAAGGAAGTCCCGCACCCCGTCAAAACGGGGCTTGCCGTCGATGTGGTCGAAGTAGTCGCTTTCGCGGTACCCGGGAACGTCCGGATGGGAGGCCAGGTAGCCGTCGAACAGTTCCTGCCAGGCGCGCTCGTGCACGGTGGCCGTGGGCGTCAGTACTCCGTCGAGGTCGAACAGGATTGCGGCGGCGCCGGTCCAGTCGGTGGTCCCGGGCGACGTGTGGTGTGTCATCAGCGGTGCGGTGTCCTTTCAGTCTGCGGACAGCCGGCCCCGCCGGTGCGGCCACAGGAGACTCCTGTGCTCAAGCGCACAGCAGCATCTCCGTGTCCGCCCACTGCAGGACCGATCATGGCCACAGACGAGTGTAAGCGCTTGCAAATTTGACTGGCAACTGTTTTTTCTGCGCGCCGGCAGCATCCGCCTAAGGTTCAGCGCAGCACGTAGTGACGCAGGAAGGCACTGACGTCAACCATCTCGGCCTTGGACATGGCGTGACCCATGCCCGGGTAGGTCCGGGCCGTCAGCAACGTGTTCTCCGCCAGCCATTCGGCGGTGTAGGCGGTGGCGTCTTCGTTGATTACCAGGTCTGCCTTGTCCCGCCCCCAGAAGAAGGGCTTCTTGGTCTCGAAGGAGTCCATGGTGGACAGGAGTTCGTTGTTGAGCACGAACCCGGACAGTCCAACGACGGCTTTGTAGTCGTCAGGGTGCAGCCGCAGGAGCGTGGTCGCCATCGCCATCCCCTGGGAATAGCCCACCAGGGTGACGCTGCTGTGCTGGTCCCTGACCGAACTGATCCAGGCCCGCACGGAGGTGGCGGCGGAGATGACGTCCGCGAAGTCGTTGGCCAGGAAATAGTCCAGCAGGAACCATCCCCAGTGGTCGCCAATGGGCATGGGAGCACGCAGCGCGGCGAAGGTGAACTCCCGGGGCAGGTGCTCGAAGAGGCGCACCATCCGGGACTCGTCCGTGCCGTAGCCATGCATCATCACCAGCAAGGGCGTACCGGCGCGCAGCTTTTCGGGTTTGGACCACACTACTGTTTCCACCGGACCAGCGTAGCGACGCAAGCACGCCATCCCGGCAGGGTGATTGAATCCGGTACCGCCGGGAGGTAGCGTGTCGCCTGACAGACAGCATGCTTAGCAGTGGCACCATACGTAACACTTTCCCGTAACGCCATACCAGTGCCGCACTGGACGCGGCCATAAGGAGCACGTCATGAGAATCGGCTCGTCAATCTTCCTCATCGCCCTCGGCGCCATCCTTGCCTGGGCCGTGGCTCCGGGACTGATCCCCTTCGTGGACCAGCAGCTGGTGGGCTACATCCTGATCGCCGTGGGCGTGATCGGCCTGATCGCCTCGCTGATCCTGGCCTCCCCCGGCCGGAGCCGCCGCGTCAGCGAGTCCCGTTCGGTCATCGATCCCAACACGGGCGAGCGCATCACCCGCAACGAAACGCGAGACGGCGGCATCTAAGCAAAAGCGGAACGCGGGACCCAGAGCCCGGAGAACAGCCATGAACCCGGAAGGCCGGGCTGGACCACCACACGTCCAGCCCGGCCTTCCCGTTTCTGAGGAAGCTCTTCGAACCCGGATTTTGTTTCGTGTGGGTTTCCATTGACAAACCAACATAACCAAAGATAAAGTCAAGTAACTCAACATCAATGTGATGCCAGTCACGCAGGAACCTACGCAACGGAGGGTAAGTGTTCGCCGAAGAGCGCCAGCAAAAGATTGCCGAGCTTGTCGCCGGCAACGGCCGGGTCAGCGTGACCCTGCTGGCTGAGCGCTTCCGCATCACTACCGAAACCGTGCGCAGGGACCTCGCCGCCTTGGAGAACGCGGGCACCGTCCGCCGCGTCCATGGCGGCGCCGTGGCTGCCGACCGCTTCAGCACCACCGAAGAAAGCGTCACCGAGCGCGCCATCCAGCGGCCGGACCAGAAGATCCGCATCGCAGAAGCCGCACTCGCGCTGATCCCACGGAACTCGCCGGCCAGCGTCCTGATGGACGGCGGCACCACCACCGAGGTGCTCGCGGACATGCTGGCGCGGCGCACCGCCGTCGAACCGTTCGACGGAACCGGCCCGCACCACGAACTGGTGGTCATCACCCATGCTGTCCCCATCGCCAGCAAGCTCTCCAACGTTCCCGGCGTTGCCCTGCAAATCCTGGGCGGGCGGGTCCGCGGAATCACCCAGGTGGCCGTGGGCCAGGCAACGGTGGACTCCGCCTCCCGCATCCGCCCCGACATAGCCTTCATTGGCACCAACGGCATCCACGCCACTTTTGGCGTCAGCACTCCCGATCCTGAAGAAGCCGCCGTCAAGGCAGCCTTCGTCCAATCGGCACGCCGCATTGTGGTGCTGGCCGATTCCTCCAAGCTGGACACGGAAACCCTGGTCCAGTTCGCCTCCCTGAAAGATCTGGACACCTTGATCACAGACAGTGAACCCGGGCCGGAACTCGCGGCCGCCCTGGAAGACGCCGGCGTAGACGTGGTGGTCGCATGATTGTCACCTTCACGGCCAACCCCAGCCTTGACCGCACCGTTGCCCTGCCCGGCCCGCTGGCCCGCGGTGAGGTGCAGCGTGCCGTCTCCGTCCGGCAGGAGTCCGGCGGCAAGGGAGTGAATGTCTCCCGCGCCCTGGTGGCATCCGGCCTCGAGTCCCTGGCCGTCCTCCCTGGAGCAGACAGCGATCCCGTCCTCGCCGGCCTGCGCGAGCAGGCGGTGCCGTTCGTGTCCCTGCCCATCGACGAGCCGCTGCGGACCAATGTGGCGCTCACCGAACCCGGCGGCGTGACCACCAAGATCAACGAACCCGGGCCCGTCCTGGCGGCAGACCAGCAGGAAGCGCTCATCAAGCTGCTGCTGGAAAGCTCGCGCGGCGCCAGCTGGGTGGTCCTGGCCGGCTCGCTGCCGCCTGGATTCCCGGACAACTTCTACGCCATGGTGGCCCGTCGGATCAGGGAGGCAGGCAATGGCACTGCGCCCCTGATCGCCGTCGACTCCTCCGGGGCGCCCCTGGCCGCTTCCCTGACCGACGCCGGAACGTCCGACGACGGCACGGGCAGCGGCGCAACAACCCCAGGTTCCGGGAAACCGGACCTCCTCAAACCCAACGCCGAAGAACTGGCTGAGCTGGCCGCAGCCGCGGGTTTTGCCCCGGCCACCGGAGACGAGCTGGAAGCGGACCCGGCTGCTGCCGCAGCCGCCGCAGCCGCCGTCGTTCGCTCCGGCGTGGGTGCTGTGCTGGCAACTCTCGGTTCCAAGGGAGCTGTCCTTGTAACGGCCGACGGCGCGTGGCTGGCCACGCACCCGCCGGTCGCCGCAGTCAGCACGGTGGGCGCGGGCGACTCCGCGCTGGCCGGCTACCTGCTCGCCCACGGCCGGGGATCCGCCCCGGCCGACTGCCTTCGTCAGGCGGTGGCCCACGGTGCCGCCGCTGCCTCGCTGCCGGGTTCCACTGTTCCGGCAGTACACCAAACCACCCCGGATGCCGTAATCATCACGGCCCTTCGAAAGGATTGACAGTGACTCAGCTCATCACCACGGAACTGGTCGAGCTCGACCAGAACCTGGGTAACGCGCCCGAAGCGGTGATCCGGCATCTGGCAAGCAAGGTAGCTGCCGCCGGACGCGCCACAGAAGTCGAAGGCCTCTTCGCCGATGCCTTCGCCCGCGAGCAGGAAACCGCCACCGGCATCCCCGGCGGCATCGCCATCCCGCACTGCCGCTCGGCCGCCGTCACGGTTCCCACCCTGGCCATGGCCCGCCTGGACCCGAAGGTGGACTTCGGCGCCAAGGACGGCCCGGCGGACCTGGTGTTCTTCATCGCCGCCCCGGACGGCGCTGACCAGGAGCACCTGAAGCTGCTCTCCAAACTGGCCCGCTCCCTGATCAAGAAGGACTTCACGGCCGCGCTGCGCAACGCCGCTTCCGAGGCAGAGATCGTGGAACTCGTCGAAGGTGCCTTGACGGACAAGCCTGCCGCGCACGCTGCCGCTCCCGTGGCGGATGCAGTTCCGGTGGCTGCCGGCGTTGGCGCAGCGGGCGCCGCCGGCTCCGCTTCCGGCGCTCCCGCCACCGGTGCCGCAGGCTCAGGCGGACGCGGCCCCAAGCGCCTCGTAGCCGTGACGGCCTGCCCCACCGGCATCGCCCACACTTACATGGCAGCCGATTCCCTCGTGGCGGCTGCCCGGGAAATGGGCGTGGACCTGCAGGTGGAGACCCAGGGCTCATCCGGTGCCAAGGCATTGGACCCCGCCGTCATCGCCGCCGCGGACGCCGTGATCTTCGCGGTCGACGTGGACGTGCGCGGGAAGGAGCGTTTTGCCGGCAAACCCGTCATCAACGCCCCCGTGAAGCGCGGCATCGACGAACCGGACAAGATGGTCCAGGAAGCGCTCGCCGCAGCCGACAACCCGCACGCCCGCCGCGTCCCGCACTTCGGTGCCGAGGAACAGGCCGAACACGAAGCCGAGGAGAGGGGCGAGCACATCGGGCAGAAGCTGAAGAAGGCCCTGCTCACCGGTGTCAGCTACATGATTCCGTTCGTGGCAGGTGGCGGCCTCCTGATCGCCCTTGGCTTCCTCATGGGCGGCTACCTGATCACCAAATACGCGGACAATATCGTTGTCCAGAACAGCCTCTTCAACCTGCCTACCGAGTTCCCTGACAACGCGTGGGGTCCGCTGGGCGCCTACCTGGGCGCGGTGCTGTTCAAGATCGGTGCCCTTTCGCTGGGCTTCCTGGTCCCGGCGCTGGCCGGCTACATCGCCTACGCGATCGCTGACCGGCCGGGTATCGCCCCCGGTTTCGTCGCCGGAGCCGTGGCCGGCTTCATGGGAGCCGGCTTCCTCGGCGGTATCGTCGGCGGCCTGCTCGCCGGTTACATCGCCCACATGGTGGGCCGCCTGCAGGTAGCCCGCTGGCTGCGTGGCCTGATGCCCGTGGTGATCATCCCGCTGCTGGCATCGCTGGTGGCGTCCGGCCTGATGTTCCTGATCCTGGGCGGCCCGATCGTGGCCATCACCAAGGGCCTGAACGCCTGGTTGTCCGGCCTGACCGGTGCCGGCGCCATCGCGCTCGGCGTGATCCTGGGCCTGATGATGTGCTTCGACCTCGGCGGCCCGGTCAACAAGGTTGCCTACTCCTTCGCCGTCGCCGGCCTGGGTGCGGCTACCATCGACAACCAGGCGCCCTGGCAGATCATGGCAGCGGTCATGGCCTCCGGCATGGTTCCCCCGCTGGCCATGGCGCTGGCGTCAACGGTCCTGAACAAGAAGCTCTTCAGCCTCGCGGAGCAGGAAAACGGCAAGGCCGCCTGGTTGCTGGGGGCGTCCTTCATCTCCGAAGGTGCCATCCCGTTCGCCGCGGCCGATCCCCTGCGCGTCATCCCCGCCAGCATGCTGGGCGGCGCGGTGACCGGAGCCATCTCGATGGCGGCAGGCGTCGGATCCAAGGCACCGCACGGCGGCATCTTCGTCTTCTTCGCCATCGACAACTTCGTGATGTTCGTCGTCTCGATCGTGGTGGGTACGGTAGTTACGGCCCTGTCGGTGATCGCTCTCAAACGCTGGGCAGTCAAGAAGACCGTTGATACGGTTGAACCGGTTCCCGTGACCGTCTAAGCCGGCCCCGACCCACCTATCCTCCCGGCGCTGAACCGTCAGCACGCCGAACGACTAAGGAGCAACAATGCCAGAACGCACCGCAACCGTCGCCAGTCGAGTGGGCCTGCACGCACGCCCCGCCGCCATCTTCGCTGAGGCGGCAGGCGAGTTCGAACTGGAGATCACCATCGCCCGTGAAGGGGAGCCGGCAGACGAGGCGATGGATGCCGCCAGCATCCTGTCCCTCATGAGCCTGGGCGCCTCGCACGGCGACGTAGTGGTCCTCCGCGCCGAAGGCGCCGGTGCGGACGACGCCCTGGAGCGCCTGGTGCAGATCCTGGAAACGGATCACGACGCCGAGTAGCAGCCATGCTGCCTTGCAGCACACAGCCGGCGGCCGCCGTCGGGCTTCCCCAGGGGAACGCCCGACGGCGGCCGTTTGGCTTTCAGCGTCAAGCCTCCTTCGGGAGGCCTGGCGGTCAGCCCCGTTCGGCGATGGCCTTCACGTCAGCAACCAGCTTGTCCCACATCGCCCGGGAGTGCGCTGCGGCTTCTTCGCTGGGGTTGTTGTCCTGGGCCAGCGTCAGCCTCGTGGCGCCGCCCTGGTCCTCCAGGGTCCATTCGAGCGTGTGGTAGTTCCCGGGTTCATCCGGCTGGCCGGACAACGGGCTGAAGTGGGTGTGGACCAGTTTCCGCCCCGGTTCAACGGCGAGGATCTCACCCTTGTCCTGGTAGGGCTTCCCTTCCCATTCGCCGTGCCAGATGATGGGGCTGCCAACGTTCCAGTCGGTCTGCAGGGTGGCTCCGAACATGAACTCCTTCACCGCCGCGGGGTCGGTGATCACCTCCCACACTTGTTCGGGCGTGGCGTCGATGGTGGTAACGGATGTTGCCACATGGTTTCCGGTCATGCTCAAGGCCTTTCTCGCCGTGAAGATCAGATATTCCCATTCCATCTGGAACGGGACGTCGCCGTGCGCGTCCCCGTAGGAGTCGGCCAGGTCCGTGAGGGCCTGGTCCAGGGCTTTGACCTTGTCCCGGTCATCGGCCAGTGATTTGTACACGGAGATCATGGGGCCGTAGTGCGATTTGAAGTACCTGACGAAGTCCGCCGGCTGGTGGAAGCTCCGGACGGCCAGGTTCTGCTTCCTGGTGCGGATACTGCCGGCCCTGTCCCCCAGCAGTTCGCGGACGTGTTGCTCGCTCCCCCACAGCGTGGCGGGCTGCGCACCCGGCGGGGGCGGCGGCGCGAACGGACCCAGGGCGGCAAACAACTGCCCGACGAATCCTTCCGGCGTCCAGCAGAGCAGCCCGATGGTGCCTCCCCGTTTGCAGACCCGGAGCAGTTCGTCGGCGGCTGCCTGGTGGCGCGGAGCGAACATCACTCCGATGCAGCTCATGACGGTGTCGAACTCTTCATCGCCGAAGGGCAGGGCTTCGGCGTCGGCTTCCTGCCAGTCGAGGGTGACGCCCCGGTTCGCTGCCTCCCGCCGTCCTGCGTCGAAGAGTTCGGGTGTGAGGTCGCCGGCCACTACTTTGGCACCCATCATGGCCGCAGGGATGGCTGCGTTGCCGGTTCCTGCCGCAACATCGAGGACGCGTTGCCGCGGGTTGATGCCGCACGCCTCCACCAGCACCGCGCCCAGTTCCAGGAGCATTTCGTCGGCGAGCGCCGGGTAGTCCCCTGATGCCCACATGGCCCGGTGTTTGGCCTTGAGTTGCCGGTCCGCCTCCGCGGCGGCCTGATCGTTCATGTCCGCGCCCCTTTTCGTGTCCGTTCCCACGGGTCCGTTCCCAATAGGTGACAGCACGCTGTTGGCACAGCGGAGGCTGCGATGCGACTCATTGTGGACGCCATGGCGGCCTCTGTAAAGGCACAGCAGCTGTTCCGGCCCGGACAGTGTCAGGCAGGCTTGCGCGCCCTGGTGCTGGTCTTTGCGGGCGGCTTGTTGTCTGCTGTGCCGGCGGATTTGGTGGTGGAGGATTTGGTGCCTGTGGCTTTGGCAGCAGTCTTGGCCGCCGGCTTCGCGGCAGCCTTGGTGGCGGGGGCCTTGCCGGCCTGCCTCGTGGCGGCCGGCTTTGCATCGTCCGTACCTGTCTTGGCGGCCGTCCTGGAGGCCGTTGTCCTGGAGGAGGCCGTCCTGGTGCTGGCGCTCCCGGACGCGGCCGCCTTGGTGCCGGCTGCCTTGCGTGCGGGCT
Organism: Arthrobacter sp. SLBN-112; assembly: GCF_030944625.1. Classification (NCBI taxonomy): domain Bacteria; kingdom Bacillati; phylum Actinomycetota; class Actinomycetes; order Micrococcales; family Micrococcaceae; genus Arthrobacter; species Arthrobacter sp. SLBN-112. Next base: position 340,281 of record NZ_JAUSXY010000001.1, read on the forward strand.
TGGCAGGTTCTTCTTCCCCGGTGTCCGCGCCGCCGTCGGAATCCCCGCCGGCGGCAGCCCCGCCGCGCTTCCGGTCCAGGCTCCGCTTGAGGGCCTCCATGAGGTCGATGACTTCGCCCTTGCCCCCCTCGCCGGCTTCGACGCCGAAGGTCTCCTCCGTGTCTAGCGATTCGCCCTGTTCGAGCTTGGCCTCGATGAGCTGGCGGAGCTGCACCTGGTAGTCATCCGTGAAGGAGGCGGGCTCGAAGTCGGCAGCCATGGACTCCACCAAAGCCGCGGACATGTCGCGTTCCTGGGCCGAGATCCTGATGTCGGCGTCAAGGGACGGGAAGCTGGCTTCCCGCACCTCATCAGGCCAGAGGAGCGACTGCAGCACCAGCACGTCGTCCTTGATCCGCAGGGCCCCCAGCCGCGTCTTCTCCCGCAGCGCGAACTGGACGATCGCCACCCGGTCCGTGTCCTCCAAGGCCCGGCGCAGCAGGACATATGCCTTGGGCGACTTGGAATCCGGCTCCAGGTAGTAGCTCTTCTCGAACATCATGGGTTCGAGCTGTTCGGACGGCACGAATTGCACCACCTCGATCTCGTGGCTGTTCTCGGCCGGAATGGACTTGAGCTCCTCCTTGGACAGCACCACGGTGCGGCCGTCCTCCTCGAACGCCTTCTCAATGTCCGAGTAGTCCACCACCTCGCCGCAGACCTCGCACCGGCGCTGGTAGCGGATCCTTCCGCCGTCGGCGTTGTGGACCTGGTGCAGACTGATGTCATGATCCTCAGTGGCGCTGTAGACCTTCACAGGCACGTTGACCAGCCCGAACGCGATGGCACCCTTCCAGATGGCTCTCATTCCTACAGTCAACATCAGAGCGGGCCGGAGGTGAAGACCTGTGGCCGGCAGTAGGGAACGTGTCCGGGTGGCGGGGCGCGAATTGACGCTCACCAACCTGGACAAAATCATCTATCCGGAGACCGGCACCACCAAGGCTGACGTGCTGGCCTACTACGCAGCGGTGGCCCACGTCCTGATCCCGGCGGCGGCAAACCGTCCGGCCACCCGCAAGAGATGGGTCAACGGGGTGGGCACGGCGGACAAGCCCGGCGAGGTGTTCTTCCAGAAGGACCTGGAGGACTCCGCCCCTGGTTGGCTGCCGCGGGCCGCGATCACCCATAAGGACCGGACCATCCACTACCCCTTGGTCAATGACGCCGCCACGCTGACGTGGTTCGGCCAGATCAATTCCCTTGAAATCCACGTGCCGCAGTGGCGGGTGGATGCGCACGGCAACCAGCTGAACCCGGACCGGCTGGTGCTGGACCTGGACCCGGGCGAGGGGGCGGGCCTGCCGGAATGCCGCGAGGTGGCACTGCTGGCCAGGTCCATCCTGGAGGACGTGGGACTGGAGCCCGTGCCGGTCACCAGTGGCAGCAAGGGCATCCACCTCTACGCCGCGCTTGACGGTTCCCAGACCTCGGACCAGATCTCAGCTTTCGCCCGGGAACTGGCCCGGGCGCTCGAGGCGGACCACCCGGACCTCGCGGTCAGCGACATGAAGAAGACGCTCCGCAAGGGCAAGGTGCTGGTGGACTGGAGCCAGAACAACGCGGCGAAAACCACTGTGGTCCCGTACTCGTTGCGGGGCCGCCCCACGCCCATGGTGGCCGCACCGCGGACGTGGCGGGAAATCGAGTCTCCCCGGCTGAAGCACCTGGACTACCAGGAGGTGCTGCGGCGGGTGCGGGACGGCAAGGACCCGTTCGCCGTCGTCGTCAACGCTGCGGCCGGCGCGGAGCAACAGGAGGACGGGCACGACGGCGACCCCCGACTGGGCGCGTACCGCTCCATGCGGGACCCCCAGGCGACGCCGGAACCTTTCGCGGGCATCCCGACGGGCGGGAACGCGTTCGTCATCCAGGAACACCACGCCAGCCGGCTGCACTGGGACCTGCGCCTGGAGCACGAGGGCGTCATGGCGTCCTGGGCGTTGCCCAAGGGTGTCCCGGAATCCGGCGGCAAGAACCATTTGGCGGTCCAGACCGAGGACCATCCGATGGACTACCTCACCTTCCACGGGACCATTCCCAAAGGGCAGTACGGGGCCGGCGAGATGACCATCTGGGACACCGGCACCTATGAACTGCACAAGTGGATCAACGGCAAGGAAGTCATCGTCACCCTGACCGGATCCGACGGCGGCGGGCTGGGCGGCGCCAGGAAACTCGCACTCATCCACACCGGCCGCGGCCAGGGCAAGGACGCGGAAAAACAGTGGCTCATCCACCTGATGGACCCGGAACACCCGGGTGGACGACGACGGCACGCGGCCCAGGCAGTAACAGAGCCTTCCCCGGAAGCCGGCGCGGGCGAAACGGCCCAGGCTGCGGGGGCCGCCCGGGCCGCGGAGCCCACCACGGAGACGTCCGCAGACCCCGCCGAGTACCGGCCCATGATGGCGACGGCGGGCACCGAGGCAGACCTGCGCGGCAGCACATGGCAGTACGAACTCAAGTGGGACGGGGTCCGGGCCATCCTGGTGGCTGACACGGAGAAGATCCGCATCCTGAGCCGCAACGGCAACGACGTCACCAAGACCTACCCGGAGCTCACGGACCGCGCCTGCTGGCCGGAGCAGCCGTTCGTGGCCGACGGCGAGATCATCGCCGTCGGGCCCGGCGGCAGGCCCGACTTTGGACTCCTGCAGGGCCGGATGAAACTCACCCGGGCCGCCGACGTCGCCAAGGCCCGCACCGCCATCCCCGTGCGGCTGATGCTGTTCGACCTCCTCTTCGAAGACGGGAAGGACCTGCGGCGCCTGCCGCTCAGCCAGCGGCGCCGGCGGCTGGAGGAGTTCTTCCGGCCGTCAGACTGTCCGGTGGACCTGTCAATGGTGCTGGACGAACCCGTGGGGCTCCTCCTCGAAAGCGCCAGGGAACTGGGCCTCGAAGGGGTGATGGCCAAACGGACCGACAGCCGCTACGTGACCGGGCAGCGGACCCGGACCTGGGTCAAACTCAAGTTTGAGCAGACCCAGGAAGTGGTGGTGGGCGGCTGGCGGCCGGGGAAAGGCGGGCGGGAGGAGACGGTGGGCTCACTGCTGGTGGGGATACCGGATGGAGACAAACTGCAGTACGTGGGCCGGGTTGGCAGTGGTTTCAGTACCCGCGAACTCTCGGAACTGCGGCAAACCGTGGAACGGCTGGGCCGGAAGACGTCCCCGTTCCATGACGTCCCCCGGCCGGACGCAGCCGACGCGCACTGGGTGGCCCCGGACCTGGTGGGCGAGGTGACCTACAGCGAGTGGACCGGGCCGGGCCGGCTGCGGCACCCGCGGTGGCGGGGCTGGCGCGTGGACAAGGACCCGGCGGAGGTGGTCCGGGAATGATGACCCCGTTTCCGACGCCAAAGGCCGCCGGCGACGCAGAAATTACCTGGCGCCCACGAAATTTTCGGGGCGCCAGGTAATTTGCGTGTCGATTCGTAAGTGGCCGTTGCCGGACCGCTACGAGGAGTGCGGCATCTGCGGCCGGCCGGTCCTGTGGACGGCCGTTACGGCTGCCTCGTGGCCCATTCGTCCGTGGCCGGCACCCCGGTCCTTCGGGTGCCGTCGCTTGCCGCTGCCGTCCGGCCATGCATTCTGCTGTGCCACGGGGATGGCCCCGGTTGTCGCGGGACCCGGGGTGACCGGTGCGTCCATGGCAGCAGCAAGGTGGTCGGCCACCTCTGGCCTGATGTGGAACTGGTTGGAGTTTTCACCCATTTGTTTCTTCCCTTCTTTCCTTCGTTCTTCCTTGAAACGAAACGCCGGCTGGAGCGCCCGGGCGTGCGCGGACAATTACCCGAAAAGAAGTGTTTTCATCGCTCTACCATAGGCACGTCGAGGACTCCTGTGAACCCCTCCAAAGGCGGTGACCGCGCTCACTTCCGCGGGCATTATCACCAAAAAATGGAACCTGAAACGGTTTCGGATGGAAAAGTTTTGGGAAGTGCACCGTTGATCAGCCTGCTTCCCAGTCGTAGCGCGGGAAAACGCGGGACAAAATTCTTCGGATCCGGCCCCTGGACGGCCCCAAAAGGGCGCACCCTACGCCATGAAACTGTCGCCACGCCACAGGGATCCCGTAAAATTGAAGGCCTGCCCGGAGCGGGGCAGCTACAAGTCGCAAGCAATTGACCTCCATAGGAGTCGCCCAAATGCCCACAGACCGAAGCAGTATCAACTTCCCAGCAGGCGCCCGGAACGCCAGCGGAACAGACCCGATTGCCGCCACGGCAGCCAAGAAGCCCAGGCTCCTGCCGCGCCGTCGGCTGAAGGAATCCGACGTTAACGTTGTTGACCAGCCGATGCTTAAGAAAGCACTCGGCGGAACCATCGTGGGTAATACGATGGAATGGTACGACGTCGGTGTGTTCGGCTACCTGATCACCACCATGGGTCCGGTGTTCCTGCCTGAGGCTGACAAGTCCGTCCAGACCCTGTTCCTGCTCGGCACCTTCGCCGCCACTTTCATCGCCCGCCCCCTCGGTGGAGTTGTGTTCGGCTGGCTCGGCGACAAGATCGGCCGCCAGAAGGTCCTCGCCGCGACGCTCATGATCATGGCGGCCAGCACTTTCGCCGTCGGACTCCTGCCGGGTTACGCCCAGATCGGCATTTGGGCTGCGGTCCTGCTGGTCCTGTTCAAGGTAATCCAGGGCTTCTCCACCGGCGGCGAGTACGCCGGTGCCACAACCTTCGTAAGCGAGTACGCCCCTGACAAACGGCGCGGATTCTTTGCCAGCTTCCTGGATATGGGCAGCTACCTCGGCTTCGCCGCCGGCGCCGCCCTTGTGTCCGTACTGCAGCTGACCCTCGGCCAGGACACCATGGAGCAGTGGGGCTGGCGCATTCCGTTCCTGCTGGCCGGTCCGCTGGGCCTGATTGCCGTTTACTTCCGGAGCAAGATCGAGGAATCCCCCCAGTTCCAGGCCACCCTGGATGCCCAGGAGAACCTCGCCAAGGATGCCGCCGCCGGTGACATGGCCGCGTCCAAGGGCCCCGTGGGCATCGTGAAGGCCTACTGGCGCTCCATCATCGTCGCCATGATCCTGGTAGCCGCGGCCAACACGGCCGGCTACGCCCTGACGTCGTACATGCCGACCTACCTGACCGAGTCCAAGGGCTACGACGAGGTGCACGGCACCCTGCTGACCATCCCCGTGCTGGTCATCATGAGCCTGTGCATCCCGCTGACCGGCAAGCTCTCCGACCGGATCGGCCGCCGCCCCGTGCTGTGGATCGGCGCCCTCAGCACTGTCGTCCTGGCCGCCCCCGCATTCCTCCTGATCGGTGTCGGCGAGATCTGGTCCACGTTGGCAGGCCTCGCCCTGATCGCCTTCCCGGTGACGTTCTACGTGGCCAACCTGGCGTCGGCACTCCCGGCCCAGTTCCCGACGGCCAGCCGCTACGGTGCCATGGGCATCGCATACAACTTCTCTGTGGCCATCTTCGGCGGGACCACCCCGTTCATCGTTGCCGCCCTGATTAACGCCACCGGCAACGACATGATGCCGGCCTATTACCTGATGGCCACTTCGGCGATCGGGGCAGTGGCGATCTACTTCCTGAAGGAATCCGCCCAGATGCCGCTGCCGGGCTCCATGCCCAGCGTTGACACCCAGGCTGAGGCTAAGGAATTGGTGGCCACCCAGGATGAGAACCCCCTGATCAACCTGGACGAACTGCCGTTCGAGACCCAGGACGCGACTGATGCCGACATCCGCCGCGAGGTTCCGGCCGGAGCCTAAGCTCCCCCTGGGCATCCTTGCAGCCCACGCTCACAGGCCCGTTCCGTGGACTTCCTGCTGGAAGCACCGGGGCGGGCCTTGGCGTGGCCGCCGGATGTCCTTTTGTGTCCGCCTCCGCTGCGGCGAAATGACTCAGCCCAATGCCTGGTGATACGTTCCCAAGGGCCCCTTAGGGCGTCGGCACGGCAATAATACGGAATGGGTTCGGGACATGAAGCGCGTCATGGAGCAGGTACGCGCACTCCACCGGCTCGAGCCGGCCAACGCTGACCACCTAGCGGCGCTCCGGGTAGCGTTGAGCGTAGCCGTCCCCTCCCTGATCCTGCTGGCCATCGGCCGGACGGACCTCATCATCTATGCCGTGTTCGGGGCCCTCACCGGAATGTACGGCCGCTCGGAGCCGCACCAGCTGCGCCTCCGCCACCAAAGCCAGGCCGCTTTGGTGCTGCTCAGCGGAGTGGCCGTGGGGGTCGCGCTGTCCGTCAACCACCTCCATTCCTGGTGGCTGGTGGCCGTGGAAGCCACCCTTGCGGGAGTGGGGTCCGTCTACGCAGACCGTGTGCGGTTGAAACCCAACGGGCCCTTCTTTGGCATCCTGGCCCTGGGAGCCTGCGCTTCCGTTCCGGCTGCGGTTCCCTGGCACATTGCCATGCTCATCGCCGGCGGGTCGGCTTTGTTCTCCATCGCGGTGGGCTTCAGCGGCTGGATCCGGCGCAAGTCCTGGCAACCTGGCGCCACCAGGGCCGTGCCCCCTTCACCGGCCGGGCGGCGGAAACTGGTGGTCCACGCCGCAAGATACGTGACGGCGGTGGGTGCCGCCGGAACAATAGGCGTCCTCAGCGGCAGCGGCCACCCGCATTGGGCCATGGCCGCAGCAGCTGTGCCGCTCGCCGGCGCGGACCTTCCCAGCAGCGTCCGGCGCGGCATCCACCGCATCGTGGGGACGTTCCTTGGGCTGGCGGTGACCGCCGTCGTAATCCTTCCGGCCCCCTGGACGCTTGCCGGGCTGTACCCCGGTTTCCAGGAGCCTGTGCGCCAGGCCCAGGTCCTGGCCCTCCTGGTGATCCTGTTCCAGTTCGCCACCGAACTGTTCATGACCAGGCACTACGGTTTGGCGATGGTCTGGTTCACCCCGGTGATCCTGCTCATGACCCAGCTGGCCTCTCCTGTAGAACCGGGGGTCTTGATCCTGGAGCGGGCAGTGGAAACGCTGGTGGGCGCATTGCTGGGGATCCTGGTGGTGGTGGCGGTCCGGCGATCGGGGTCGCGAACGATGGCCTCCCTCGTGGGTCCGGCGCGGCTACCCCGGGTTGCGAACCGGCTTTGGTTTGCGCGCAGGTCCCGCCATTAGCCGCGCCGGCGCCAGCTTGGCCACGGCGGCCACCAGCTTGTAGCGCCTGGAAGGTATGGAGACCGCCTTGCCGCGCTCGTTGTCCGCCAGGCCCTCCCGCACCACCCGCTCCGCGCGCAGCCACGTCCAGGACGGGGCCACGGATTTGTCCATGCCCATCCGGTCGTGGAACTCCGTGTGCGTGAAACCCGGGCAAACCGCAGTGACCTTGATCCCGCGCTTGCGGTACGCCAGGTTGGCCCACCGGCTGAAACTGACCAGCCAGGCTTTCGCCGCCGAGTAGGTGCCGCGGGGAAGGAACGCGGCCACGCTGGCCACATTGATGATCCTGCCTTCCCCGCGCCCAAGCATCCCGCCCAGCGCCGCATGGGTGAGCACCATGGCCGTTTCCACGTGCAGCTTCAGGTGGTCTTTCTCCACCCCGACCGGGTTGTCCTCGAAGTTGTGCAGCAGCCCGATTCCGGCGTTGTTCACCAGGATCCCCACCGGGCGCCCGGCGTCCTGGAGGCGTTCGACGACGGCGGCGACGTCGGCGTCCCGCGTCAGGTCCGCGGGCAGCACCTCAGCCGTGGCCCCGTAGCGCCGGTGCAGGTCCGCCGCCGTTTCCTCCAGGCGCGAGGCGTTGCGCGCCACCAGGACCAGTTGGTGCCCCTGGGCCGCGAGCTGCTTGGCGAATTCGTATCCGAGCCCGGCGCTGGCCCCGGTGACAAGTGCGGTTGTTGGCGTCATGCTGCAAGCCTAACCAGCCGCTGGTGTTACCGGCCTGCGAACCGGGCCAGCGGGTTGGCCAGCCGCCCGGCCATCTGCAACCCGCCGGAGGGATCGGAGAGATCGAGCATGTGCTGGTTGTTGCGCAGCTGCAGCCGGTTGAGGCAGGACAGGGGAAAGTCCGCGGCGAAGAGGTCGTGCCGGGCGAACTGGGCGGCGAGTCCGGGGTGCTCCGCCTGGTAGTCCCGGATGGCTGCCGCCGCGGTGCGCCAGAAGTCCTCCCGGGGCAGGGTGCCGTCTTCGTCCAGCAGCGCCGCGAGGAAGCGGAAAATGCAGTCGAAGATGTCGGTGAAAATCGCCAGCACCTTCTCCCCGTCCGGGATCGCGGCCTTGATCCTCGCGGCGTCCGCGGGCACCTCAACCCGGTCCCCCATCACGACGATTTCCTCGGCAATGTCCTTCATGACGGCACGGACGGGCACGCCGTTTTCGAGAACCAGGATGACGTTTTCGCCATGCGGCATGAACGCCAGCTCATAGCGGTAGAGGCAGTGCACCAGTGGAACGAGGTAGGCCTCGAAGTACCGCCGGAGCCACGTGGCGGGGGCCAGCCCCGAGCGCTCGATCAGGGCGGCGGCCATCGGCTTGCCTGCCCCGTCCACGTGCAGCAGAGACGCCATGGTGGCCAGCTGTTGGCCTTCGCGCAGCAACGGCACAGGGCTTTCCCGCCAGAGGGCGGACAGCATCTTCCGGTACGGTGAGCCTTCCGCGGAGCCGGCCTCGTACTGCGGGTTGTGGTATCCGATCGCGGCTACCTCGCCGATCATGGTGAACCCGCGCTGCTGCAGCGCCTGGTCTGAGCCGATCAGTTCCCGCAGCCAGTCGTTGATGGCGGGCGTCGCCTTCATATACTGCGGGGAGAGCCCGCGCATGAAGCCCATGTTCAGCACGGACAGGGCGGTCTTGACGTAGTTCTTCGCCGGTGCGCCGGTGTTGAAGAACGTCCGGATCGACTGCTGCGCCTGGTACGGATCGGTTCCGGCGCCCAGATGGACGATGCGCTGCCGGGCGATCTCCGCCGCGAACGTTACTGCCAGCTTGTTCTCCCACTGCCAGGGGTGCACCGGCATGAGGAAGTACTGCTCCGGGTCGAGTCCCTGCTCCTTCAGCGCGGCGTGGAACGTGCCCAGCAGAGGCCCGAGCTCGGCTCCGAGGTGCGTCCGGTAGTCCAGCCCGGCAGCCGAGGTGAAGACGGCGCAGCCGCGGTGCACGGCGACCCACTCCAAGTGCACAGGGGCACCGGTTTCGGGGGCGAAGGCGTGGTAGTCGCTGATGCCGAAGCCGAGGCGGCCGTTGTTGGCCACGAAGCCGGGGTGGCCCTCGGACATGCTGCGTTCGATGGCCTGGAAGTCGGCGGCAACGTCCGCGCCTCGGGTCACTCCTGCCGCCAGTTCCGCGGCGGTTGGCCGGCAGGCCGCTTGCTTGTAGGCGTGGCCGGCCAGCGTGCTGCTGATTTCTTCCAGGTAGACCGGAAGCATGGAGATGTTGATGCCAAGGGTTTCGTGGAAGGCCGTGATGAACTCCATGGCATCCAGCGGCGCCTCGGCGCCCTCATGGAAATGCCGGATGGAGCCGGCGTCGATGGACCAATGGTCCAGGTCAAGGATCCGCGCGTCGAAACGGTATTCGTGGGATCTGTCGTCGCTCACTACCCGGTAGCTGCCGGCGTGCTCCACGGCCGGGATGCGCTCCGGCGCAAGGATCCGCTCGTGCGAGAACTCAGCGAGCGCCTTGCGGAGCAGGTGCCGGTTGGCCGCCTCCCAGCGGAGGGGACTGAGGTGGGAAACTGCGGACGGAGAGGCAACTGCCCCGGCAGGGATGGTCGGGGCCGCTGGGGCTGCGGCGGGGTACAGGTCGGTGGTCATAGTGGTGCTCCATTGCTGTCGGAATAGTGGGCGGGCGGGGCAGGGGCGGTGAACGGGTTCGCGGCCCGGGCGGCGAGGTAGTCGTTCCGGCTGCAGAAGCTCAGCAGCGCGTCCTTGTCCGGGAGCGCCACCACACCGGCCGGGCGAAAACCAAGCCGTTCGTTGAGGGCGTGAATCCTGGTGTTCCGGACGTCCGGTTCCACCACGATCCGGTCCACCCCGGGCTTGGCGAACAGCCGGGCCAGGACTGCGTCCATGACGGCCGTGGTGAAGCCGGATTCCGGGGCGTTCGACGGCGGAGCGACCAGCAGGTGCATCCCCGCGTCGCCGGGCCGTACCGGGTATGCCGTTGCCAGCGGCGAGGACGCTGGCAGGTATTCCTCAACGAGGAAAGCCGGGACGCCGGCGTCGAGCCCCAGCAGGGCGTGGTGGTGTCCGCTCGCCTGGATGGCGGCGTACTCGTCGGCGACGTCGTCAACGCCGGCGGCCAGCATTCCCCAGAAGGAGGCGTAGGGGCGCGTGACCCAGCTGTGCAGGAGCGCGGCGTCGCCCCGGGGCTCGACGCAGCGGAACGTGAACCTCATGCCGGTACCTGCACCGTGATGCCGGCGGGCGCACCGAACTGCTGGAAGGCGATGCTCCGTTCCACGGGGTACACCTCCCGGCCGGTGATCTCCCGCAGGATGCACGAGTTGCGGTACGCACCCATGCCGAGATCCGGAGTGGCGAACCCGTGGGTGTGCAGCTCTGCGTTCTGCACGAAGATCTCCCCCGGCACCACCCCGGTGCTGTAGTTGCGGTCCACCGCAAAGCGGCCCGCACTGTCCCGGGCAATGCGGTCCCGGATGCCCGAGAGGAACTCCGGTTCCCGGTAGCCGTAGCCGGTGGCGAACACCACGGCTTCGCTGTCCAGGCTGTAAGCGGCGCCCTGCTCGTCGTGGTGCAGGTGCAGGGTGTGCGTTCCGGCGGCCGCATCCCATCCGGCGGCGGTGAGCGTGGAATGGGTCAGCAGCCGCGTGGCCACCATCCCGGAGAGGCTCCTGGTGTAGAGGAGGTCGTAGATTGCGTCGATCAGGTCTGAGTTGATCCCCTTGTACAGGTTCTTCTGAGCCTTGTTGAGGTGGTCGCGGCGTTCCTGCGGGAGGCCATGGAAGTAGTCAACGTACTCGGGCGAGGTCATTTCCAAGGTCAGCTTGGTGTACTCCAGCGGGAAGAACCGGCCGGAGCGGGTCACCCAGTCCAGCCGGTAACCGTGGATGTCCGCTTCCTGCAGGAGCTCGTAGTAGATCTCCGCCGCACTCTGCCCACTGCCGATAATGGTGATGCTGCGCCGCTGCTGCAGCTCCGCCTTCCGTGCCAGGTAGTCGGCGTTGTGGAAGGCCACTCCCCCGCGGCCGGCGGCGGCATCGGCCATAATGCCCCGGCCGGCCTCGGGCACGTACGGGCTGGTGCCGGTGCCCAGCACCAGCCGCCGCGCCGAAAGTACCTCCCTCCCGCCTGGACCGGAGGCGGCCAGCCGGTACACGCCGTCGTCGTACGCCGCTTCCAGCACGGTTGTGCCAAAACGCACGGAAGCCAACTGCCCGGCCACCCATTGGCAGTACTGGTTGTATTCGGCGCGCAGCGGGTAGAAGTCCTCGCGGATGTAGAAGCGGTACAGCCGCCCGGTCTGCTTGAGGAAGTTCAGGAACGAGTAGGGCGACGTGGGGTCCGCCATGGTCACCAGGTCCGCCATGAAGGGAACCTGCAGGTGGGCCGGTTCCAGCATCATCCCGGGGTGCCAGTCGAAGGTTTCGCGCTGCTCCAGGAAGACGCCGGCCAGGCCCTCCACCGGTTCAGCCAGGGCGGCCAGGCCAAGGTTGAAGGGCCCGACGCCGATGGCGGCGAAATCGTGGATGGCACCGTCCGCGGGGGTGCTCATGCGGCGGCTCCGTCCCGCAGGATTTCCGCGCCGGTGCGGCGCAGGAGCGTGATGATTCCGGCGATGTCCTCGAGCGTGGCCTCGGCATTGAGGAGGGTGAATTTCAGGTAATGGTGGCCGCCCACTGTGGTGCCGGCAACCACTGCCTGGCCGGAAGCGAAGACCGCCGCGCGCACTGCCGGGTTGAGCGCATCCGCGGCGTCTTCACTGAGCCGCTGCCCACTGGCCAGCCGCGGGCGGTAGCGGAACACGAGGGTGCTGAGATGCGGCGGTGCGGCGAGCTCGAAGTCGTCATCGGCGTCCAGGAGCGGGCCCACGCGCCCGGCGAGGTCGATGGCTTCGTCGAACAGCGCGCCGAGGGCGTCCGCCCCCATGACGCGGAGCGTCAGCCACAGTTTGAGGGCGTCGAAGCGGCGGGTGGTCTGGAGGCTCTTGTCCACCTGGTTGGGAATGTCCGCGAGGGCGGCGCTTTCGGGGTTCAGGTAATCGGCGTAGTAGGTGACGTGCCGCAGCATGGCCCGGTCCCTGACCAGCAGCGCGCTGGAACTGACGGGCTGGAAGAAGGTCTTGTGGAAGTCCACTGTGACCGAGTCGGCGAGCCGGGTTCCGTCCAGGAGGTGCCGGTACCGGCCGGAGACCATCAGGCCGCCGCCGTAGGCGGCATCGACGTGGAACCAGGCGCCGGACGTGCGGGCCAGGGCAGCGAGCTCTGCGAGCGGGTCCACCGCGCCAAAGTCGGTGGTCCCGGCGGTTGCCACCACGGCCATCGGCACCAGGCCGGCGTCGCGCGCTTCCGCCATGGCGGCCGCCAGGGCGGCGGGGTCCAGCCGGCGGTCCGGCGTGCAGGGGACGCTGATGACGGCGTCGAATCCGAGGCCCAGCATCGCGGCCGATTTTTGGATGCTGAAGTGGCTGTCCTCGGACGCGAAGATCCGGAGTGTATCCAGCAGCGCCGGCAGGCGGAGACCGCGGCGGGCCGGGTCCTGGCGGAGGCCTGCCACGGCGTGGTTACGGGCGATCAGCAGCGCCTGCAGGTTGGACTGGCTGCCGCCGGAGGTGAAGATGCCGTCCGCGGTGGCACCAAGGTGCAGCCGCTGCGCGGTCCAGTCGATGAGGCGGCGCTCGATCATGGTGGCCCCGGCGCTCTGGTCCCAGGTGTCCAATGAGGAGTTGACGGCAGAAAGGACGGCTTCGCCCACCAGAGCGGGGATCACCACCGGGCAGTTGAGGTGTGCGGCGTATTTGGGGTCATGGAAGTAGACGGCGTCGCGCAGGTAGACCTCATCGAGCTCCTCCAGGGCGGCGGCGGTGTCCGGCAGCGGGGCATCCAGGTCAACCGCTCCCACGCGGGCCTCCAGCTCTGACGGTTCGACGCCGGTGAAGGGCCGGGTGGTCCGCTCCAGTTTGGTGGCCACCGCGTTGACACCCTGCAGGACCTGCGCCACGTACCGGGAAGAGTTCCTGGCATTGAAGAGGTGGTTGCTGGCCCCGAGCGCCAGTTCCAGCCGGGAGGCGAAGTCCTGGCCCGCGGGAAGGGCTGGCGGTTCCAGAGGGTCTGGTGAGTCATTCGCGGGAAGCGGTGGTTCCACGTGATGCGGGGCAGGGTGTGGCATCAACGGCATGGGTTTCCTTTGCTGGTCAGTGCCGGAGGGGCAGTGCTCGGACCGGGCAGGGCTGGAGCGGAAGGCTCTTTTGCTGCACGCTTGTAAGGCAAGCCTTACTTAGGTAACCCTTTTAATCAAACTTTTGTGATGTATTTCGTCGCCAGCCGCGAACACACCATCCCGGACCGTGCCCATATACCCCCCTCGACGCCAGGCTTGGGGTCACGCCGGCGGCGGGACTGCCAGCCGCTAAGGGGGAAGCATGGATCGGCAACAGGCACGCCTGGCAGTGGCAGCGGCAGGGCGGTTAAGCCCTGGAGTTCGGGCCTGCACACCAGCCTGCGGACCGGACGTTCCGACCGCCCTGACTTGTGCACTAATTAGTAAGCATGCTTTTCTTATGGGGTAGATGAACCTCCGCAAGCAGTTCGCGGCGGGACTGCCACCGCTGGCGGTTCCGTGAAAGAAGCCCAAGGAAGAACATGATGACCACCGCAATGGATGACCAGCTAATGGCGTTTGGGGAGCGCCGCGAGCCGGCTGAGCAGTTTCTGGCCACCACGGTACCTGTCGACGCAGGACTGCTGGTGACCCTCAATTCACGCATGCACTGCCGTACGCCGATGCAGCTTGTCGATCACGGGGAACTGCCGGTCCGGCAGCCCGTGTACGTTGACGGAACCTCCGTGGTCGCCCTGCGGCCGGAGGCGGCCGAAACCATCACCACTTACCGCTGCGCCTGCGGCTTCACCATCGACGTCCCCGGGACCGCCGTGGCGGTCAGCGACAAGGCCTTGGCCAGCTGACTCCCGGCTCCCGTGTGCGCCGGCCCCCGATCGGGGTCAGCGCTCGGGCCAATCCACGAACTGCTCGTAGCCCTCGTGCTTGCGGAGGTAGCTGGACATGAACGGGCAGTGCGGAATGATGCGTTTGCCGGTGGCCACCACGTCATCCAGGGCAAAATGGGCCAGCACCTTGCCCAGCCCTTGCCCCTCGAAGTCCTGGCCCGTCTCGGTGTGGGTGAAATCGATGTGACCTGGCAGGTCGTGGAAAAAGGCCTGGACGGCGAGCCTGCCGTCCACCAGGAGTTCATACCGGTGGTCCGCGTCGTTGCGCCTCAAGGTGACGTTGGGGGTGAACTTATCCTCTGTGGACATGGTGTTCTCGGTCATGGTTCGACACTGGCACTACTTCACCCCGCTGGCAATGCCCCTTCCGTCGCGCCTCCGGCGGGACGCGGTCCGGCCCGCGAGCCTGCTGCCACTCCGCGTCCCTGCCCCGCGCTGTGTCCCTGCCCCGAGCCGGGCAGCCTGCCCGCGTCGGAGCTTGGTCCCGGGCAGGCGCCGGCGCCGCAGCGGAAACCCGCCCAGGAGGATGATCGCCGCGGAAAAGCACAGCGTGCCGGCTGCCAGCAGCCCCAGTGACAGTCCGCTGAGGGCGGCGTCTGCCACGGGAATGAAGACCACCACGACGGCAGCCCCCGCCATGGCGGCCCGGCAGCGGAAGGTTTGCGCCGCCGTCGTCCGTTCCTCCAGCCGGCCAAAGGCTGCGGCCACCGGCAGGAGCAGGATCATCAGTGCCAGGACCACAAGGGGGCGCGACCACCACCATTCGGCCGTGCCGGAGTCCGGTTTGGGGATCGGCGCCAGGAGCAGCAACCCGGACATGGCGCCCAGCAGGGGCAGGTGCCACAGGTACACCGTCAGGGACCTGGCACCTGCCAGCGCCAGAAGCCGGCCAATCCAGCGGACCCCGGCCAGCGGCGCAAGGACCGGCCGCGCCAGTTCCATCACCGCCAGCTGGGAAACGCCCAGGATCATGAGGGTCAGGTTGGGCGGGTTGAGGTTGACCAGCATGTTTCCCCGGTACAGGCCCAACCCGGTCACGAGTCCGAGCAGCAGGTTTGCCGCCACGGCGAGGCCCAGAAGCCCGGAGCGGGAGAGGCGGGAAAAGTAGCCGTCTGCGGCCAGGAACCCCAGTTGCTGTACTGCGCACCACAAGAACACCAGGTTGGCGTTGGCGAGGTCCGGGAGGGCGCCCCGCAGACAGTCCACGGCAACCACCAATGCGGTGAGCAGGCCGAGGACCAGCCAGGGTGCGCGGGCATGGAGCGCCGCCAGGACGGGGATGTTGAGTTGCGCCGCGAGGTAGGCCGCCAGGAACCACAATGGCATGGCCGCCCCGGTGGCCAGGAGTTGGACTACCTGCCGGTCCACGCCCAGCGCGGCCGCCATGGAGAGACCCGCCACCATCGTTGCCAGCAGAGCGGTGGCCGGGAGAACCAGGCGCAGGAGGCGCGCACGGATGAACTGGGCCGCGGTCCCGCCGCGGGCTTTGAGCCTGCGCCAGGACTGCAGGCCGGTGATGCCGCCGGTCACGAAGAACAGGGGCATGACCATGAAGATCCAGATAACGGGTTCAAACCAGTCCTGGCAGGGCGAGGGTGTTCTCCGTCGTCACGGTCCCGTCCGGGTGCAGGACCGGACTGACCATCATGGAATGGCCCACCACCACCAGGACCAGGCAGATCAACCGGACAAGGTCGATGGCCGGATCACGGTTGGCCGTGTCCGCCCCGGTTGCTGTCCCCCGCTCGCTTGCGCTCCGCACGGGTGGACCCTACAGAAGCCTGGCGTTGTCCACAGCACCATTGTGCTCCCGGCTCCCGCCTGGTTTAAGGACTAAACGTCCCTTCTGCTGCTATTGCAGGACCGCCACCAGGCCCAGGACGACGGCGAGCAGCGGCGTTACGCCCTGGGTGGCGGCCGCGCGGAGGTACTTGCGGCCGCTGAGGGCCAGGACCACGGCCGCCAGGAGCATGGAGCCGCAGCTGGAAAACACCAGGGTCCAGCCGGCCACATCCTGCGCGGGCCCGGCCCCGAACGCCACCAGGCCGATTCCAATCAAGGCCCCGACCGCCAGGAACAGGTTGTAGAACCCCTGGTTGTACGCCAGCGGCCTGGTGATCTCGGCATGCTCCTGGGACCCGATGCTGAAGCGTTTCCAGGTGGCGGGCCGTGTCCAGGTCACGGATTCCATGGTGAAGATGAAAACGTGCAGCGCCGCAGCAAGGAAGGCAAAAAAGAGGGAGGCCAGGATCATGGCTCGATCCTAGCCTCCCCCTTCACGGGACGGTCCTACCGCGCCAGCGTGGCCAGCGTTGCGGTGGCGAATTCCTTGGCGGAGTGGTTCCACCGGGCCAGCAGGCCCTGCAGGTTTTCGCCGTCCGCGCGGTGGTCGGGCAGCTGGTCCTGGAGGGTGGCCAGCACGCCGGTCCTCAGTTCGGTGTTGAAGTTGACCTTGCCAACGTTCATCGCCGCGGCTTTGACCAGTTCCCCGGCGGGGATGCCGGAGGCACCGTGCAGCACCAGCGGAATGTGGACGCGCGCCGCAATGTCCTGGAGCACATCCCACCGCAGCCGCGGCTCGCCCTTGTACTTGCCGTGGACATTGCCCACGGCCACGGCGAGCAGTTCCGCGCCGGTGCGGGACACGAAGTCCTCCACCTGCGCGGAGTCAGTCAGGCCCGCAACGTCCGCGCCGAACTGGTCGGCGGAAAAGGCGCGGTCCTCGTCGCCGGCCAGGCCGCCAAGTTCCGCTTCGAGCACCACGTCGGCGCCCAGCAGGGCACGGGCCGCCCGGACCAGGGCAATGTTGTCCTCGCAGGGAAGGGACGAACCGTCGGCGAGGACGGAATCCGCCCCTGCCGCGACGGCGTCGGCCATCACCTTCAGGTCGCTGGCGTGGTCAAGCTGCACTGCCACCGGCACCGCGGCGGTATCCGCCAGGGTGCGGAGCGCCGCGATGAGCCGGAGCCCGTTCGCGGTGGCGGCGGTCTTGGGCGCCACCAGCAGGATGGCGCCGCGTCCTGCTTCCTCTGCGGCGGCCACCACGGCCAGCGCGGTGGTGAAGTCGTAGCAGGTGAAGGCCGGCACAGCGGAACCCTGCTGCAGGGCGGAGGTGACCAGGTGGTCCAGTCGGGTACGCATCAGACGCCCAGGCCTCCCACCAGGATCCAGGCTACGAAGGTCAGCGCGAAGCCGGCCAGGCCCAGGATGGTGGTCAGGACGGTCCACGTCTTCAGGCCGTCGGAGACGGTCAGGCCGTAGTAGCGCACCACCACCCAGAAGCCGGCGTCTGTTACGTGGGACAGGCCCAGGGCGCCGAAGCCGATGGCGATCACGATCACGGCGATCTGTGCAGGGCTGTAGCCGCCACCGCTGACCGCTGCGGACAGCAGGCCGGTGGTGGTCACGATGGCCACTGTGGCCGAACCCTGGGCGGCACGCAGTGCCAGGGAAATGATGAAGCCGAGCAGCAGCAGCGGCACGCCGAGCGTGTCCAGCGTCTTGGAGAGTGCCCCGCCGATGCCCGAGACCTGCAGCACGTTGCCGAACACGCCGCCGGCGGCCACCACCATCAGGATGGAGGCGATGGGCGGGAGGGAGCCTTCGAAGATTTCGCCGGTTTCCCGGAAGGACCAGCCGCGGCGGACGGCCAGCAGGAAGAAGGACAGCGCCACGGCCACCAGGAGGGCCAGGAACGGGTTGCCGATGAAGGATGCCAGGCCGTACAGGGGATCGCTCTTGGGGATCACGAGCGTGCCAACCGTGCCGAGCAGGATCTGCACGATCGGGGCGGCGATCAGGAAGATGATCAGGCCCGGCCGCGGCGGTGCAATGGCGGCGGCACCGGGGCCGTCGTGGCCCACCTTGACCAGCGAGTCGGAGCCGAACTCCTCCACCTGGGTCTTCACGGCCGGCAGGAGTTCGTAGTCCTTGCGGTTCATGATGGAGGCCACCCAGTAGGAAAGGAAGCCCAGCGGTACGCAGATCAGCAGCGAGATCAGGGCGATCAGTCCGATGTCGGCGCCGAGCACGCCGGCGCCGGCAACGATTCCGGGGTGCGGCGGGACGGCGACGTGGATGGAGAGCATGATGCCGGCCATGGGCAGGCCGAACTTCACCGGGTGGACCTTGGCGATCTTGGCGAAGGCGTAGACGATGGGCACCAGCACGATGATGCCCACTTCGAAGAAGACCGGGATGGCCACCAGGAAGCCGACGGCGGTCAGCGCCACCGCCACCCGGCGGGCGCCGAGCTTGCGGGTGAAGTGGTCCGCGAGGGACTGGACGCCGCCGGAGACCTCGATCATGCGGCCCAGCACGGCGCCGAGCGCGATCAGGATGGCGACCTTGCCCATGGTGCTGCCCACGCCGCTGGAGACCACTGTGAAGATGTCCTGCAGCGGGATGGTGGCGGCCACGGCAACCAGGATGCTGACCGTGAGCAGGGCCACGAAGGCCTGGATCTTGAAACGGATGATCATCACCAGCAGGATGGCGATGCCCACCGCTGCGATGGTGAGGAGTACCGGGGTGCCCAGCTCAACGGCGGGCTTAATGGCCGGAGCGTCGGCCGCCCGCTGTATCAGCGGACTCATCAGGTGGTTCACGGGGAGTTGTCTCCTTTGACGGGCCGGCCCCGGGGCAGGTCGGCATCACGGAATGGTGGGGTGGGGATAAAACGTTGCGGGACTGCGCCGGCAACGCTGGGAGGTACGACGACGGCGGAGGGGGGACCGCCGTCGTCGTACCTTTAGTGCCGCAAGGGCGGGAGGGGTGGCTTACTTGGTGCGCTTGGCGGGGGCGACCACCTTGATGACGGCGGAGTCATCAGCGGCGGCGAGGCCTTGGGCCTGGCCCAGCAGGTACAGCTGCTCGGCGGCGGCGGCAACGGGGGCTGCCAGGCCGGCGGCGCGGGTGGCTTTGCCCACGATGCCCATGTCCTTGACGAAGATGTCCAGGCGGGACAGGACCTCGGCGCCTTCCTCGTTGTAGGCCTCGAGGATGCGCGGGCCGCGGTTGGAGAGCATGAAGGAACCGGCGGCGCCGGCTTCGAGGGCGGCGAGGGTCTTGGCCTGGTCCAGTCCCAGCGCGTCGGCCAGGGCCAGGGCCTCGGCGGCGGCGGCGATGTGGACGCCGCAGAGGAGCTGGTTGACGGTCTTCACGGCCTGGCCGTCGCCGGGGTTGTCGCCCACCACGGTGAGGGTGGAGGCGAGCAGGTCCAGGGCCGGTGCGGCCTTTGCGCGGGCTTCGGGGGAAGCGCCGACGACGATCAGCAGGTCGCCTTCGCCGGCGCGCTTGGGGCCGCCGGAGAGCGGGGCGTCCACCAGGTCCACGCCGTATTCGGCCAGCTTGGCCACGGTGGCGGGGATGGCGTCGGTGCCCACGGTGCTGCCGAGGATGACGACGGCGCCCGGCTCGAGGACCGAGGCCACGCCGTTTTCGCCGAAGAGGACGTCATTGAGCTGTTCGCCGTTACGGACGGCCAGGAGGACGGCGTTGGCACCCTTGGCGGCTTCGCGGGCCGTGGTGAAGGTGGCGATGCCGGCTTCCCGGGCGAGCTCCAGGCGGGGCTCGGCGATGTCGAAGCCGTGGACGGTCAGCTGCGAGGCCAGGCGGGTGGCCATGGGCAGGCCCATGGCGCCGAGGCCCAGGACGGTGACGGTGTAGTTGCTGGTCATGGTGTTCTCCGTTGAATAAGGCGATTCGGTGATTGAGCTTGTCGAAATCCGGGTTTCGACAAGCTCAACCACCGGTGATTGAGCTTGTCGAAATTAGAAGGTGCTGCTGAGTTTGCGGGTGACCTGGGCCAGGGAATCGTCGTCGCCCACGTTGCCGGCGAACACGATGTAGGGGATGCCTTTGGCGGGGCCGTCCACCGGCTCCCAGAGGCTGACGATGCCCGGGAGCATGGGGCCGCGGACGATGCCGTGCCGGATTTCCAGGCCGTGGGCTGCGACGTCGGAGGACGTGATCCCGCCCTTGGCGATGACGAAACGTGGCGGGAAGGTCTTCAGGGTGCGGTTGACCACGTCCACGACGGCGGCGGAGACGGTCCGTGCGATCCGCAGGCTTTCGGCGGGGTCGTCCGTCTTGATCAGCAGGCGGCTGGTGTGGACGATGACGTCGCCGGCGCGCAGGGCCTCGATGACGGCGTCCACGGTCTGGTCCAGGTGTGCGCCGGCTTCGGTTTCGGCGCCGAGGAGCTTCTCGACGTCGATCTCGATGATGCGCGCCGAGCTGTGTTCGGCGGTGAGGACGTTGAGCTGGCGGGTGGTGAGGCCGACGTGCGAGCCAACAACGATCAGGCCGCCCGCCTCCGATGGGGTGTTCCCTGCGTAGGCCTCGTCGGCCGTGAGCGCAGCGCGGACTTCCTGGCCGATACGGCCGCGAACGAACGGGGGGCCAACACGGTAGAGAAGTTTCTTGCCGCGGCGTTCAGCCTCTTCAAGGCCCAGTGCCAGGGCACGGAAGTCGTTTTCGGTAACGATGTCCGCCACGATCGGGGTGGAGTCGGTGGCGGGCTCGATCGCATCCGCGATGGCTTTGGCAGAGATGGCCGGGTCCTGGGCAGAGGCGCCGGCCCGGATGATGTTCAGGTCCAGGGCGATCACTGAGTCCGCGGGGAACCTGCCCTGGGATTTCTCAGCGACGTAGTCGGCCATGACGGACGTGCTGAAACCGAACGTGGCGTCCTTGGCGAACTCGGTCTCGGAGACGGGGACCACGGTGCCCTTGGCCTCACCGGTGCCGCGCATGTAGTGGACGCCGCCGATGGTGAGCCGGCCGGCGTCGGGGAACGCGGGAACCAGGACCACGCCGTCGGTCTTCTCTCCGCTGACCTCGGCAACGGTGGCCGCGATGACGTCCGGCTCCAGCGGGAAGTGGCCGCGGAGGGTGGAGTCGCTGCGGCTGACGAAACCCAACCGCAGGGATTCCGGCGATCCTGCCGCGGTGAGGGCGTTGCGGACCACTTCCTCGTTGCGGGCTGCGGCTTCGGCAGGGTCGAGGCTGCGGGTGTTGGTGAGGACGTAAACCGCGGGCTTTCCCTGGCTAAAGGCCCACGTGAAGTCTTCCACGTCCCACCTGGTGAGCACGGGCAGGTCTGCCACGGACTGGGTGCCGGTGGGGTCGTCGTCGAGCACTACCAGGACGCGGGGAACCTCCGCGTTGGAAGCGGCCAGCGAGCCGGCAACAAGCCCTGCCGGGATCTCCATGTCTGCCGGATAGGCGGCCAGAAGGTCTGCTTCAAGCGTCACAGTGCACTCCGTTGTGTAGCGATCCGGGACCCGGATACTGATGTAAAGGTAACTGTAAGATGTCTGACATCTTGCATTTGAATGTTAGTGTGGCACACGGCATAAAGACGCGCAAGTAGACTTGTCTGACATATTCGCCGGGCGTGGGCCGGAAGCAGGAAGCGGGGGAACCATGGCAAGGAAATCGCTGGTGGGCATCGTGGCCGACGAGCTGCTGGACCGCATCATCGAAGGCGAGTTCCCGCCAGGCGCCACCGTTCCGGGCGAACTGGAACTCAGCGCCCGCCACGAGGTCAGCCGGATGACGGTCCGCGAAGCGATGAAGACGCTCCAGGCCCAACAGATCCTCAGCGTCGAACGTGGCCGGGGGACGTTCGTCAACCCCCTGAGCCGCTGGACATCACTGGAGGCCGTGCTCCGGGCAGCGTCAGAGGGCAAGAACGACGCCGCTGCCTCCATCCAGCTCATCGAGCTCCGCCGGATGCTGGAAACCGGAGCCTGCGAACTTGCCGCCGGACGAATCTCGGAGGAGGACATCGCCTCCCTGTTCGCGTACGTCTCGGCTATGAAGGCCGCCAACAGCATCAATGACGTCGCAGCTTTCGTGGAGGCCGATCTCGGCTTCCACGACCTCATCCTGCGCGCCGCCGGGAACGTATTCGTCTCTGTCCTGTTCGAGCCGCTGCACCGTGTCCTGGAGAAGCGCCGGGCGGAGACGTCGGCAGTTCCTGCAATCCAGGAACACGCTATCGGGCACCACCAGAACATCGCCGAGGCCCTGGAGTCCCGCGACCCCGTCCGCTCCCGCACGGCCATGGACCTGCACATGCAGCAGACGCTGGACGACCTGCGGAACCTGGTCCTGCCGGCCAAGTAGGCCCGCAGGCCGGCATTGATGCGCGAGGCAATCCCCTCTGGTCAACGCTCTCGGAGTACTACTAGGCTTCAGGGACGGCCCGCAACCGGGAGCAACGATGATCACGAGGAGCGAAGTTGTCCAACCACACGTACAGCATTTCTGAAATTGTCGGCACCTCCACCGAGGGCGTGGACGACGCCGTCCGGAACGGTATCGCCAAGGCATCGCAGACCCTGCGGAACCTCGACTGGTTCGAGGTCAAGGAAGTCCGGGGCCACCTCGAAGACGGCAAGGTGGCGGACTGGCAGGTAACCATCAAGCTCGGCTTCCGCCTGGAAGATCACTGAACATTACAGCTTTAACGCCAGGAGGTCGTGAAGCGTTGGCTTCACGACCTCCTGCTGCTTGACCGGGCGCGCCCTAGTTCGCCGTACCCGGGCTGCGGCGCCGCCAGACCGTTGCGGCGCCGTCGAACGCGGGGAAAACCTGGCCCTCGAAGAAGGACAGGACCGTGCGGGAGTCGGATTCCGGGCTCCACAGGCCGGAGGCCGGGCAGTGCGAACCCGTGGCTGTGGACGTGGCGCCGGCGGACGCCTGGCGCTCCTTCAGCAGTGCGATGCGTTTCATCGTTGAGACCATCCTGGGGTGATAAGAAACTGGGCAGGGAAGCTTGTACTCCCACCCTAGGAAACGGCCGGCCATGGACCAATGGGCGGCTGGCCAGAATCGCCGCCATTCGCTGGACGAATGTACAGTAACGGCGCCCTTGACGCGCCGCTCAGTCCGCTTGGCCGCCCTCGGCCACCGCGGCTGCGTCCCGCGCACTGCCGGTGTCGCGCGCACCGGCGCTGCTGGCGGGTGCACCCAGGCTGCCCAGCAGCGCCAGCGCGTCCGACGACGGCGAGCCCGGCCGTGCGGAGTACACCCGGAGCGTCTGGTCGGGGTCCTCCGGCAGCACCAGGTTCTCAAAGTTCAGTTCCAGGTCGCCCACCTCGGGGTGGTGCAGCCGGACCGTTCCTGCCGCCCTCGTAGCCACCCGGTGCCCTGCCCACCACTGGCGGAAATGCTCGCTGTTCACGGCCAGCTCGCCCACCAGGTGGTTGGCCTGCGGATCGTTGGGGTGCCGCCCCACGTCCACCCGAAGGGACCCGGCGGCCTCGGCAGCCACCGTTTTCCAGTCCCTGAAGAGCTCCCGTGCCGCAGGGTCAAGGATGGTCCAGCGGGTGAGGTTCCGCTCAGCGGGAGGCAGCGCAGGGAAATCGGTGAACAGCAGGAATGCCATCCGGTTGCCGGCCAGGA
This sequence comes from Arthrobacter sp. SLBN-112, assembly GCF_030944625.1. Taxonomy (NCBI): domain Bacteria; kingdom Bacillati; phylum Actinomycetota; class Actinomycetes; order Micrococcales; family Micrococcaceae; genus Arthrobacter; species Arthrobacter sp. SLBN-112. Next base: position 363,831 of record NZ_JAUSXY010000001.1, read on the forward strand.
CATCGCTGCGCCGGCCCAGCACCATGGCGGGTACCTCCCCCACCGCGTCGAGGAGCTGCCGCAGCGACGGCCGGACCCCCTGCGCGGCGGAGCCCCCGGCCTCACGGGGGCCGCCCGCACAGTTCTCAAGCAGGTCCAGCATGTGTGCGTGCTCGCTGCTGTCCAGCCGCAGCGCCCGGGCCACCGCGTCCAGCACAGTGCGTGAGGGGTGGATGTTGCGGCCCTGCTCGAGCCGGACGTAGTAGTCGGTACTGACCCCGGCCAGCCGGGCCACTTCCTCCCGGCGCAGGCCCGGAACCCTGCGGGCACCGGTGCTGGGACCCGTTCCGGCAACCTCCGGACTCAGCCGGGACCGCATGGCTTTGAGGAATTTTCCGAACTCGGCGCTTTGACCCATGCAGACCATTCTGCCCGGGACAGGTGCCTTGCTCTACACAAAAGGTAGGACTGGGAATCCTAGGAAAAACAGGAACAGCTTTGCTTGCTGACTTGACGGGCAAAAGTGCATAGGCTCAGGAGTGAGCCAGCGGAAACCGCTTTCTCCTCGTCGAGCAGCCGGCACCGATCCACGTATCACCATCGCCATAGGAGCACACCCATGTCAGAGCTGACACTCAACAACGGCGTCACCATCCCGCAACTTGGCTTCGGCGTTTTCCAGGTTCCGCCGGGAGGACACCCAGCGGACCGTGGAGGACGCCCTCGAGGCCGGATACCGCCACATCGATACAGCGGCCGCCTACCGCAATGAGGCCGGAGTAGGCGCGGCACTTGCCGCCACCGGCATCCCCCGCGAGGAAATCTTCGTCACCACCAAGCTCCGGAACGGTGAGCAGGGCCGGGCGCAGGAAGCCTTCCAGAACAGCCGCAAGGCGCTGGGCCTGGACTTCATCGACCTCTACCTCATCCACTGGCCGGTCCCTTCCCAGGGACTGTTCGTCCAGGCCTGGAAGGAGATGGAGCGGCTGTACGAGAACAAGGAGATCCGCGCCATCGGAGTCTCCAACTTCCTCTCCGACCACCTGGACACGCTGCTGGAATCCGCCCAGACCGTGCCGGCCGTCAACCAGATCGAACTCCACCCGAGCTACCAGCAGGCGGACCTGGCGGCAAAGTGCCGTGACCTGGGCATCGCGGTGGAGGCGTACAGCCCGCTGGGGCAGGGCGGGGACCTCAACGGGAACGCCGTTACCGAGATTGCCCAGGCCCACGATGCGACCACCGCCCAGGTGGTGCTGGCCTGGCACCTGGCCAACGGAAACATCGTCATCCCCAAGTCGGCCAACCCCGGCCGGATCCGGGAGAACTTCGCGGCATCCTCCCTCACGCTCTCCAGCGACGAACTTGACGCCATCACGGCACTGGAGTCCGGCGCCCGCATCGGTTCCGATCCCGCCGTCGCCGCCTTCACCCAGATGTAGGTTTCGACAAACTCACCCACCGGACGGACGCGCCCGACCCTCGAAAGGATTTTTCATGCAGTACACCCATCTGGGCCGCTCCGGCCTCAAAGTCTCCCGCCTCTGCCTTGGCACCATGAACTTCGGACCGCAGACGGAGGAAGCGGACGCCCACAGCATCATGGACTCCGCCCACGCGTCCGGCATCAACTTCTTCGACACCGCCAACGTATACGGCGGGGCGGACCACCGCGGCTGGACCGAGGAGATCATTGGTCGCTGGTTCGCCAAGGGCGGCGAGCGCCGCGAGCACACCGTCCTGGCCACCAAGCTGTACGGCACCATGACGGACCGGCCCAACGAATCCAAGCTGTCGGCGCTGAACATCCGCCGGGCGTTGGATGCGAGCCTCAAGCGGTTGCAGACGGACTACATCGATGTGTACCAGTTCCACCACATCGACCGTGACACGCCCTGGGACGAGATCTGGCAGGCCATCGACGTGGCAGTGCAGCAAGGAAAGATCCTGTACTCGGGCAGCAGCAACTTCGCCGGCTGGCACATCGCCCAGGCCCAGGAAGCGGCGCGGCGGCGGAATTACAACGGACTGGTCAGCGAGCAGTCCATCTACAACCTGTTCATGCGCCAGGTGGAACTGGAAGTCATCCCGGCGGCCCAGCAGTACGGCCTGGGCCTGATCCCCTGGTCGCCGCTGCAGGGTGGCCTGCTGGGCGGCGTGCTGAAGAAGGAACGCCAGGGCGTGCGGCGCACCGAAGGACGCGCCGCCGAGACCCTGAAGAAGCATGAGGACCAGATCCGCCAGTACGAGGACTTCGCCGACGAACTGGGGCACGAACCCGGCGACGTGGCACTGGCCTGGCTGCTGCACCAGCCCGCCGTGACCGCCCCGATCGTGGGCCCGCGCACGCAGGAACAACTGGATGCCGCCATCCGCGCCCTGGACGTCACCCTCGACGCAGACGCGCTCAAGCGGCTGGACGACATCTTCCCCGGGCATCGCACGGCACCGGAAGACTACGCGTGGTGACCTCCCGCAATGCCGACACCGTGGCGCCGCGCAGCATCCTCTTCGTCGGTGGCACCGGGGTCATCAGCGCGGCGGCGGCAGAACGCGCCGTCGCGCTGGGCCACCGGCTGACCATCCTGAACCGGGGCCAATCCACCAGGCCGGTTCCGGAGGGTGCCGAAGTGCTGCACGCGGACGTCCGTGATGCGGCCGCCGTCCGCGAGGTGCTGGGCGGCAGGGAGTTCGACGCCGTGGCGGACTTCATCGCCTACACCCCGGACCAGGCGCAAACGAGCATGGAGTTGTTCCGGGACCGGGTGGGGCAGTACGTCTTCATCAGCTCCGCCTCCGCCTACCAAAAGCCGCCCACCAGGCTGCCCATCCTGGAGTCCACGCCGTTGAAGAACTCCTTCTGGCAGTACTCGCGGGACAAGATCGCGTGCGAGGAGCTGTTGTTCCGGGCCTACCGGGAGGATGACTTTCCGCTGACCGTGGTCCGGCCGTCGCACACCTACGACCGCACCAAGATCGCCATGGTGGGCGGCTGGACGGACCTCCACCGGATGCGGAGCGGGCTTCCCGTCATGGTGCACGGCGACGGCACTTCACTGTGGACCCTCACGCACAGCAAGGACTTCGCCAAGGCGTTTGTGGGCCTGCTCGGAAGGCCGCAGGCGGTGGGCGAAAGCTACACCATCACCTCCGACGAGTACCTGCCGTGGAACCAGATCTACCGGCTCTTCGCACGGGCGGCCGGCGTCCGTGAACCGGAACTGGTGCACGTGGCATCCCAGACCATCGCCGCGCACGACCAGGAACTGGGTTCCAACCTCCTGGGCGACCGGTCCCACTCGGTGGTCTTCGACAACACCAAGATCAAGTCCCTGGTCCCGGACTACTCGGCCACCATCCCGTTTGCGGACGGCGCCCGGGAAATCGTCCAGTGGCATGACGCCCATCCGGAGCTGCAGCAGGTCAACGAGGCCTACATGCAGCTTTCGGACAAGCTCATCGGCTCGTCCCGGCAAGGCGCCTGATCCGAAGGTGCCGCTCGTGGCCGGCCTGCCGCAGCATCCCGCGGCAGGCCGGCCACATTGCCGCTGTGCTAGATTTCGGCGCATGACCTCGCCTCCTCCCAGCCATCCTGCCGACGGCCCAGTTGCCGCCGCCATCGACCTCCTGGCCAAACAGGGTTTCGATGCCACGTCTGTCGAGGAGCTGGCTGAAGCCTCGGGAATGAGCCGCAGCACGTTCTTCCGGAGGTTCGGATCCAAGGAGGATGTGGTCTTCGCTGACCACGAGCGAATCCTCCGCCAAGTGAACGAGCGGCTCGCCGAGTCGCGGCTGGAGCCCCTGGCCGCCGTGGCGGACGCGGCACTGTTGGTGTTCGACCACCACCTGCAGAACCGCGCAACGTCCCTGGCCCGGTACGGACTTTTGCAGGCCGTGCCGGCCCTCCGGGACCGGGAACTGGTCACCTCACACCGGTATGAGCGGGCCTTCCTGCGGTACCTCAATGACAACCTGCCCAAGGACGGCCGGCGCGAGTACCCTGCCGTTGCCTACGCCGCAGCCGTGGTCGCCGTACACAATGCCTTCCTCCGGCAATGGCTTCGCGCTGCACCCGCCACCGGCGAAACCGGGCAGCCTGACACAGCACGGGCAGCAGCACTGGCCAGCGAACTCGCAGCCCTGGCCGAAACCTTCCGGCCGGCGCTCCTCGGTCCTCCCGCGCCTGCCGATGCCCCGGATCAAAAGGCGGCGACCGTCGTCGTCACCGTGCTCGCCGGCCCGGCGGACAAGGACGCCATCGCCCAAGCGGTCCGCGATGCCTTGCCCTGAAACCCCGGAGGGCGTCTGGTACGGAGTTTCTTGACGTGGAACTGCGTTTCAGTGCATTCTTAGTCGATGCGGCGTGAGCCACATCACCCGGGCGGCCCGCGGCCGCCGCTGAACCAGAGGATGCAGACATGACGACGACGTCGCCCGCCCCCGCGCCCACCGTCACCGGAAGTGCGCCGGAGTTCCCGGCCGGAACGGTGGAACCCGAGTACCTTCTCACCGAGGCGCTCGGCACCGATCCTGCCTCCGTCCTCGCCGGCATCAACGCCGAAGACCGGAAGTACTGGGACCGCGCCCGCCGCTTCGTCCAGGAGGAAGTCCTCCCCGTCATCGACGGCTACTGGGAACGCGGCGAGTACCCGTTGCACCTCCTCCACCGCCTCGGCGAACTGGACCTGCTCCGCGACGGCATCGCCGTGGACGGCTTCGAACCGATGAGCAGCATGGCCGCCGGACTGGTGAACATGGAAATCAGCCGCGGGGACGGATCCGTGGCCACCATGATCGCGGTCCAGGGCGGCCTTGCCCTGCGGTCCGTCGCGGAGTGCGGATCCGAGGCACAGAAGGAGCGATGGCTGCCGGCGATCGCCCGCGGGACCGAATACGCGGCCTTTGCCCTCACCGAGCCCACCCATGGATCCGACTCCGTGGCCCTGGAAACCACGGCCACCCGCACGGACGGCGGCTTCCTGCTCAACGGCGAAAAGAAGTGGATCGGCAACGGCTCCATCGGCGGAGTCAGCGTAGTCTGGGCGCGCGGCGACGACGGCCAGGTCCACGGCTACCTGGTTCCGCAAGACTCCCCCGGCTACGCAGCCACCACGATCGAAGGCAAGCTGGCCCTTCGCGCCATCTGGCAGGCCCACATCCGGCTGGAGAACGTCTTCGTTCCCGAAGGGAACGTCCTGCCGGGCGCACGCACGTTCAAGGACACCGCCCGCGTCCTGCTGGCGACCCGCCTCGGTGTGGCCTGGTCCGCCGTCGGGCATGCCACTGCCTGCTACGAGACGGCCGTCCAGTACGCCAGGCAGCGCAAGCAGTTCGGCCGCCCGCTGGCCGCCTCCCAGATCATCCAGGAGCGCCTCGCGCGGATGCTCAGCGAACTGGCCACCATGCAGCTCATGGTGGTCCAGATGACCCGGCTCGACGAAGCCGGCACCCTGACCCCGGAACAGGCCTCGCTGGTCAAGTACACCTGCACCCGGACGGCCCGCGGCATCGCCTCCAATGCCCGTGACCTCCTGGGCGGCAATGGCATCCTGCTGGCCAACCGCGTGGCCCGGCACCTGGCCGATATCGAAGCAATCCACACCTACGAAGGCACCGAAACCGTGCAGGCGCTGATCATCGGCCGCGGCATCACAGGCGTCTCCGCCTTCGCCTGAGCCCTACCGCCTGACTTTGGCCGCTCCTCTCCCGAAAGGACTGTTCTTGAACCAGAACGCCAACATCCCCGTCATCCTCGGCGGCGCCCGGACCCCCTTCGGCAGGTTCCGCGGCGGCCTCACGCCCTTCTCCTCGAGCGCGCTGGGCGCCCACGCGATCCGGGCAGCGCTGGAACGGACCGGCGTGGCCCCGGAGCGAATCGGTGCCGTCATTGTGGGACAGGTGATCCAGGCCGGCGCCGGCCAGGGCCCTGCACGGCAGGCCAGCCTGGCCGCCGGCATCGGCTGGGACGTTCCCACCATCACCATCAACAAGCTCTGCCTGTCCGGGCTGACGGCAGTCATTGACGCCGCCCGGATGATCCGCACCGGCGAAGCGGACTTCATTGTCGCTGCCGGCCAGGAATCGATGACCAACGCACCGCACCTGGTCCCCGGGCTTCGCGCCGGCGTCGTGATCGGCGATGCCCCCATGCTCGACTCCCTGAACCACGACGGGCTCCAGGACCCGGTGAGCGGCAAGCTGATGGGCGAGGCAACCGACGCCGGAAACGCCGAGCGCGGCATCACCCGCGCCGAGCAGGACGCTGTGGCCGCCCGCTCCCACCAGCGCGCCGAAGCGGCCCGAACCGCCGGCGTGCTCGCGGAGGAAATCGCACCGATCCAGGTACCGCAGCGCAAAGGCCCCGCCGTAACCCTTGAGCACGACGAGGGCATCCGGCCGGAAACCACCGCTGAATCGCTGGCGCAGCTCCGCCCGGCGTTCTCAAAGGATGCGGCAGCCACCATTACCGCCGGCTCGGCGTCTCCGCTGTCCGACGGTGCCGCGGCGCTGGTGATTGCCAGCAAGGCCGCCGCCATCGCGGCAGGCCTTGAGTGGATCGCCGAGATCGGCGCGCACGGCCAGACTGCCGGACCGGACGGATCGCTGCACTCCCAGCCCGCCCGGGCCATCGAGCGCGCCCTCAAGAATGAAGGCCTCAGCATGCAGGAGCTTGACCTGGTGGAAATCAACGAGGCCTTCGCGTCGGTCCTGATCCAGTCCGCGAACGATCTTGGCATCGACACCGGAACCGTGAATGCCGAAGGCGGCGCCATTGCCCTGGGCCACCCCGTCGGCGCCTCTGGCGCCCGCCTGGTGCTGCACCAGGCGCTGGCGCTGAAACGGCGCGGCGGAGGCACCGGCGTCGTAGCCCTCTGCGGGGGCGGCGGCCAAGGCGACGCCCTCATCCTCAAAGCTTGACCCTCCCACCAGCGTGACCCTCCCACCAAAGAAGCAGGCCATGAACAACACCAACTCCGCCGACGGCTTCGCCACCATCTCCGTCGCAGCCATCCTGGCCGAATCGGCACACCGGACTCCGGACAGCATCGCCCTCCTCGTCGGTGAGGACCAGGTCAGCTACCGGGACCTGTGGAACCAGACCCGCGCCTATGCCGGGGCGTTGCGGGCGCGCGGCGTCGGCCCGGGAGACGCCGTCGCCGTCCTGATTCCCAACGTTCCGGACTTCGCGCGGGTGTACTACGCCATCCTGTCGCTGGGCGCCATCGTGGTCCCTGTGCACGCCCTGCTCAAGGCCCGCGAGATCGAATATGTCCTGCAGGACAGCGGGGCCGGGCTGCTGATCTGCGCCGCCCCGCTCCTGGCTGAGGGCGCGGCAGGCGCCGCCGCCAGCGGAGTGGACGTCTTGACGGTACTTGCCCCGGACGACGACGGGTTCCCCCGGCTGGAGACGGAGGCCGCCGCCGCCGAGCCGATCCGGACCTATGAACCGTGCCGCCCCTCGGACACGGCCACGATTCTGTACACCTCGGGCACCACGGGCAAGCCGAAGGGGGCACTGGGCACGCACTTCGCCCTGGTGGAACAAACCAGCGTCCTGCTGACCAGCGTGATGGACTTCAAGCCCGGCGATGTCCTGTTCGGTGGACTGCCGCTCTTCCATACCTTCGGCCAGACGGTGGTCCTCAACACCGGGCTCCGTGCCGGCGCCACGATCGTCCTGATGCCACGCTTTACCGGCGCGGATGCCCTGAAGCTGCTGGCGAAGCACGACGTGAACATCTTCCTCGGCGTCCCCACCATGTACGTGGCGCTCCTGGAAGCTGCCAAGACTGTGCCGGACCGGCCGGCCTCCCTGCGGTACGGCATCTCCGGTGGAGCGTCGCTTCCGCTGGCCATAATGGACAGGTTCCGCGACGTCTTCGGCGTGGAAATCCATGAGGGCTACGGCCTCACGGAGACCTCACCCGTGGCCGCTTTCAACCACGTGGGCACCGCGCCGCGGCCTGGAACCATCGGGGTCCCCATCTGGGGAGTTGATATCGAAATCGCCCGGCCGGAGGTAGTGGAAAGCATAGAGCTGCTGCCCAACGGGGAACTCGGCGAGCTCGTGATCCGCGGACACCTGCTGATGAAGGGCTACCTCAACCGGCCCGAGGCCACGGCTGAGGCCGTGGTGGACGGCTGGTTCCGCTCGGGGGACCTTGGCACCAAGGACGACGACGGCTACCTCACCATCGTGGACCGCAAGAAGGACATGATCATCCGCAACGGCTACAACGTCTACCCCCGGGAAGTGGAGGAGGTCCTGTTGACGCACCCGGCCGTGGTCAGCGCCGCCGTCTACGGCATTCCGGATGACGTCCATGGACAGGAGATCGCCGCCGCGATCGTACTGGACTCGGGGGCCACGGTCAGCGAATCCGAGCTGATTGAGTTCGCCAGTACCCGGCTGGCGGCCTACAAGTACCCGCGGGCGGTAAGGATCCTGTCCGAGCTCCCGCTTGGACCGAGTGGAAAGATCCTCAAGCGGAAACTGGCCGAGGACCCCTCTTAGCGCGGGATCCTGCCACCACGACAAACCCAACCGTTCCGTTCTCCCGAAAGGACCCGGCCCGTGACCGCGCCCAGCCGTAACGAGTACACCACCATTGACGTTCCGGTCCGGGGCGGCCTCCTCCGTACCGCGGTCTGGGGGTCACCTGATGCCGGGGCGCCCACCGTTCTTGCCGTGCACGGGGTGACGTCCTCGCACATGCAGTGGGCGGTCCTGGCCGACGCGCTCCCCGGCGTCCGCATCATTGCGCCCGACTTGCGAGGACGCGGACACAGCAACACCCTGCCCGGCCCCTACGGCATGGCGTCTCACGCCCAGGACCTGGCTGACGTCCTCGATGCGGTGTCGGCCAGGCAGGTCCTGGTGTTGGGGCATTCCATGGGAGCGTTCGTGGCCGAGGTGTTTGCACACCTCCATCCCGACCGGGTCAGTTCACTCGTCCTGGTCGACGGCGGACTGCCCCTTCCCGTGCCCCCGGGCGTCACCGTGGACCAGGCCATCCAGGCGATCCTCGGGCCGGCCGCCGCCCGGCTGTCCATGACGTTCCCGGACCACGAAACCTACTTGGATTTCTGGCGGAATCATCCCGCCTTCGCAGCAGACTGGAACACCGACGTGGAAGCCTATGCGCGCTACGACCTGATGGGTGAAGCTCCAGACCTTCACCCATCGACCGTCGTGGAAGCCATGAGCGAGGACTCCAGGGACCTCCTGGCAGGGGAATCAGTCCGCCGTGCGCTGGAGAACCTGCGCCACGCCACCGTGCTGTTGTGGGCGCCGCGAGGACTTCGCGATGAATCCCCCGGGCTTTACACGCAGCAAATCGTGGAAACGCACCTGCATGGCCAGCCATCGATGCGGGCAGAGCTGGTTCCTGGCGTCAACCATTACACCATTGTCATGGGAGGCGCCGGGGCGGCCAGGGTTGCCGCCGTCGTCAAGGAAATGTTGGCGCAGGAGGACCTCAAGGCCCGTTGAATTGCCGCCCCCTCAGGGAGGCCGAAAGATTCTCCGCCCTCCCGGGAGCCAGGACGGCCGCCACAAGGGAGACTGGGGGAATGAAACTTGCACCGCTCATCCCCCTCAACGACGGCAACAGCATCCCCCAGCTTGGTTTGGGCACTTGGCCGCTGGACGACGATCAGGTGGCGGCCGCCGTCGTGCAGGCCGTGGAAGCCGGGTACCGGCACATTGATACCGCGGTAAAGTACGGCAACGAACGTGGTGTGGGCAACGGCATCCGGGCCACTGGCCTGGACCGCAACGAGCTCTTCGTCACCACCAAGCTGGACGGTGAATTCCAAGGCCACGACCGCGCCGTTGCGGGGCTGGAGGGGTCCCTGAAGCGTCTGGGGCTGGATTATGTGGACCTGCTGCTTATCCACTGGCCGTTGCCTGGCAGGGACCAATATGTTTCCACCTGGCAGACGTTTGAACGGCTCCAGGCCGAGGGAAAGGTCCGGTCCATCGGGGTGTCCAACTTCAAGCCGGCCCACCTGGAGCGCCTGATGGCGGAGACGGATGTGGTGCCGGCGGTCAACCAGGTCCAGCTCAGCCCCGCGATTACCCGGACCGCGGAGCGCGAGTTCCATGCCGCGCACGGGATCGTCACGGAGTCCTACAGTCCATTGGGCGGGCAGGGCGCGGGTTTGCTGGGCGCCCCCATCCTGGCGCAACTCGCTGAAAAACACGGCAAATCCCCGGGCCAACTGGTTCTGCGGTGGCACATACAAAACGGATTGGTAACGATTCCCAAGACCTCTTCTCCGGAGCGGATGCAGGAGAATTTGGATGTGTTCGATTTCGCCCTGGACCCGCAGGATCTAGCGGAACTTTCAGTCCTGGACGACGGTCCCGGTGCTGGCAACGATTCCGACAAAACCGGGCACTAAAATCAGCCTGAAGTGCACTTTTTTCCAGAAACAGGGTTGGCAAAAAGATAGTAAGCATGATTACTATTGAGCCAGAAGGATGAAGTGCCTCCGGGACCCGGAGGCCTCCTCTACGTAGGAAGAGAGCGACAAATGGGATTTATTGCATTTCTGATTCTCGGACTTATCGCTGGTGCGATCGCTAAGGCGATCCTCCCGGGCAGGCAGGGTGGCGGCTGGGTCATCACCCTGATCCTGGGCGTTGTTGGCGCGCTCCTCGGCGGCTGGCTGGGCGGAATGATCTTCGGCAGTGGACTGCAGGAGTTCTTCTCCATCCAGACCTGGCTGCTGGCGATCGTCGGCTCGCTGATCGTCCTTGCCATTTACGGCATGGTCACCAGGCGCAGCGCCCGCGGCTAACTGCACGGGCAAGCCAGGAAGCCGGCTTGGGGACACCCTCCCCAAGCCGGCTTTCATTTTCTCCGGTAACGGGCAAGCGCTGGCCCGGCCGGAACTGACAACCTTCTCGCAGAGCAGGAGTTCATCGTGAAAAACAAGCTTCTTTTAGGTGTGGGCGTCGCTATCGGCTACGTTCTCGGCTCGCGGTCGGGCCGTGCAGCTTACGACAAGCTGAAGGCCCGTGCGGCCGGTATTTGGGACAGCAAGCCGGTCCAGGACAAGGTGGCCGTGGCAACGGAGGCCGTCAAGGAAAAGGCGCCCGAAGTGGCCGACCAACTGGGCGAAGCCGCCCGCAGGGCAGGCACCGTGATCGGCTCTGCAATGCACCGGGACGGGACGTCCGGCGGGGAGCAAGTCCTCCGCCTCCGCCGCCGGCACATCCCCACGTGGTGACGCGGCCGGGCTGGGCGAGGACCACATCCCCGCACACAGCACCCACCCGGAGACCACTAACCTTGGTACCTCGGACGGGGCCGGAGGAAAGGCCTGACTCCTGGTCCGTGCCCTTGGTTACGTGCTTCAGCCGCGTGACAAGCGGACTTGGCCAGTCTTGTGCTACAACTGAATCGCTTTGCTGGCCGTCGCGATCCTTGGGGGACGCGGCGGCCGGCATTGTCTTAAGCGGGTGACGCTGGCGTTTCCCTGGCTTAGTCCTTGTCGATCCCAGGCAGGGCGCCCACAACCACCGTCGCGTCCAGGTCCTCCGAACGGACGGTCTCTGTCCGGAACCCGGCCGCGGCCAGGATGGCAGAAGTTCCGGCCGCCTGCCGTTCACTGGTTTCGATGAGCAGGTGCCCCTCGGGGGCGAGCCACTCGATGGATCCGGCGGCAACACGTCGATGGAAGTCCAGTCCGTCCGCGCCGCCGTCCAACGAGATCACCGGCTCGTACAGCCGGGCTTCGGGCGGCATGGTCCTGATGGCCTCGGTGGGAACGTACGGGGCGTTGACAGCCAGCAGCCTGACCCGGCCGCGCAGCGCCGATGGGAGCGCCTCGAATAAATCGCCACGATGAACGCTGCCGCCGAGTGGTTCGATGTTCCGCCGCGCGCACTGCACGGCTGTGGCGTCGATGTCAGCGGCATGCAGGTCCACTCCGGGCAGCGCGCGAACCATAGCCGCTCCCACGGCGCCGGACCCGCAGCACAGGTCGACGACAACCGGAGGTTCCGCAGACGGGCTGGTGGACAGCAGCGCCACAGCGTGGCTGACCAGCAGTTCAGTGCGGCGCCGCGGGACGAAGACGCCCGTCTCAACACGAATGCGCCGGCCGGCGAACTCCGCCCAGCCGAGGACGTATTCCAGCGGCATCCCCGCAGCGCGGCGCTGGACATTAAGGGCGAGTTCCGCAGGCCCGGTGGCTTCCGACAGCAGCAGCCGGGCCTCCTCCTCAGCGAAAACGCAGCCAGCCGAGCGCAGGAGCGTCACGATGTGGTCGAAGGCCGGAGTGGGGTGGCTGTCAACAGCGCTTGATTCAGGAACTGGCATATGAACGCCTCTCAGTGAACCGGCACAGCCAGCAATATTCTTTGGATCGGCAGCTGCGCCCCTTTGGCGACCGTTCAAGTCCCGTGGAGGGACCCTTCCACCGCCGCGAGCAGCGCATTGAACCTCTTGTTGGCGGGAAGGTCGTCGAGATAGACGGGTTTGCCGTCGGGGCCGCCCAAAGGAACCTGCCAGTTGGGGTACAGCGCCTCGGTGGTTCCGGGCTGGTTCTGGACCCGCCGCTCCCCCACCGCGTCCACCAGGGCCACGCCGAGCAGCACCGACGGCGACTGGGCCAGCAGGAGGTGCAGCGCCTCAATGGTGTGTTCCTCAGCCGACTGCCCGCCGGCAGCCACCTCGGAGAGGTACCCGCGTTCACGCAGCAGGGCGAACATCTTTTCCAGCGACGCGTTGTGTTCGGCCCGCTCTTCCCCCTCGGTGCGCTCCAGCAGGCCAAGACGGCTCCGCAACGCCACGTGGTCCCCGGCAAGGTAGCCGGCGGTGGGCGGGAGGTCGTGGGTGTTGACGCTGGCGAGTGCCTGCGTACGGTACTTTTCCGGCGCAAGCGGCGAATCGCCGTCGTACTCGAACCAAAGAATGGACGTGCCAAGGATGCCGCGGGCAGCGAGGTAGTCGCACACCCATGGCTCGAACGTGCCCAGGTCTTCCCCGATCACCACGGCACCTGCGCGCTGCGCCTCCAGGGCGAGGATGCCGATCAGGGCCTCATGGTCGTACCGGACGTAGGCGCCGTCCCCCGGCGCATTGCCCTGCGGGATCCACCACAGCCGGAACAGGCCCAGGATGTGGTCAACACGGATACCACCGGCGTGCCTGAGCACGGTGGCGAGCATGTTGCGGAACGGCTCGTAGCCGGTTTCGGCGAGACGGGTGGGGTGCCAGGGCGGCTGGCCCCAGTCCTGGCCCTGCTGGTTGTACATGTCCGGCGGCGCGCCCACACTGGTGGCCGGCGCCAGCACGCCGCGGAGCGTCCACGCATCGGCACTGCTGTGGTCCACCCCCACGGCGAGATCGTGCACCACGCCCAGCCGCATGCCGGAGCGCAACGCGGCCTGCTGGGCTTCCTCCAACTGTTCGTCGCAGATCCACTGCAGCCAGCGGTGGAACCCGATCCGGTCCGCGAGCTTCTCCCGCAGCGCCTCCGCCTCACGTGTTCCGATGGCGCAGGCCGGGTCCGTCCACAGCGGATCGTCCGGCGCGAGGTCCTCCCTGATGGCGGACCACAGCGCGAAATCATCCAGGCCGCTCCCGGAGATGCGGCAGAACTCGTCGAACGCTGCCTGCCGGGCCGGCGAGCGCCGCGTGTGGTACAGCATCTCAAGCGCCTGCAGCTTCGCCGCGTACACAGCATCGCGGTCCAGCCGGGCGCTGTCCTTGTTCAACCCGGCGACCTCCTCGTGCAGCTTTTCCAGCGCCGCCCGTTTCCGCGGCCGCAGGTAAGCCAGCTCGGGAACGGCTTCGATGCGGATGTACAGCGGGTTGAAGAACCGCCGCGTGGACGGTGAGTACGGCGAGGGCTGGACTGGAGGAACCGGCTCAGCCGCATGCAGCGGATTGACCAGCACATAGTCGGCCCCGCGCTCGCCGCTGATGGCTGCCAGGTCCGCCAGGTCCGCGAAATCGCCGATGCCCCACGACCGCTTGGACCGCACCGAATACAGCTGCGTGGCCAGGCCCCAACCGCGGCGCTCCACCAGCGGTGCCGCCGTGTCCAGCCGCGCAGGCGTCACCACCAGGGTGGCGGTGGCCGTGGCACCCTCGGAGTCCGCGTTCAGGGTGTGCCAGCCCAAGGGGAGGTCCGGCGGCAGGGAAAAGGTGGCACGGCCGGTCGGTACGCCGTCGACCTCCCGGGGCTGGACCCAGACGTCCTCCTGGGCCGCCTCCAGTGAGCCCGCGCCGCCTTCGAGCGTGACCGTCAGCCGGGCCGTGGCGCCGTCCCGCACATGGACCGGGACCTGGGCGGGCTCGCCCTGCTTAATGACGACGGCGGACGGCAGCATCCGCCGCCATGGCGCCAGTTCCGCCTCCGCCAGGGCAGCTTCGATGTGCTGGTTCGTATCGGCCTGCACACCCAGGGCGGCGAGCACCTTGATCAGCGTCGATTCGGCAACGGAGTGCGGGAGTCCGTCCCACCCCTGGAAGGACGTGCCAACCCCGTGCGCGTCCGCCAACTGCTGGAGCAGGTGCGGATCCACCGGCGCCTGGGCGGCGGGAGGGTCTGCGGGCATGCCTGGTCGTGGTGCGTGCTGCTGGTCTGAAGCCGTCATGGGTGTCCGCCTCGTCTGTGATGGTCCCGAACTTACAGTGCTGCCTGTTGCCCCGGGAGCTGACACCCCAGTGCACAACCGTTGGTTCAGATTATTGCAGGGCGCAGCCGGGGCGAAACCCGGACCGCAGATGTCGGCGAAGCCACAAAACGTCATCCCGGGCCCTCCGGTTACTTCGTGCGAAGAAAAGAGAAGGACTAAGGCGGAAATCTGCGGTGGCCTGCGGAATCTGTGTAGCGTCATGACGATCCACGGCGCGGCAACCATATGGAGGAGACCGGAGATGGGCCTTAGCGAACTGCGGATGTTCGGACGGTCGGGCACCCCCATCAGCCCACTCACCCTGGGCACCATGAACTTTGGCGAGGGGACCGGCGGGCCGCCGGGCGCCCCCACCGGCGCGGATGAGGCCATCCGCATCATCCATGCGGCGCTTGATGCCGGCATCACGGCCATTGATACGGCCGACGTCTATTCGCAGGGCGAGTCCGAACAGGTGGTGGGCCGGGCCCTGCGCGGCCGGCGGGACGACGTCTTCCTGGCCACCAAGTTCCACGGCCAGATGAGCCCCAATCCGGCACACTCGGGGAACTCCCGCCGCTGGATCACCCAGGCCGTCGAAGGCAGCCTCCACCGGCTGCAGACGGACCGCATCGACCTCTACCAGGCGCACCGGCCCGACTACAACACCGACGTGCTGGAAACCATCACCACCCTCAACGACCTGATCCGCCAGGGCAAGATCCTCTACTACGGCACCTCGGTGTTTACGCCGGCCCAGCTTGTCGAGGCGCAGTGGCTGGCCACCACCAACCACCTGATTCCGCCGCTGGGCAACCAGGTTCCCTACTCGATGCTGGTCCGTGGCAACGAACGCGACGTGCTGCCCATCGCCCAGCAGTACGGCCTGGGCGTCCTGGCTTACGGCCCGTTGGCTGGGGGCTGGCTCTCGGGCAGCTTCGTCCTGGACTCAGGCAAGCCGCCCGCCCGGGTGCACACGCTTCCAGGCCGGTACGACATTTCCGGGCCGTCGAGTGAGCGGAAGCTGCTCGCCGCGGATTCTTTGGCCCGGCTGGCGGACAAGCTGGAGATATCCCTGGTTGACCTGGCCGTCGGCTTTGCCCTGACCCACCCCGCGGTCAGCAGCGTGATTATCGGTCCGCGCAGCGAGGAACACCTCCAGGCGTACCTTCGCGCCGCGGACGTCCAACTGGGCGAGACGGTCCTGGACGCCATCGACGAGCTCGTTCCGCCGGGCACCAACTTCGTGGAGCGGGACGCGGGCGCCATTGTCCCGTCCATCGAGTTCGCGGAATTACGACGCCGGTAGCGGGCTCCCGGCCGGGCCGCACCCAGGTGCCGCGCCCCCGTGACGGCCGGTGCCGTCGTCATGCCTTCTGATTTCCGCCGGTAGAGCTCCACCGTCCAGTGCCTATGATGGCTTCGATGAAGGCCCTGTTCACCATAGGTCACGGCACCGCGTCCCAGGACGATTTCACCAGGCTGCTCCGCGTCGCCGGGGCGGAATCGCTGGTGGATGTCCGGATTGGGCCGGGCAGCCGAAAGTATCCGCATTTCGGCAAGGATCGCATGGCCGACTGGCTGCCTGCTGCCGGCATCGGCTACCGCTGGGAGCGGCGGCTGGGCGGCTTCCGGAAACTGCCTCCCGATTCCCCGGACACGGCCCTGCGCAATGAGTCCTTCCGCGCCTATGCCGCCTACATGCGCAGCGAAGACTTTGCCGCAGCCGTTGCGGAACTGGTAACCGGCTCCCAGGCAGCCCGGACGGCGATCATGTGCAGCGAAACCCTGTGGTGGCGCTGCCACCGCAGGCTGATCTCAGACCACTGCGTCCTGCTGGCCAACCTGCCGGTTGAACACCTGATGCCGCCGGACAAGGCGGTACCGCACGTTCCCACCAAGGGCGTGCGGGTGCTGGGCAATGAGCTGCGCTACGACGTCCCGGAGTGACCGCCGCTCGGGTGGCCGGGCTATTGACTAAGCGGTAGAAGACTCCTACGGTCGATACCGGAACCGCCTCCCAGGGAATACAGGGGCTGCCATGCCAATGTCCGATGAGGAGCGACGCCTGCTCAAGGAGCTGGAACTGGGGCTGATCGCGGACGATCCCCATCTGGCCATGGAATTGCTGTCCGGCTATCCCGCGCGCCGTTTCCCCACTGCTCTTCTCCCGGGGTTGGCGGTAGCGGTGATCGGCTTGGTGCTCATCCTGGCGGGGGCAGGACTGCCGGCCCCCGGCGCGGTGGTGCTAGGAATCCTGCTGCTGGGGTTGGGCGCCTGCCTGTTGCTGGGCCCGACCGGGCTGAACCGGAGCACGCGACGGCAGCCCACCGCCAGACGGCACCGCCGCTGAGTGTGGACCGGTGATGGCGGGTGCGCCTGGTACCGCGCGTGGCCGCGGCGCCAGGATGAACAGGCTGGCCAGGACCGCGGCAGCGCCAAGCCAGCTGAGTGCCGGAAGCCTCTCCCCCACCACAAGTACCGCCAGCACGGCAGCCACCACCGTTTCGAGCAGCGAGATGCTGGTGGCCGTACTCGCGCCCACCCTGGCCAGGCCCCAGCCGAACAGGAGGTAGCCGGCGAACATCGGCACAACCGCCATGTAGGCCCCGACACTGACGGTGGTCCAGGACGCCAGCAGCGGGCCGCCCGTGACGGCGAGGACCGGCATCAGAAGGAGCCCGCCCAGGCCAAAGACTGTGCCCATGGCGGCCCTGGGTGTGACCCCACCGCCGATCAGGCGGTGAGCTGCCCATGAATAGAGGGCGTAGGTGCTGCCGGCCAGCAGTCCCAGGAGGACTCCCGCCATGGTGGTCCAGGAATCCGGGGCGGCCGCGGATCCGGCCGGGGCGTGCCCTGCAAAGGACAGCAGTGTTGCTCCGCCAACCCCCAGCAGCGCGCCGGCAATCCACCGCCGGCGCAGCGGATTCCTGTCCGCTGCCCGCTCGATGAGTGCCGCCGCGATGGGGGCCGAGCCGATGGAGACTACCGTTCCCACGGCCACGCCGGAGAGGTGCATTGAGCTGTAGAAGGCCAGTGGGTAGACAGCCACCGCCGCGGCCCCCAGCAACACCAGGCGCCACCGACTCAGCAGGCCGCCTGGCTGGTTGGCAATATGCCGTGCGGCGTACAGAGCCTGCAGCAACCCGCCCGCCCCCATGGCCACCGCGCCGATGGCCAGGGGACTCACGCCCGGCGCGAAAGTGGCGGCCGTCCCGGTGGTCCCCCAGAGGACGGACGCCGCCACCACGGACAAGGTTCCCCAGAACTGCGCTTTCGGGTGGCGTGGAATGGTGTTCACAGGGCGTCCAACAGCTGCGCGGCGATGGCACGGGCTTGCCGCAGCGGCGCGTCGCCGCCCTCCAGGCCCGCCCTGGCCATGGCTCCCTCAAGCAGGAACGCCAAGTGGGCGGCAACGGCGGGCACCTGGCTTTCACGCCCGGGCAACAGTACCGTGACGTGCCGGCCCAGGAGGTCCTGCACTTCCTCTTTGTGCTGCCGTACAGCCGCCCGGCCGGGATCCCCGGCGGGAAGTTCCGCCGCGGCATTGAGCAGCCCGCACCCTCGGAACCCGTGCTGGTAAGCGGCGTTTGCGTGGTCCAGGTACGCGTCAAAGACCGCCAGTGCCTGGTCCGCCGGGGTAACGGCCCCTTCCAGCCGGTTGCGGTAAAGGCCCAGCCATTCCTCGTGCCGTGCTTGCAGGTAGGTGCCCACCAGGTCCGCCTTGGACGTGAAGTTGTTGTAAAGGCTCTTCTTGGCCACGCCGGCCTCGGCAGTGATCATGTCGATCCCGGTGGCCGCCACGCCGCGGGCATAGAAGAGGCGCGCGGCCGCGTCGAGCAGCAGTTCCCTGGCAGGTCGGCGGCTTGTCGCCGGGATGCTTGATGCAGGCATGGCCTCCCCTACGTGGCAGTAGGTAGACCAGTCTACCTACTGCCACTCCTACGGAAACCCTTTTCTGGTCCAAGCCGTGCGGACCGCCGTGGTTCCTGCTTCAGCCCCCGGACGTGGCCTTGAGTTCGGCCCGGGCGGACAGGGCCTTGAGCTGCGTGGCCAGCCATTCCACCAGGAGTTCCGGCGGCTGGGTGATGTCGGCCAGGACGTGCGCCTCATCCTCTTCCAGTGGCTCAAGCGCGGCGAACTGGGATTCCAGCAGGGTCCGCGGCATGAACTCGTGGGCGCGGGCATCCATCCTCGCGCCGATGGTGGCCTCCGTGCCGGTGAGGTGGATGAACACAACATCCGGCGCTGCGCTGCGCAGCAGGTCCCGGTAACGGCGCTTGAGTGCAGAACAGGCGACGATCGGCGCAACTGTCGTACCGTCGTCGTCCGTTCCCGCAAGCAACTGCCCCAGGCGGGCGAGCCATGGTTTCCGGTCGCTGTCGGTGAGCGGAATCCCGGCGCCCATCTTCTCCTTGTTGGCTGCGGGGTGGAAGTCGTCGCCGTCGAGGAAGGGCATGCCGAGCCGCCGGCCCAAAAGGGCGCCAACGGTGGACTTCCCGCAGCCGGAGACTCCCATCACCACCAGCGGAGGCAGATGGCCGCTCATTGGATCTGCCCCGCATCGCCGAAGCTGAGGAGGACTTTGCCCGAGCTGGTGGAGTCTTTGGCCACCTCGAATGCGTGCAGGGCATCGGCCAGCGGGTATTCGTGGGTGATGACGGGCTCGATGTGCAGGGTGCCGTCCGCAAGGGCGGTGATGACCTGGTCGATCTCGTCGTTGAAGCGGAAGGAGCCTTTGAGGTCGAGTTCGCGGGTGATGGCCAGCGAGATGGGCACCGGCTGCATGCCGGTGGGCAGCAGCCCGACCATGACTACGGTCCCGCCGCGGACCGCCCCGGTGATGGCGGAGGCCAGGCCGTGGTGGTTGCCGGAGGATTCGATCACGACGTCGGCCTCCACGGCGGCGATCGCTGCGGTGTCCGCGGCGTTGATCACCTCATCGGCCCCCACCGCGCGGGCGATCTGAAGAGGCTTGGGATGGAGGTCCACGGCGGTGATCCGCGCGGCACCGGCCCGTTTCAGGACCGCGACGGCGAGGGCGCCGATGGGGCCGGAGCCGATGACCAGCGTGGTCTTGCCCGCCACATCCCCGGCCCGGGACACGGCATGCCAGGCCACGGACGCCGGTTCAATCAATGCTGCGGTCCGCAGGTCCAGTCCCGCCGGCAGGGCCCGGAGCATCCGCACCGGGAGGTTCACGTACCGGCTGAACGCGCCATCGGTGTGCGGGTAGCGGGCGGCGCTGCCCAGGTACGTGCACCCCGGGGACAGGTTGGGCCGGTCCGCCGGATAGCGCGCGGCGCCGGGACCCGGCGTGGCCGGATGCACCGCGACGGCGGTCCCGGCCTTTGGGCCTTCCCCGTTGGCCGCCTGACGCACCACCGTCCCGGAAATTTCGTGGCCCAGGACCAGCGGCGCCTTCAGGATGGACTCGCCGGCCGCACCGTGCAGCCAGTAGTGCAGGTCCGAACCACAAATCCCGCCGAACGCCACCTCCACCACTGCTTCGTCTGCTGCCGGCTGGGGCAGCGGGACCTCATCGATCCGCAGGTCACCGGCGGCATGGGCCACCAGCGCCGGACCCGTGGCCGGCAATTCAAGGTCAAGGCGCGTTGCCATCAGACCACCACCGTCATTCCACCATCGATGAAGATGGTCTGCCCGTTCACGAAGTTCGACCCGTCCGAGGCCAGCCACACCACGGGACCGGCCAGGTCCTCAACGGTGCCCCAGCGGTGGGCGGGCGTCCGGCCCAGGATCCAGACATTGAACCCCTCATCGTCCACCAGGTTCTGCGTCATCTCCGTATGGATATACCCCGGCGCGATCCCATTGATCTGCAACCCCGAACCGGCCCACTCCGCCGTCATCGCCCGCGTCAGGTTCCGCAGCCCGCCCTTCGCCGCGATGTACGGGGCGATCGTGGGCCGGGCCAGGTCCGTCTGCACCGAGCAGATGTTGATGATCTTGCCCCGGCCCCGCGGAATCATTTGCCGCGCCGCTTCCCTGCCCACCAGGAACGCGCTGGTCAGGTCCGTGGAAATCACCCGGTCCCAGTCCTTCACGTCCAAATCCAGCATCGGCACCCGGTGCTGGATCCCGGCGTTGTTCACCAGGATCTCCAGGGGGCCCACGTTCTCTTCGATCCAGCGGATGCTGCGGGCGGCGGCGCCGTCGTCGGTGACGTCGAAGGCAATGCTGTGGACCCGGCCCGGCGGGAAATCTCCTGCCATCGCAGCGGCTGCTTCCTTAAGCCGTTCCTCGTTGATGCCGTTGAGCACTACTGTTGCTCCGGCGTCGGCCAATGCCCGTGCGAGAGCCGAACCGATTCCCCTGCTGGAGCCCGTCACCAGGGCAACCCGCCCGGTCAGATCAAAAAGTGCGCTCATGCGAACGGCCCCTGCTGGACGAGATTGGCCGGCGTTTCGCCGGCGGCGAGGGCCTGGAGCTGGCGCTTCAGGAGCTTGAGGATCCGTGGCTCGAATGCTGAGGCGTTGCCGCCCACATGCGGTGTGATGAGGGCGTTCTCCGCCGACCACAACGGGTGCCCTGCGGGCAGCGGTTCGGGATCGACGACGTCGATGGCGCACTGCAGGCGGCCGGACACCACTTCCCGGGTCAGGGCCTCGGTGCTGACCACGGCGCCGCGGCCAACGTTGACCACCAGGGCGCCATCTGGCAGCGCGGCCAGGACGTCCTCGCCCACCAGGTGGTGGGTGTTGTCGTTCAGCGGCAGGACGGAGACCAGGATGTCGTGGCCGGCGGCGAGTGCAACGAGTTCGTCGGGGCCGTGGACCTGGCCGTCCGCATCGGTCCTGGCCGTGCTCCCTACCCGGGTCACCGTGACTTCGAACGGCTCCAGCCGGCGGGCCAGTTCCTTGCCGATCCCGCCGATGCCCAGCAGCAGGATCTTCCGGTCGGCCAGTGACTGGCGGCGCTGCGGGTTCCAGCGTTCAGCTTGCTGGTCGCGGGCGGCCTGGTCGATGCCCCGCAGCTTGGCAAGGATGAGGCCCACGGCCAGCTCTGCGGTGGCAGCTGCGTGGACGCCTGACGCGTTTGCCACTGCGGCGCCCTGCCCCGCAGCCTCGCGGACGCCGTCGTACCCTGTTGACTGGGTCTGCACGAACTTCAGGTCCGGGACCTTGCCCAGGTTACCCAGCACGGCGCCGGCGTTGATGTAGGGCAGGATGACGCCGTCGATGCTTCCGTGGGTCTCGTCCGGTGCCCCCTGCATGTCCCACACGACGCCGCGGAGTCCTTCGGGAAGCGGCGAAAGGTCGGCGAGTAGCTGGGGTTCGGGGAAACTGACGGTCTGTACTAACTGCATCGGTAGGGCCTATCGGTTGATGGTGGGAAGGTGCTGCGGGTGGATCGTTATGCTTCGCGGCGGTCGAAGGTCAGGCCGCCCGGGACCTGGAACGTGGGCATGAGTTCCAGCATGCCAACATTCACGTGCCGCGGGGTCTCGATGGCGTAGTCAAGGGCATTGACGATGTCGTCCGTGGTGAGCGATTCGTAGCCCTCGTAGTACGTCTGCCAGGCTTCTTCCATGGCCTCTGGGCTTCCACCCATGTTGCGGCCGAAGATCTCTGTTTCCACCCTGCCCGGGCAGATTTCGGTGACACGGATGCGCTTGCCCACGGTGTCGTTCCTCAGCTGCCGGGAGATCTGGTGCACGGCGGCCTTGGTGGCGTGGTAAGCGGTGTGGCCGTAGAAGTTATAGAGCCCGGCGATCGAGCTGATATTGACCACGTGGCCCAGGTCCCGCTCCACCATGCCGGGCAGCACCAGCCGGGTCAGCTGCAGCAGGCCGCGCAGGTTCACGTCGATGAGTTCGTCAATGTCCTGCTCAGACGAATCCAGGATGTTGCCCGGCCGGGAGACGCCGGCACAGTTCACCAGGACATCCACCTTCAGGTCACGGACGACGCCGGCCAGGGCGGCGGTGTCGGTCAGGTCCACCACATGCGGGACTGCTCCCGTGCGGTCGGCCAGTTCGGCGAGGCGTTCCTCGTTGCGGGCCACCGCGTGCACGGTCAGTCCGCGCTTGGCGAGCCGTTCGGCGATGGCGGCCCCCATGCCGGTGGATGCTCCGGTGACGAGGGCGGTCTTGTAGTCGGAAAAAGGCACAGGTACTCCAAAAGTGGGAAGGGACGGGCTCTTGCGTCCGGCAATGGGCTGGACGTAGTGGCCCCCGGTTGGCAGGGGGGTTTTAAGGATCGCGTAGCGGTTTGTGGGTGCGGTCCTGGGCGGTGGGACGTGCATACATGATGTTCAGGCTCCTGACGCTGGGCTGAGTTCGTACCAGCGCTGGCCGGCGCCGACCCCGAGGAGTCCGAAGACTGTGTTGATGGTGTTCCGGAGTCTGTCCAGTTCCAGGCAGGCTGTGCGGTGCATGGCTGTTGCTTCTGCCACGGTTGTCTTTCTGAAGGTGACGGTGTGTCCAGGCCTGGACTGTGCCAGGACATCCAGGGAGCGGCTCGTGACGACTCCCAGGACCGGATAGCCCGCCGTTACGCCGCGTCCCCGGTGCAGGACCAGCAGTTCGTCCCCGGGACGGAACCTCGATAGCCCCCACCGGGACACCGCGGGAGAGGACCTCGGAGGTGAGCTGGCGTTCGGGCAGTGCGCCGCCGAGCCGGAGTCCGATGTGGTTGCTTCGGGGGCTCACGGTGTACTGCGTGGTGAAAAGCAGGTCTCCGGTGTCGCCGAATTCGGCCACGTCCGGCCCGTCGGTGACGTCGATGACCGGGTTGGTTGTGAAGGCGGGTTTGGTGAGCCCGAGCCGGAATAGCGGCAGGCCGAAGTATGGCTGGGTGATGGGCGCGGTGGTCTTCCGCGTTTCCAGGCGGAAGCCTTCGGCGAGCTTCAGTCCGAAGCCCACCACCGTGTCCGGTGCGCAACTGCCCAGCAGCGTGGGGACAGTAAAGGATCCGCGGACGGCGATGTAGGCCCGGAGACCTGTGCGGATTCCGCGGACCGTCACTGTTTCGCCGGCCCGGACGGAGACGGGCTCCCACTGGGGGCAGTCGCGGCCGCCCACCGAGAGGTCCAGCGGCGCGCCGGTCACGGCGATCAGCAGGTCCGTGGTGGCGCGCATCCTGAAGTCCAGGGCGGTGAGTTCCAGCAGCGGATCGTTGTCCCCGTTGCCGGCCAGGATGTTCGCGGCCTTGGCCGAAAACTGGTCCAGGGCCCCGTTGACGGGAAGTCCGAATGCAGGACCCTTCGTCCGGCCAAGGTCGGTGACTACGGAGTGTCCGGGCTGAAGGACGACAAGTGACCCGGTCATGGCCGCGCCTCAAGGAACTGCCCCTCGTAGTTTCCGAAGTCCTCCGCGGGAATGCGGTAGAAGCGCAGTTCATCGCCGGGGACGTAGGGCACCAGGGGTTCGCGTGCTGCGTCCAGGACCGTCAGGGGGGTCTGGCCGATGACGCACCAGCCACCCGGTGCCACTGCGGGCGCGATCACGGCTTGGCGTCCGGCCACGGATACTGCACCGGCGGGTACGGACAGCCGCGGGTCTTTAAGCCTGGGGACGGGGACCGGGAAGTCTGGTCCGTCCATCATGGGCGAGCCTGCCGGCGCTCCGAGGCAGCGGATGACGTAGGTCTTGGCCGTGTGCCGGGCGATCACGTCCTGGACATCCAGGCCCTGGTGCTCAGCCACGCTTTCCAGGTCCGGCCCGTAGCTGCCGCCGTACACGACGGGTACCTCGAAGCGGCGCGGCTCGCGCAGGTTGGTGCCAACAAATTCCAGCTGGCGCATCCCAAGGAGGACGAACGCCCTGACCTGGCGGGCGGAGGTGAGGTAGGGGTCGAATTCGACCAGGACGGAGTCGTAAGTGGGAACGGCGCCATGGATGCCGTCGACGCCGGCAGTTGTCAGCCAGCCGGCCAGGGAGTGGACCGTGGCCCAGTTGGATTCTGCGTCACCGGACTGTGCCACCACGCGCAGGGCGGCGTCGCCTGACTCGTAGATGTCCAGCGTTGTCTGGCCGGTTGTCGTTGGGGCGGGCATGGTCAGGAAACCTTTTGCTTTGCGGCGAGCACCTGTGCCAACGGGGCGATGGTGACGCCTGCGGCGATAAGTTCGCTGCGAATCAGGCGGGCAAGTTCGACGGCGCCCGGGTTGTCGCCGTGGAGCAGCACCGTGTCGGCATTGATGGCGATGTCGCTGCCGGAGACTGTTTCGATGAGTCCTTCGGTCACCATCCGCACAGTGCGCTGGACAATGACGGAGGGGTCGTGGATCACGGCGCCGGGCCGGCTGCGCGGCACCAGTGTGCCGTCATCCTGGTAGGCGCGGTCCGCGATGCCAACGATAGCCACCCGCAGGCCGCGCTCCGCCGCCGCAGTGGCGAGTTCACCGTCCTGCGCCAGGATGATTAGCTTCGGGTCCACCCGGGCGGCGGCATCCGATACGGCTCCGGCGTAGTCCGCGCGGGTGGCCACCAGGTTGCCCAGGCGGCCATGGGGAGCCAAGTGGGAGACGGTACCGCCGTGGTAGGCGGCAAACGCCGACAGGGCTCCCAGCTGATAGATGACGTCGGTGCGGACTTCGTCAGCGGTGAGGTCCATGGCCCGGCGGCCGAAGCCGCGAAGATCCGGGAAGCTCGGATGGGCGCCGATGCCAACTCCCGTCCGGACACATTCAGCCACCGTGGCGTCCATGATGTCAGGGTCCCCTGCGTGGAAGCCGCAGGCGATGTTGGCGCTGGACACGATCTCCAGCAGGGCTTTGTCGTCACCGATCGAGTAGGCTCCAAAACCTTCACCAAGATCCGCTACGAGATCAACTGTGGGCATTACGGGCCTTTCTCTGCCGGGTACTGTGGGTGTAAATGAGTGTGGCATCGGTATATGAGCCACACAAAGACGAATGCGGTATCACGCTATAGGGAACAGTTATGACCCTAAGAGGCGCTATTGGCGACCCAAAAAATGTAGGCGGCCATTGTTTCGTGACGACAAGACCGGCCTTTCCAACAAATTGTTTCCCTGCTTATGCACAAAACATATGCCGCCATCAAAACCGGCGATGGCTAGGCGGGGATAGAATGTTCTGGTCATTGGAAAGTCATCTGCAATTAACCTATGCCCGAGACTCGGATCACACAAAGACGTAATGCCTGTCCCGCCATAGCGCCAACGTATGACCCCGCATGCTGTGCCGTCCCCGCTGAAAGAGGAGCGCTATGGACACCCGGAAGCTGGCGTACTTCGTCAAGATCGTCGACTCAGGAAGCATCACCAAGGCGGCCGCCGCCCTCCACGTGGCCCAGCCGGCGCTGAGCCAGCAGGTGTCGGCCCTGGAAACGGAGCTGAAGCAGCGGCTCCTGATCCGGAGCAAGCAGGGCGTGGAACCCACGGCGGCCGGCCATACCCTGTACCGGCACGCGCAGACCATCCTGCGCCAAGTGGAGCAGGCAAGGATCGATGTGGCAGCTTCAGGAGCGGCGCCTTCGGGCCGCGTCTCCATCGCTATTGCCCCGTACAGCATGGCTTCCAGCCTCACGCCGAGGATCATCAGCGAGGTGGGCCGGCGCTACCCGGACATCGTGCTGCACCTGACCGAGATCTACGGCGGCGTGCTGAGCGAGGCCATCAAGAACGGCAGGCTGGACATGGCCCTCATCTATGAACCGGGGCCCATTCGTGGTGTGCAGTTCACCACCCTCATCGTCGAGGACCTGTACCTGGTGGTCAACGCCGCAAGGGAGCTTCCGGTGGACCCCGGGGCGGGCACCATCGCCCTGGAAGCGGCGGCCACCCTGGGCCTGTTCCTGCCCGAACGGATCCACACCTTGCGCCAGGTGGTGGAGGCGGGCTTCGACAGCAAGGGCCTCACGCTGCACCTGGTAGGGGAAGTGGAATCGGTGCCGTCCCTGACCAGGCTGCTGCGCAGCGACCTGGGTGCGACCATCCTGCCCAAGTCGGCTGCGGATGCGCTGTTCCATGAGGAGGACTTCCGGGTCCTGCGGATCACCGGACCTGCACTGCAGTGCAAGATCGCGCTGTGCACTCCGGACCACGAACCGCTCTCCGAGGCCGGTTCCGCCGTACTGCTGGTACTGAAGGAAATGCTCCAGGAAATGCTCCGCAGCAAATACCAGCCGCTTTCCAGCGGAACACCCTCCGCTGGAGCGGATGCATCATAAGCGGCCCTTATCAGGTCACGCTCCATTAGTCTTATCCATGGAATTGGCTGCGTCCTAGGATAAAAGCCATAAAGGTTCGCCAACGGCGTTTACCCGGCACAAATGATTCCCTTGGAGCCCAGCATGAAAAAGATCACCAGCCTGCAATACCGGAAATCCTCGGAACGAAGGATCCAGCTTAAGGCCAGCACCGGTTCGCATTGCCCCACCAATGGTTTCTGGCGGCCCGAAGACGGCGCTGCCTCGGATCCGGTGTTTGTCTTCGAGGGCAGCATGATGCCGCCGGGCAAGCGGGGATCCACCATGTGGTACCTGGACGACTCCCAGGTGGGGCCGCCTGCGTACCTTCTTCCCGGGATGAACTGAGGTGGCTTGAACCACCGCACCGCCGGCGGCCAAGAGAAGGCCCGGAGTTCCAGAAGGAACGCCGGGCCTCTGTGGTTTAACCCCATCGATTGCTGAGTAACTGCCGTTATGAGGGGTCAAAACGGCAGTTACCCAGCAGTCGATGGGGAGGATGCGGGCTACAGCGCTGGCTCCAGTTCGGCGTCCTCCACCAGGAGGCCCTTGGCCTTCAGCACATCCGTCAGTTTGCACAACTCGATGGTGGTCCCCCCTTCCTTGTAGCGGCGAATGAGGTCGTCCTCAGCATCAACGCGTGCCTGCGACAGGCGGATGACGTCCTCGATCTCATCCTTGCGGACCACCACCACACCGTCGGCATCACCCAGCAGGACATCGCCCGGGTAGACAATCTCATCACCGAACACCAGGGGATGGTTGACCGGGCCAATGGTTTCCTTGACGGTCCCCTTGATGCAGACACTGCCGGAAAACACCGGCAATCCGAGTTCGATCAGGTCCTTGGTGTCGCGGACGCCGGAGTCCGTGACCATGCCGGCCAGGCCTTTGGCCTTCATGGCGTTGCCGAGGACATCGCCGAAGGTCCCGGCCTCTTCGTACTCACCGGCGGACACCAGGACGACGTCGCCCTTCTGGGCGTAGTGGATG
Source organism: Arthrobacter sp. SLBN-112 (assembly GCF_030944625.1). Lineage (NCBI taxonomy): Bacteria > Bacillati > Actinomycetota > Actinomycetes > Micrococcales > Micrococcaceae > Arthrobacter > Arthrobacter sp. SLBN-112. The sequence continues at coordinate 391,619 of NZ_JAUSXY010000001.1, forward strand.
GCCACTTGGAGCATCAGGTTGTCCCGTGGTGCACAGACCACGGTGACGGCGGGTCCGCAGAACGTCATGCTTCGGTCGATGGGCTTGATCTTCGAGCTCAGGGCGCCCTTGCGGCCCTGTGCTTCATGCACTGTGGCGGAGGAGAACTTGGAAAGGCGCTGGATGGCGTCCTCCGAGGGCCGGTCGAATTTCGTTTTGACGTGGATCATTGGTGCTCCTGTTGTTGGAAGGCGTAGGCAAGGGGATGGTTGGGTCAGGCCAGCGCCGTGACGGCCTTTTCGATGGCGGCAATGGATTCCTCGATCACCGGTAGCCCGGTGGCGTAGGAGATTCGGAAGTAGGGGCTGAGTCCGTAGGCCGAACCCTGGATGACGGCAACAGACGCTGCTTCCAGCAGGTACAGCGTGAAGTCCTCGTCGCTGGTGATCTGCCTACCGTCGGGCGTCGTCTTGCCGATGACCCCGGCGCAGTTGACGTAGGCGTAAAAGGCGCCATCCGGCGTCGTGCATTGCAGGCCCTTGACGGCGTTCAGCCCGGTGATTGCCGCATCGCGCCGTTCGCGGTACACGTCCACGCTTTCGCGGACGAAGGCCTGGTCTCCGGTGAGTGCCGCGGCAGCAGCCGCCTGGCTGATGGAGGACGGGCAGGAGGACATTTGGGACTGCAGCTTGTTGATGGCAGCCACCAGGGGCCCCGGTCCGCCGGCGTAACCCAGCCGCCATCCGGTCATCGCGTAGGCCTTGGAGACCCCGTTGGTGACCAGCACACGGTCCTTAAGCTCAGGGGCAACGGCCACGAGACTCGTTATGGGCTCTTCGCCGAAGTGGATCTCGTCGTAGATCTCATCGGTGAGGACATAGACGGCAGGGTGGTCCTTGAGGACGGCGGCCAGGCCTGCCAGTTCTTCGCGGGAGTACACCGCTCCCGTGGGGTTGGAGGGCGTGTTGAGGATGACCCACTTGGTGTGCTCCGTCAGTGCGCCTGCCAGTGCCTCAGGGGTTAGTTTGAAACCGGTGTCCTCACCACAGGAAACGATGACGGGGGTGCCTTCGTTGGCGAGCACCATGTCCGGGTAGGAGACCCAGTACGGTGCGGGAATGACAACCTCGTCGCCCGGATCGAGGGTGGCCATGAACGCGGTGAAGATGACCTGCTTGCCGCCTCCCCCGATGGTGATTTCGCCGGCGGTGTACTGCTGCCCGGTTTTGCGGTGCAGCGTCTGCAGGATGGCCTTTTGCAGTTCGGGCGTCCCGGTGACCGATGTGTACTTGGTTTCACCACGGTCGATGGCTGCGACGGCAGCGTCCTTGATGTGCTGAGGCGTGTCGAAATCCGGCTCGCCGACCGTCAGGTCCAGGATCCGGCGGCCCTCGGCCTTGAGCTCCCGCACGCGGGCCGCCGCGGCAACGCTGGGTGAGGATTTGATACGGGTTACGCGTGATGCGGGCACGAATTCAGGCATGTTCTCTTCCAGGCTTCCGGTACGGATGAGGGTGGTTCAATCGAGCCTAGGGAAGGAGCCGCCCTCTTGGATAAGACCTAAAGTGCGTGGACAGATAAGCAGCCCTTATGACGGAGCACCTAGAACTTTCGCCTATTGCTCCACGCACTTTCGGTATTGCCCTACCGGCTTGCCTGGGGCGTAACCTGCGGGGTGGAGAGACCTGCGGACGGCACAGCGCCGGCCCCCGGCACGTTCCTTCAAGGCCGACCGGCCGAACCGAAGGAGAGGTACGCCTGCCGGCGGGAAGCCGCGCGGGCATGGAAACGCCAACGAAAGACAAGGAGCAGAGGTGCCCGGCAGAGAAATTCAAGATCGGATACCTCCGCGTACAGCCAGCACCGGAACGGGCGCGGCCGGCGTAGCAGCCTACCGGTACCGGGGCGTGCCGAAGCCGGACCCCGCCACGGCCCGAGCCCAACAAGCCCTGGCCATGCTGGCCCAGCTGAGGACGACCCTCGCACTTCGGTCCAGCAGGGTACGTGCCCTCACGGCCGAGCTGGGTGATTGCCTTGCCCAGGCCATGTGCGATGGCGTGAAGGTTGCCGCCGTCGCGAAGGCCGCCGGACAGCCTGCAGCCAGTATCCTGTCTGCCACGCTGGCACGCGGCGAGCTGTACCCGTCCAGCCAAACCCGAAGCGGCCATCTTCACCTCATTGCGGGATTGGCCGCGGAGCTGGCGGCAGCCGAGGGCGCTCGGAGTGACGCGGAAGAACAACGAACGCAGGTACTGGCCCTGGCCAGGAAATCCCGGCTCCTTGACGACTACCAACTTGCCGGCGCAAGCGGCCTTAAGTCCGACGAAATCCGCAAAATGACCAGGGGCGTCGGCTTGCGTGTGGCCCAGCCGCAATAATCGTTCCGGCTGATCCCCTGCCGGCGGCCTTCCGCTCTCCCATGGAGTGCTTCCTGTTGTCCAAGGCCTCCCGTTCTTCGACTCCATGCCATAACGAATCGCTATGTAGGTACATAAAAGCCGACTTTGTGTGACCCACACCGCAAACGTTAACTTGATGTCTGGGGCCGGTCCGCAAAGCCGTAAACACGACTTGCGAGAGAGCTCACAGCAGGACCAACCGGATATTCCACTCGAGATCTCTTTCCCAGAGCCCAGGTGTAGCGGCAGCCGGTGTTCACCCATCACCAACGGAGACGAAATGACTGAAACCTTACTTCCGAAGAAGACCCCGGTCAGGGCCGCAGTCGCGGCCTGGATCGGCACGACGCTGGAGTACTACGACTTCGCCGTGTACGGCACCTCGTCGGCGTTGATTCTGAACGTCCTCTTCTTCTCGCCCGATTTGCCCCAGGGCATCAGCGTGCTGCTCGCCATGGTCACCTTCGCGGTCGGCTACGCGGTACGCCCCCTCGGCTCCCTCATCCTGGGACCGCTGGGTGACCGCCGTGGCCGCAAGTTCGTCATGATGATCACACTGTTTGGCATCGGCGGCTGTACCTTCCTGATCGGCTGCCTGCCCACGTACGCCCAGATCGGTCCTCTTGCTCCGATCCTGCTCGTGCTGATCCGCGTCATCCAAGGACTGTGCCTTTCCGGCGAGCAGCCCAGTGCCATCACCATGAGCCTGGAGCATGCTTCCGAGGGCCGACGCGGGTTCCTCGCCAGCTTCACCACGTTGGGATCCTCCTCCGGCACGCTGCTCACCCTGCTGGTCTTCATCCCGATCGCCGCCATGCCCTCGGAGCAGTTGCTGAGCTGGGGTTGGCGGCTTCCGTTCTGGGCCTCCGCCGTCGTGGTCGTCGCTGCCTACCTGATCCGCCGCCACATCCAGGAGCCGCCCGAGTTCGTGAAGGTCCAGGCCGCCAAGGTGAACGTCGCCCCCCTCAGGCACCTTCTGCGCTTCCACTGGCGCGCGGTGCTGCGGATCGTATTCTGTGCGCTCATCGCGGGCACGAGCTACATGATGCAAACTTTCTCGGTGGCATTCGGTACCGCCGGATACAAGCTGGATAAGCCGACCATGCTCCTGACGACCACCGTCTCGGCAGTGATCGCCCTCGGAATCACGCCCCTGGCAGGATTCTTGGTGGACAAGATCGGCCGCAAAACGATGTTCCTCATCGCAACAGGCGGCGCAGGCATCACAATGGTGCCCTACCTGTGGTCAATCACGACCGGGAACTGGTCGCTGATCTTCCTGTTTGGCATCATCAACTACTCCCTCTTCTACTCCATGGTGAACGCGTCCTGGCCCTCGTTCTTCGCAGAGATGTTCCCCGGCCGCCTGCGCGTCTCCGGACTCGCCCTTGGCACCCAGATCGGCTTCGCCATCTCGGGCGTCATCGGCCCCGTTCTCTCGACAGCACTCGCTGGCCCCGACCTGAAAGATTGGGTCGGGCCCTCCATGGTCGCGCTCGGGTTCATGGTCCTGGCAGGAATCTCAGCCCTCACCGCCAAGGAAACCAAAAATTACACGCTCAAGGAACTCGACGAGGTGCAGCAGAGCGAACGGGAAACGTCCGTCCTCACGGCCGCGACCGTGTCCCCGGGCACAGCTGCCCGCGGCCTCGCTGGTTAGCCCGAAAAGCAGGGTGACAGGATATCTCCCTTGAGATGATCACGGACTCGCCGGACGTCCCACGACGTTGATTCCGTTGTGAACAAGTGAAGACCTCTTAGTGACGGCACCAACACAGCCAACAACTAAGAGGTCTTCCTGTCGACAGGGCCGCTTCGGCTGGCTGCTGCACGCCAGCCAGGCTTCAACGGCCGCGGCCACCGGCCTGAAACACGACGAAATCCGGAAGCTGACCAGGGGCATCGCAGCCCTGTAAGCGCTCCCGCGCCCCTGGTTCCGGTCCGGAAGACCCTGGCAGGCTGCCCCGATAAGTGCTGGGATAGTGCCGGAACAACTGACTACCTGGAGACGATGGCCATGGCAAGGTTGAGCGGACGCATTGCGGTGGTAACCGGTGCCGCCGGCGGCATTGGACGGGCGGTTGCTGCCGGGCTGGCCCGCGAAGGGGCCGCCGTCGTGGTGGTGGCCCGCAGCCAGGCCCGCGCGCAGGCCGCCATGGCGGATATCCGGACCCGCGTCCCGGCCGCGCAGCTGGAGCCCCTGGCCTGTGACCTGTCGCTGCAATCCTCCATCCGTTCGGCAATGGCGGAACTGGGTACCCGTCATGACCGGGTGGACGTGCTGGTGAACACCGCCGGTGTATTCCGCAAGGAGCGCCATGAAACCGCCGAAGGGCTGGAGCTCACCTTCGCCACGAACGTGATGTCCTATTTCCTGGTGACCGGGCTCCTGCTGGACGCCCTCAAAAAGGGCGCCACGGCCGCCATGCCGTCTCGCATCGTCAATATCGCCTCCAAATACGGCAATGTCCAGCTCCCGTTCGATGACCTGCAGACCGCCACGGGTAAATACAGTTTCCTCCGTTCCACACCACCAACCATGCTGGCCCGGGTCCTCCTGACACAGGAGTTTGCCGAACGGCTGCGCGGCACGGGCGTGGTGGCCAACGCCGTGCACCCGGGGCTGGTGCGGAGCACGGGGCTGCTGCAGGACGTGGGCGGTCCGTTCCGCTGGATCACCAACACACTGGGCAAGACGGCGGAACGGGCTGCGGACACGCCATTGTGGCTGGCGACCTCGCCCGAGGCTGCAGCCGTGACCGGCAAGTTGTGGGCGAAGCGGAAGCAACTTCCCACCCCGGGCATGGGCTCGGACCCGGAGGCCCGGCAGCGCCTGTGGGAGGCCTGCACCCGCCTGGCCGGCACGGATTTCGCGTGAGCACCTCTTGCACGGCAACGGACGGCCGGAGTACCGGGCAGGGAATTTGTTGACGCGCCCCTGCGTTGTCGATCTGTTCAGAACAATCTGGACAACTGCAGCTCGACAGGAGAAAACACCACATGTCAGTTGACTACGACGCTCCGCGGGTTACTCCCGAGGAAGAGCCGAACGTCGCTTTGGAGGAGCTGAAGTCCGATAAGTCCGGCCGCCGGGAGGCCGGTCCCGACATGGACGAGACGGACCTCGCGGACAGCTTCGAGCTGCCCGGCGCCGATCTTTCCAACGAGGAACTCCTCATCCAGGTGGTACCGGTGCAGGCGGATGAATTCACCTGCATGTCATGCTTCCTGGTCCACCACCGCAGCCAGCTGGCCCGGGAGAAGGACGGCAAGAAGTACTGCAAGGAATGTGAGGGGTAGCAGGGCAGGACGGCCGGACAGGTTTGGATTTCAACCATTGGAATCCAGGCTCGTGGACGGAGCGGGAGACAGCCATGATGTAGGTCACGCTCCGGCATTGGCCGGCCGACTGGAAAGAAGGAAACCATGTCCCTCAGCGTTGAGGAAATGAACAAGCAACTCCCGGTGGCCAACGCGCTGCCCGGTGAGGCAGTCCCGTATTACATGGCGTCCGGTGAAGGCGCGCGCTACGAAATCAACGGCCAGCTGGTGACGGTCATCGCCCGCGCCGCCGATACGGGAGGGATCTTCAGCGCAGCCTATATTTCCGGCGGCATGGGGGCCGAGTCCCCCTTCGTCAGCCACAGCATCGAGCACAAGACGCTGTACGTGTTCGACGGGATCCTGCACGTCTGGCTGCCTGGCGAGAGCAGGATCCTCACCCCGGGCGACTCGGTGGTCATCCCGCCCAACACCCCGCACGCCTACAGGATGGCCAGCCACTACACCCGGTTCCTGAACTGGATGACCCCCGGCGGCGGCGAGGCGTACTACGAGCGGGTTGGCACTCCCATCGATTCGCACGTCCCGCCGGTCCGGCCGGGGCACAAGGCCAGCCTGCAGCAGCAGGCCGAGGTGGGCGCCGAGTTCGGGATCACCTTCCCCGACGTTGAGCGCGTGGCGCCGTCGTTCAAGCACGACGCCGGCCTGCCGCCCACACAGAGCCCCTACTTCCTCAGTGCCGGCGAGGGTGAGCGGCTGGCCGGCTACCAGACGATGTTCACCTACCTGTCCCGGCCCGCCAATACCGGCTCCAACTACTTCGCCGTGCACACCAAGGGCGCCAAATCCCCCTACATTCCGCTGCATTTCCACTCGCAGCACACGGAGAACTTCCTCTGCACCGAAGGCCGGATGTGGCTTTACGCCAACGGCCGCGAGGTGCTCCTGACCAAGGGCGACTTCCTGCACGCCCCCGCCGGGACCGTCCACTCGTTCGCGCTCGATGCCCACAACACCCAGATGGTGGGCTTCCTGACGCCATCGGTCTTCAACGGGTTCTTTGAGTACTTCAACAAGCCCACCGAGGACTACATGTACACCGAGGGCGGCGAACCGTACATGGACATGGAAGGCTTCGGCCGCGCCCAGGCCGAGATGGACCTGACCGTCGTGGGACCTCCGCCGCAGCGCCGCGTTGCGCTGGACATCCTGTAATCACACCGGGACAAAACGGCCCGTCAACATATGTTGACGGGCCGTTTGTGTGTCAACTAAAGTTGACGGCATGGAGGTGGAGCGGATGAAGACGCTGGTGGCATCAATGGATGGAAAAGGGCCTGCGGAGGCCCTGTACGCAGTGGCCGAGCTGCAGAAGGAAGTGGGACGCACCGAGGCGTCCCTGGTCCGGCGGGCCCGGCAGGCCGGTTTGTCCTGGGAAGCGATTGCCCTGTGCCTGGGCGTCAGCAAGCAGGCAGTGCACCGCAAATACGGGAAACAGTAAGCTCAATACTCAATCCATTGCTCCGTAGGTGTCGTTTACGGCATGCAAAACGACACCTATGGAGCAATCGATTGGTGTTGCTTCACCAGTTCGCGGCCATAGTCGTTTCCGTTGGGGGTACGGACGACGGTGTGCATGTGGAACGGGGCCGGCTGGTCGTTGCTGAGGAACACGCCGGTGTGGTGGTCCAGTTCCAGCACCACCACGGGGCTCTGCAGCCGGAAGTAGAACGCTTCCTCCCCCTCCCAGCCGCCGATCCAGCTGAAGTACGTCTCGCCGTAGTGCTCGCGGATTTCGCGCCGGCGCGCTGCGCGCGGGCCGTCGGGAAGGTAGGCGATGAAGTCGTCCACCACGGCGTCGAGCAGTTCCAGGGCTTCGGCGGGCATGCTGGCCACCTGGATGCCCTCGTAGGGGATCACCCGGTTGTCCTGGAAGCAGCCGCCCAGGTGCCGTTCATCCCCCGGGTGGAGCCGGCCTTCCGGCATGGCGGGGTCCACCATTGCCCCGTACACAACAGCGCCGGACCGCAGCTCCGCGGGCAGGGTGCCCATCAGTTCCCGGGCCAGGGCGATGCGCTCCTTGAACACCTTGACGCCCCGGTGCGGGCCGGCGTCGATCACGTCCGGCTCGGCGCCCATGAATACCGGTGAGATCACCAGCTGTGTCCCCGCCACCAGGCAGTTCAGCGCCGCGTGGTGGCCAAAGAGCTGCCACCCCCACGGTTCGGTTTCCGAGGGCCGGCCATAGAGGGCGAAGTTATAGCTGAACTCGTTCATCAGCAGCGGCAGTTCCACCAGCTCACCCAGGAAACCGTTGATGCGCATCAGGTTGCGCACCAGCTCAAACCCTTCGGCGCTCAGGCTGGCCTCCACCACGCCCAGCACGGCGTCGCGCACCGCGGGCTCCAGTTCATCGAGCCGGAGACCCGTGTCGTGCTGCATGAACTCCGGGTTGGCCCAGCTCTGCCATTCGGGGGCGTCCACGGCGTAGCCCAGCTTCCGGGCCTGGTCCGCAGTGGCAGCATCCAGGAGCTTGCGGGCCGCAGCCACCATCTCCGCGGTGGGCGCCTCTTCGCCGGGCCGTGCCGGGCCAAGCGGGTACAAGCCTTCCCGCCGGTCGCCGTCGCTGGTAATCCCGGTGAAGGGCTGCGGGTAAAGCTGCTGCCACCCCTCGATCATGGGCCCGGCGAACGAATCGCTCTTCGCCGCTGCCGCGTACTCGCGGGCATCAAGGCCGCGGATCCCTGCCACGCGCGGGTGGTCTGGGGCGAACAGGTAGTCACGGAAGGACGGCGTCTGCACGGATGCTCCTGGTGGTCTCAAGTGAAGTGGGCGACCAACCGGCCGCCGCGGACAAGGCTGCGCCCGCGGCCGCGGCGGAATTCCCCCGCCACGCCACGTGCTGGTCCGGGCGGACCAGCAGGATGCCGGCGCCCCATACGGCGGAAAGCTGCGTGCCGTCGTCGGATGGTCCGACGACGGCGACGGTCACCGGGACGCCGGTCCGGGCGGCGGCCGCCAGCACCGGCCGGAAAACCTCCGCCGCCGGCACCCCTCCCAGCGCGGCGGCGTCGGCCAGCAGGGTGAACCCGGTTCCCAAATGGCTGTACAGGGAGGTGCCGTCCGCCAGCCAGGCATGCGGCAGCAGGGCGCCCGGGGTGGCGGAGGGAACGTAGTGGATGGGATCCTCCGCCGGTACGGGCAGGCCGTCCGGCACCACCAGCGACGACTCCGCGTACGAGTACCCCAGCACCAGGCCCAGGGAGTCGAACTCGCTCCGCTTCACGGCCAGCGCCGCGTTGGCAGCCTGCCGCGCGGCGTCGCCCCGGGGTCCGGCGGCCGCCAGGTGCGGATCCGCGAAGTGGTAGGCCAGTGCCTTGCCGTTTTCCGCGGCGTCGCGGATGGTGCGGGCTGCCACCGGCCGGCGTTCTTCCCCGTAGCTGGGCAGCAGTTCCGGCCCGGCCCATCCGTTGATGGTGGCGGCGAGCTTCCAGGCAAGGTTGGCGGCGTCGCCGATGCAGGTGTTGAAGCCGTGGCCGCCCCACGGCGGGTTCAGGTGTGCGGCGTCGCCCACCAGGAAGATGGTGCCGCGGCTGTACTCCGGGGCCAGCAGCATCCGGGCGGTCCACGGATCGGTGGCCACCACATCAATGTCCACCTCCGAGCCCACGAGTGAGCGGACCATCGCGGCGGCGTCTTCCGTGGTGACGTTGACGGCCGGATCCACGCCCTGGATGATCGCCCACCAGGTGCCGGCCAGGTCCATGGGCCCCACCATGCCGGAGGTTTCCGATCCCACCACCCAGTACTGGACGGCAGGATCCAGTGCGATGGCGGATGCCAGGGACTGCGAGCGGAACAGGATGCTGACGTTGGACAGCGCCGCGGAGCCACCCTCCAGCCGCAGCTCCAGGCTGCGGCGCACGGTGGAGGACCCGCCGTCGGCGCCGATGAGGAACCGCGCGGTGATGGTGCGGCGGGCACCGGAGGAATCCGTGACGACGACGGCGTGCGGCCCGGTGGCAGCGTCGCCGCCGGCAGGCCTGACGTCAGTGACGGCCCACCCGGTCACGAACGTAACCAGGGGGTTGTCCGCTGCGGCGGAGCGCAGGACGTCTTCGAGGACCGGTTGCGGCACCTGCTGGCCACACTCCGGCTGCGGGCCGTACCGGCCGGCGACCAGCTGGAAGGCGTTGCGGAACCGGCGCAGCTCGTGGGCGGAGGGGCCCGTGAGCCCGGTGCAGAAGATGACGTCCTGCCCGTACTCCAGCGGCAGCGGCGCCTCGTCCCTGAGCAGGTCCGCGAGCCCCAGCCGGCTCAGGTGGGTCATGGTGCGGGCGTTGGTGGTCTTGGCCCGCGGCCGGGTGTGGTCCACGGCGGTGCGGGGTTCGATGACGGTGCTGGCGATTCCCCGCGAGGCCAGGTCCAATGCCAGGAACAACCCGCTGGGTCCGCCGCCGGCGATAAGGACCTGGGCCTCCGCCGGAATGTCCGCAGCGCGCTTGAAGGCATTCATCAGGCACGGCTCCGAAGGGATCGGTCCCCAACCGGCGTGGTCAGGGTGCCGAGCTTCTCGATCTCCACTTCCACGGTGTCGCCGGGCTGCAGGAGCCACTGCGGGGTGCGGGCGTACCCCACGCCTTCGGGGGTTCCGGTGGCGATGACGTCGCCGGGGTGCAGCGTGAACGTCTGGCTGATGAGGGCAATGATGGCGGGGACGGAGAAGATCATGTCCCGGGTGTTGCCGTTCTGGGCTTCGATGCCGTTGACGCGGGTGCGGACCTGCAGGCCATCGCGGAGGTCGCCCACTTCGTCGCGGCTGACCAGGGGCCCCAGCGGGCCGCTGAAGTCGCCGTTCTTGCCAAGGGTCCACTGTGAGGTGAGCTTCTGGGCTCTGCGTGCGGTGATGTCGTTGAACGTGGAGTAGCCGAAGACTGCGTCCGCCGCCGCGGTTTCGTCCGCGGATTCGACGCGGCGGCCGATGTACGCGGCCACCTCGCCCTCCCAGTCCAGCCCGTCTTCCCCCGCCGGGACCGGGACTGGAACATTGCCCACGGACAAGGACGCCGTCCACCGGGCAAAAAGGGTGGGGTACGGCGGCAGTTCCTGGTCCTTGAAGCTGCCTTCGGCAACGTGCGCCTTGTAGTTCAGCCCGACGCAGATAACCCGGGCGGACGCAGGGACCAGCGGCACCTCGGTGACGCTGCCGCGCTCCAGCCAGGCGCCGGCGTCGGACGTGCCATTTTCCGCCGCGCCGGCAACCAGGCCCGCGGCCTTGTCCTGCCAGCCCTCGGCGTCGGCCCAGAATCCGGTGACGGGTATGAGCGGGAAGATGCGGGTACCGGCGAGGGCTGCTGCCCAGGGTTCGCCGTGGTGGGTGATGCCGATGAACTGCATGGGGGCCTTTCAGGTCCGGTTCCCGGGCGCGTTCGCTCCGGGCATGATGTTGGAATTCAGTGCTGGTCCGCGTGTCGGCGGAAGAAGTCGATGGTGGCGGCGGTTGCCTGTTCTGCGGCCGTGCTGCCGCCATCCGGGAGCTGCCACATGTGGTCGGCGTCCTCCAGCAGGAGGAGTTCGACGGCGTTGCCCGCGGCTTCCAGCGCGGCGGCGAAGCCGGTGGACTGGGCCACGGGGACGAAGCGGTCGGCCGTTCCGTGGATCAGCAGGAAGGGCGGAGCGTCCGGGTGAACGTAGGTGAGGGGGCTGGCAGCCTTGGCCTTGTCGCGGGGCGCCGGCCGGCTGGGCGCCGAGCAGGAGTGCTTCGCGGGAGCCGGGATCGTCTGCGCGGGCCACGGCGTCCGGCCTGGCCTGTCCGCCCATGCGCACCAGGTCTGTGGGCGGGTACCAGGCAACGACGCCGGCCACGCGGTCATCGCCGCCGGATGCCGGGTTGGCGTCCGGCGGCGTGGGCTCCGCGGCGTCCGTATCTTTCGGTTCCGCTACCCGGGCGGCAAGCCCGACGAGGCTGGCCAGATGGCCGCCGGCAGAGTCACCCCAGGCGTAGATCCGGTCCGGGTCCACCCCGCAGTCAGCCGCGTGGGCCCGGAGCCAGCGGACGGCCGCTTTGGCGTCCAGCAGCTGCGCCGGGAAGGTGGCTGTGTCCGTCAGGCGGTAATCGGCCGAGGCCACCACAAAGCCGGCCCCGGCCAGCTCTTCGATGGGACTGAGGCCCAACCCGTCCACGCCCGGCCCGAGGGAGGAGCGTTCCCCCGTCCGCCACCCGCCGCCGTGGAAATGGACCACGGCGGGAAGGCCGGACCGGCGGCCGCCTTTCCCTGCATCCCCGGTAACCACGGGCCCCGCGTCCGCCGTCTCTGGAAGGTAGAGGTCAAGCAGCAGCGGGCCCTCGTTCTGTGGCCGGGCGAACTCGACCCCCCGGAGGATCCGCAGTGCCGTCATCGTTGACTCCATATGTGCCGCGCCGTTTCTGTCCTGTGGAGCTGGGTGCGGGCCAATTCTGGGGTCCGCGTTCATGGACTCAACTCTGGGGCATCGGCGGCACTGCGCGCGCCGCCGGTTTCACTGAATGAAACTGGATCAGGGCAGTGCGGGGTCGTACGGGTGTGCGGATGATGCAGCGCGGAAGATCAGCTGACCAGGATCTGCGTGGCGGACTCCTTCAGCTTGCCGTTGGCCCACTTCATCTGGCGGATCGTCTGTGGATGGCAGCGCTCAGCCAAGGCCAGCAGGTCCTTGTCCTTCATGCCCTGCGCGGCCTGGGCCAGCAGCTCCCAGTCGGCCGAGACACCACAGGCCTTCAGGTACAGCTCGCGCAGGTCACGCAGCAGCAGCATCCCGGTTTCGGGGCGCCGGCCCACCATCTCGCTGCCCTTCTCCCGAATGGTCTCCATCAGCCCCGCTTCGCCGCGCGGCTCCGGGTCCAGGTCCTGGCCGTAGTTCCCGGCGATCGCCGCGATGTCCCGCACATGCTGCTGGGACCACCGCGCCAGGTCCCGTGCCAGGTGGTAGATCTCGTGGTCCACTTTGTGACGCTCCGAAACGACCAGCAGGTGATGAGCCAGGTCGTTTTCGGAGCGGTGCATCTCTTCGAGGACAAGTCCGAATTTCATCGCGCCCCTCCTGGAGTGCCGGTGGATTCATCTGCCAACGCGGTGGCAATTCCCTTGGTCCTGGCCGCCTCGGGAAAGTCTCCCACCGGTGCCGATGCCGTGGTGGTGGGTGCCGGGGACGGTCCGTCGCCGGCGGAGATCCGGGTGATGCGGGCAGCTGCCGTCTTGAAGATCGGTTGCTTGGAGGCCGCATCCCAATCGGTGATGGTCAGTTCGTTTGCAGCCCGGCCGGCACCGTCCGGCTGGTGCCCGCCGTCAGTGTCCCAGTAGCCGTAGTGGAAGGGCAGGAACAGGACCCCGCTGCGGATCCCCCCGATCCGCACCTGTGCCCGGACGGAACCGCGGGGTGTCTCCACTTCCGCCAGGTCGCCCTCGGCAATTCCATAAGCGCCGGCGTCGTCCGCTGACAACTCAACCCACACGTCAGGTGCGGCCGCCTGCAGCTCCGGGGCCCGGCCTGTCTTGGTGCGGGTGTGGAACTGGTAGAGCGTGCGGCCGGTGATGAGCTGCAGCGGGAACTCCCGGCTGGGCAGCTCATGCGGCGGCATGTACTCGGCTGCCTTGATGATGGCCTTGCCCTCCGGGTTCAGCGCCTTGTACTCCGTGGGCTCAACGGGCGCGCCGGTGAGAAGGTCACGCCCATAGGTCTCGCAGTACTCGGGGTGCGCCCAGAACTTGCCGTCGGCGTAGATCCGCTCGGTGCCATCCGGGTTCTCGTCGTTGCACGGCCACTGGATCCCGGAGCCGCCGCGCAGCTTGCTGTAGGTGATGCCGGTGTAGTCGCAGGGCCGGCCGCGGGTGCATTCCTTCCAGGCTTCGAAGGCGGACTCGGGGTCGTGCCATTTGATCAGCGGCTGCCCGTCCTTGTCCTGCAGGCCCATCCGGTGGGCGTAGTCGATGAAGATCTCCAGATCCGGTTTGGCCTCACCGGGCGGCTCCACGGCTTTTTCCGAGAGGTGCACCGTGCGGTCCGCGTTGGTGAAGGTTCCCGTCTTTTCGCCCCAAGTTGCGGCGGGGAGGACGACGTCGGCCAGCTGGGCAGTCTCGGACAGGAAGATGTCCTGGACCACCAGGAACAGCCGGTCCTGCTGGAGGATGCTGCGGATGCGCGCCAGCTCCGGCAGCGAAACGGCAGGATTGGTGCCGCTGACCCACAGCATCCGGATGGAGCCGTCCTCCACATACCGCATCATCTGCATGACATGGGTGGGAGGCGAGTAATGCGGAATCGACATGGGGTCGACGTTCCAGACCCTTGCCAGGTCCTGGATGTGCGCGTCGTTGGACCAGTTGCGGAAGGCGGCAAGGTCGCCGTCGGCCCCGCATTCGCGCGTGTTCTCCGCCGTGGGCTGTCCGTTCATCTGCAGGATGCCGCAGCCGGGCTTGCCCAGCATGCCGCGGATGATGTTGACGTTGTTGACCTGCACGGCGGCGGCGGTGGCCTGGTTGGACTGGTAGAAACCCTGGAGCACCGTGGACAGCAGCCGCTCGGCGTGGCCGATGATGCCGGCGGCCTCCCGGATCTTCTCCGCCGGGACACCACAGATCTCCGCCACCAGGGCGGGCGGATAGTTCTTGACCTCCTTTTCCAGCTCAGAGAACCCCACCGTGTGCGCCTGGATGTATTCCTGGTCCACCCAACCGTTGCTGATGATTTCGTGCAGGATGCCGTTCATCAGGGCCACGTTGGTGCCGGGCCGCGGGGCCAGGTGCACTGTCGCCACCCTTGCCACCGGTGTGAGGCGCGGGTCCACGCAAATGATTTTGGGCGGGTTGGGGCCGGCGAGCCGGTCCAGCATCCTGGTCCATAAAACGGTCTGGGTCTCTGCCACGTTGTGTCCGTACAGGGCGATGACATCGGCGTGGTCCACATCAGTGTAGGAGCCGGGCTGGCCGTCGCAGCCGAACGATTCCTTCAGCGCCTCCCCCGCCGTCGCCGTGCACAGCCGGGTGTTGCCGTCCACGTGGTTGGTGCCGATGCCGCCGTGGGCGAGGGTGCCGAAAGTGTAATACTCCTCGGCGAAGAGCTGGCCGGTGGTGTAGAAGCCGATTGCGCTGGGGCCCTGTTCGGCCAGCAGCGCCTTTGATCGGTCCACCACACGCTGCATGGCCGTGTCCCAGTCCGTTTCCACCAGCTTGCCGCCCTCGCGGATCAGGGGTCTGGTGAGCCGGTCCGGTGAGGCATTCGCCTGCCAGCCGTACAGGTCTTTCGGACCCAGCCTTCCGTGGTTGACGCGGTCCACGGCACGCCCGCGCACGCCGACGATCCTGTTGTCCTTGACGGCGATGTCCATGGCGTCGCCGTTTGAGTGCAGGAGCGACGCCGTCTGGACCCACCTGTCCACGCCCTCCGGGACGACCCCCTCGGCCAGGTGGGTGTCCACGCGGACCGGCCAGTCGCCGCCGCTGCCGTATGGTGTCCGCGTTCCCCAAGGTTCAGCTATTCGGTCGACTCGAGCCATCTCTCCCTCTCCCGTTCGGAATTGGCAGGGGCCGCGCGGGCGGCGCTGCCCCCTACCGCTTCCGTACCCGGAATGGATGGCGGGAAACGGGCCCCTTAGGGCTGCTTGTCCGTCAGCGGGCGCCGGGCGAGCCAGGCGGCGACGATGGCGCCGGAGATGTTGTGCCACAGGGAGAACACGGCGGATGGAAGCGCGGCCAGCGGGGTGAAGTGAGCGATGGCCAGCGTCGATGCGAGGCCGGAGTTCTGCATCCCCACTTCGAAGGCCAAGGCACGGCGCGCCTTGTCATCCAGGCGGCCCAGTCTGCCGGCCAGGTAGCCCAGGCCCAGGCCGAAGCCGTTGTGCAGCACCACGGCGAGGAACACGATGGCCCCCGCATCGATGATCTTGCTGGCGCTGCCGGCCACCACAATGGCCACAATCAAGGAGATCACGACGGCGGAGGCCCACGGCAGTGCGGGCAGCACCTTCGCCACGGCCTTCTTGAGGAACAGCCGGGCCAGGAGACCCGCCACCACCGGCAGCAGCACGGTCTTGACGATGTCCAACACCATGCCGGCGGCGTCGATCTGGAGGTACGAACCGGCCAGGAACAGCACCAGCAGCGGGGTGACGATCGGTGCGATCAGGGTGGAAACGGATGCTACCGCCACAGAGAGGGCCACATCGCCCTTGGCCAGGAACGCCATCACGTTCGAGGCGGTCCCGGAGGGTGCGCAGCCCACCAGGATGACGCCGACGGCCAGTTCGGGGCTGAGGTTGAGGGCGCCGGCGATGAGCCAACCGGCGCCGGGCATGATGACGTAGTGCGCAACGATACCCAGCGCCACCGCCCATGGACGTTTGGCCACCGCCGCGAAATCCGGCGGGGTCAGGGTCAGGCCCATGCAGAACATGATGATGCCCAGCAGGTAAGGCACACTCTGTCCCATGGGCTTGAAGACTCCGGGGAGCAGGAAGCCGGCGATGCCTGCGACGACCACCAGGATGGGGAACACCGTCACCGCAATGCGGGCGATCCTGCTTTCCGCTTCCAGTGCCGGGTTGACGGGTGTCCCGTCCGGGGAATTGTGGGGTTTAGTTGCCTCAAGCATCCAATCATCGTGGCACTGTCCTATAGGATTCCGCCAATTGATGACCGGAACGGGTAACAGGAAGAGCCCGGGTGCCGTCGGCCCTGCCCCCAGGGAGCAAAAAGGACAGGGGTCGACGGCGGCCCTTCCCGCCGTCGACCCCTGTCCTTCCGTTGTCCTTAAGCCGTGCCCTACGCCGCCCCGGCAGTCACCGCGGCGGCGAAGTCACTGACATCAACGGCAGCGCCGCTGTTGTCAAAGTCCAGGTGGCGCGCGTCCCTCCACCGGCAGGAATCACCCTGTGCGCCCGCCCAGAACGTTTCCCAGTTGGCCAGCTTCCACTCATCGCGAGGGTACCCGCGGGCGATGAGGCGCCGGCGCAAGGCCTCCCCTGCCAGCCGCACGTGGACCACGATGAGTTCGGCGTCGGGCCACTGGTGCCCGGCCCGGACCTTGGCCAGGTAGTCATCGTCCGGAAAGAACCGGCCGAAGGGAGCATCCAGCACTACCGAGTTGCCCGCCCGCAGGTTGTCACGGGTCAGGTCCAGGATGGACGCATACTCCAGCGGCATGATGACGTTTTGGTAGAACTCGTTGTTGTCCCGCTCGTTCGGGTCCGAGCCATTGAGCTTCAGCAACAGCTCGGTGAACCGGATGGTGGCGGTGTCCTTGTCGATGTGCGCGGCGCCGAACCGCTCCGCGAGATGGCGGCTGACACTGGATTTCCCGGAGCCAGCGGGCCCGATCACAAAGAACACTTTGGGGATGGTACTGGTCACTGCTTGTTCTTCCTTGGACTGTGGCTTGGTGGAGGCCCGGAACGTGGGCGTTACGCCGCGGCCGGCTTGCGGCGGTCCTTGACGAAGAAGCCGTATGACGCGGCGCCCACAATCAGCAGCACACCGCCAATCAGGAACACCAGGGTGTAGTTGCCGCCGGTGGCATCAAGGATAAGGCCTGTAACGATGGGCGCCACCGCGGCTCCGAGGAAGCCGCCGAAGTTCTGGATGGCGCCCAGGGATGCCACCTGGTTGGGCTCGGCGATATCCGAGGCAAGAGTCCAGAGTACGCCGATGGGAACCTGGGCCGCGAAGTAGCCAACGGACAGCAGGACGATGGCCAGGGCCGTGTTCTCGACGTAGGCCACGGGCAATACTGCGGCTGCGGCCAGGAGCGCTCCGCCAACGATCGGGATCTTGCGGGCACGGATCACGGGGACGCCGCGGGCAATCGCTTTGCCGGAGAAGATGCCGCCGGCAAGCACGCCTGCGATGCCGCACAGGAACGGCAGTCCGGCCAGCCAGCCAATTTGGCTGAGGCTGAAACCACGGGCGGTCTGCAGGTAGCTGGGCAGCCACGTGAGGTACACCCAGACCGTGTAGAAGATGCCGAAGGCGCCCAGGACCATGAACCAGGTGTTCTTCTTCTTGAGCAGTTCACCCCAGCCGGCCGGCTTCTCCTTGGGCTTCACCTGCTCCTCGAACTCCTCGCCCTTGATGATGAATTGTTCCTTCATGGTGGGATCGCGGTAGATCCGCAGCCAGACCAGGGCAACGATGACGCCGAGGGCGCCGATGACCAGGAACATGCCCCGCCAGCTCATGGTGAGCATGAGGAAGGTCAGCAGCGGCGGCGCGATGGCGTTGGCAATCTGTGAACCGGTGTTAACGATCGAGACGGGCAGTGCACGCTCGTTTTTGTTGAACCACTTGTCAGCCACCTTGAGCCCGGAGGTGAAGAACGGCGACTCTGCGACGCCCAGGGCGACGCGGGCCGCATAAAGGAATCCAAAGGAGTTCGCCATGGAGGAAAGCATGGAGACGATGGACCACAGCCCTGCTGCCCAAGCGAACATTTTCTTCGGACCAAACTTGTCCACCAGGTAGCCGGCCGGCAGGTTGGCAATGGCGTAGGGCCACGAGAAGGCGGACAGCAGCAGCCCCATCTGGAGGGCGTTGAGGCCGAACTCCTTGGCAATGGTGGTGTTGGCGATGCTTAGGTTATTCCGGTCCAGGTAGTTGACGATGCCGCCGATGACGAGCAGCGCAATCAGGTACCACCTGATCCGCACGTTTCGCCCGGGCTTTTCCGTGGACGCGTGGATTTCTGCTGAAGCTTGGCTCATGCAGCTCACTCCTTTGTGTTCTGTTCTGTCGGCAACGGGCTGCCGGTATCGGGGGGCCGCCCTTAGCGGCGGGCTTTTTCGATTGCTGCGAGGAAGGTGCGGGCGGCCGCCGCGACTTTGCCGTAGTCGCCGTCCTGCTGGGCTGCCTTGGTGACGAAGCTGCCAACGCCGACGGCGGTGACTCCGGCGGCAAACCAGTCGCCAACGTTGGCGGGGCTGACCCCGCCGGACGGCATGATTGGCGCCTGGGGCAGGGGCGCCAGAATGGTCTTGACGTAGGACGGGCCACCGAGTTCGGCCGGGAACAGCTTCACAATGTCCGCCCCCGCCTCAAGCGTGTTGAGTACTTCGGTGGGCGTGAAGGCCCCGCTGGCGGTCACCGCCTGGTAGCGGTTGGCCGTGGCAATCATGGCGGGATTCAGTTGGGGACTGACCAACAGCCGTGCCCCGGCCGACACCGAAGCGTAGGCGGCCTCGGCGTCGAGCACCGTTCCGGCACCCACCACGATTCCCTGGTCGCCGTACTTGTCAGCCAGGCGTTCGATAACACCGAGTGCACCCGGCACAGTGAGCGGCACTTCCACGGCACGGATGCCGCCATCGATGGCAGCCTCGGCGACACGGTAGGCCTCGTCGGCTGTGTCGAGCCGCGCGATGAGGAGCGCTCCGGTGCGGACGATGGTCTCAAGGGTCTCAAATTTGTTTAACATCGATTAAGAGATTAGCCCAAAGATTCACAAATGGGAACACTCTGTTAAAACTTGTTAAGATGAAGCTGCCACGGCCAAAGGAGAACCACGTGAGTCCAACAGCTCGTCCCCTGATCCCGGAGCAGCGCCACCAGGAGATCCTGCGCTTGCTGCGAAGGGAGGGAATCTTGAGTATCCGCGGCCTCACGGAATACATGAACGTCTCCCATATGACGGTCCGTCGGGACATCACGGCCCTGGAGGACCAAGGCCAGGTGGTGTCGGTGCAAGGAGGCGTGCGGCTGGCCGAGTGGACCAGCCAGGAACCGCCCCGCGAGCGTGAATTCCGCGCGCAGCTGGAACTCCCCCGCAAACAGGTCATCGCTGAACTCGCCGCCGGGATGGTGGAAGACGGCATGGTGGTGTTCCTCGATGCCGGTACCACGTGCCAGTCGGTGGTTCCGTACCTCGCCGGGCGCCAGAATGTCACTGTTGTAACCAACGACTTCTATGTGGTCACCAGCCTCTTTGCCTATCCCCACATCGAAACCATCCATACGGGCGGCGCCGTGGATCCCTCCAGCGCCTCCAGCTGTGGACGGATCGCAGCCGACGCAGTCAAGGCCGTCAACATCGATCTGTGCTTCCTCAGCACGGGTACGTGGAACATGGCCAGGGGCATCACCACCCCGTCCATGGACAAGGTGGAGGTAAAGCTGGCCGCCCTCGAAGCCTCATCGTCATGCTTCCTCTTGGCCGACAGCACCAAGTTCGGCACCGTTTCCCGCTTCAATGTGGCCCCGCTTGAGAAACTGGACGGCATTGTGACGGACGACCAATTGCCCCGGGAGATGCAGGAAAACATCCGCGACCTCGGAGTTACTGTCCGGACAGCCTCGCTCGGAAAGCCCGCACAGGCCTGACCGCCCAAGCCGGGCACCGGGCCGAAGCCGCTCGGGTGCCCCTCTGCGGTGTGAGACCCTTGGTGGAATCAATGAAATTACGAATCATTGATAAAGTCAACGATTGTTTTTTACCAGTACCGGAGTTGTGATGGCCACCTTGGGCACAGACGTTCAGACCCCGCGCCTCGCGGCCGCCAGGATCGGCACTGATGCGGGCTTGCTGCTGGCCAAACTGCACGCCGCCGGCTCGGTGCTGAACAACAAGGCCCTGGCTGACTTTGGCCTGCGGGAGCGCTCCTTCTCGGTCCTGACGCTGGCGTGCAGCGGACTGGAGCCCACGCAGCGGGAACTGGCGGACTTCCTGAGCCTGGACCCCAGCCAGGTGGTCACGCTGGTGGACGACCTGGAGCGCCGGGGCCTGGTGGAGAGGGCCCAGGGCAGGCAGGACCGGCGGGCCAAGATCATCGTCTCAACGGCCGGGGGTCGCAGGATGCACACCAAGGCCCGCGCGGCGCTGGACCAGGCGGAGCTGAACCAGCTGGCCGCACTGTCCGGGGAGGAGTCGCAGGAACTGAAGCGGCTTTTGCGCAAGGCGCTGTGGGGCGCTGCGGAGTAGGCGGCCGCCGGCCGAGCGACACCGTCACAGGCTGCTCTCCGGTGTCCTATACATAACGAAGCGTGCAGCGAGTCGAACGCGAGGTTATGCGACATAGTTACGAGAACTATTTGGCTGCACGAGTACGGGCAGCTCCGACAATTTGTCCGTGGACCACTGAGACGTCACTTATCACAAGGGTTACGAGACGGTTCGGCGTGTAGCGGTTAAGGCACCTTCACCGTACATTTCATCGTGCGGGGTAAACGTGCGTATAGAGGCTAGCAACGGCGCCAACGGACGAATCCATGCCTGGCTGCGCGCTCGACGACCGTCTTATGGAACGGCGCAACAAGGGAAGCCACTTGATTCGGGATAGCATCCGACCATGGATCCGTCGGACTCGCTACGAGCGATCGAGGTTGCCCTGCGTCTCGCCATCAGGCACGTGATCGGCGGAGATTGGGTTGCCGCCCGCGGCGCTCCCGACGTAGGTCGTCTTGAGGAGAAGCGCCAGGAGGAGCGAAAGCGACGTGACGGTGCAGCGACTTCCGGCGACCTGCTCGAATACGTTGAGACGCATCACCTGACGACCATGATCAAACAAAATTGGGAAGCGTTTAAGCTGGTCTTTGATGACCGCCAGCGCACTTTGGTCTATTTCAAAGTCGTGGAGGACGTGCGCAACTCCATTGCGCACAGCAGGGAACTCATGGAGTTTGAACGGGATCTCGTTTCCGGCATTGCCGGTCAGATTAGGAATCAAGTTTCGAGGTACAGAGCATTGGTTGACGAATCGTCGAATTACTACCCAAGTATCGAGAAAGTCACGGATTGTTTCGGGACGCGGGGTGAGAATGCGCACTACGCAATCCCGACGACACGGGTCGATGTGGGCGACCTACTGACGTTTGAAGCGTCAGCTATTAGCGCTGACGGAAGGCCCGTCATTTGGTATCTCCAAAAGACAAAGCAGTCTCAGTATGTCTCCAGGGACCGGAGTGAAGTCGCTCGAGGAGATTCCGTGAACTTCTCGTACCGGACGACGGAGGAAGATGTCAGTGAAAACTTCTACATTGGGGTAGTCATAGCGACTGACTCAAAATTTCACCGGTATCAAGGTCACGATGACCTGAAGTTCTACAGGTATCAGGTGAGTCCGCCCCGATTTGTCAGTTAGTTGCGGTCACGATCAGGAACCCGTTGTTGGCGACAGCACCGTCGAGGAAGGCGGCTTTAGCCTGCACACGGGTTCCCGACGTGTAAACCCCGAGTCCGTCGCGTGCTTAGACTCCTCTGCGGCTCCATCGGGTTAACGCGAGAGAGCCCGGGGCGTGACGTGTCTGCACCAAGTGAAGTTGGGTGCCGGATGGGGATCCTTCACCGGACGCTGCTATCGGTGCCCTACTAAAGCTGACTATGTCAACCTTTTTTGGCCCCGCTAGGACGGTTACTCCTGGCCCCACTGTCCGGTCTCACCATAGTTGTCAGTGTTCTCATCTAATCGGT
This sequence comes from Arthrobacter sp. SLBN-112, assembly GCF_030944625.1. Classification (NCBI taxonomy): domain Bacteria; kingdom Bacillati; phylum Actinomycetota; class Actinomycetes; order Micrococcales; family Micrococcaceae; genus Arthrobacter; species Arthrobacter sp. SLBN-112. The sequence goes on from NZ_JAUSXY010000001.1 coordinate 413,707, forward strand.
CAGCGTGCCGGATTTGGTCCTCTGTCTCATCTAACCCGTCAGTTCGGGTGCTGCCCTCGGCATTTTGGTCCGTCGTTTTAGACGCCCCTTCAAAGTCAGAAGAGAGGCCTATACGGTGATCCTTATGGATAAGGTCGCGGGAGACGGAAAGGGCGTTGGCCCTTATCGCGTCAATGTCGGGATGGAATATCGAACGATTCGGGCCACGGTACCGTTGATCGAATTTACGGCCACGCGGGAGCGCCTCGAGTTTCGGGCGCGGTTTGGGTTGGGCATGTTAGTGGGTCCATGGCGCTTTGAGCGTGAGCAGGTTGCGGAGGTCTTCACTACGCCTGGATGGTTTTCTAATCGCGTTCACATCCGTGGAGACCACTTTGAGATGCAAGTCCTCACGTTCAGCCCAGAACCGCTGTTACTCACTCTCGAGGAACTCGGCTACCCCGTGGACTGGATCATGCGCACCCGACGCTACGGCAACCGGCACGGGTCCAGCGATTAGCTGGCGTTATGTTGGGCGATGGTGTGGGCGAGGCGGTAGGAGTCAGTGCCTGTTTCGATGATGGTGCCGTTGAAGGTGAGACGGTCCACGATTGCGGCGCATAGACGCGGGTCGCTGAAGGTTTTGGTCCAGCCGGAGAAGGATTCGTTGGAGGCGATGGCGATGGCGGCAGTGCAAGGAGCCTTGCCCTGTGAAGCCTTGTCGATAAAGCGCCACCAACCGTGGTCGCAAATGCACTCGGCTGTAGCTATCAGGTCATCCACAGACATGCCGCAGACGCGGACGTCGCTGTGGCCGGCTGTGCAGGTTGAACGGCTCCGTTTCTCCGACACCCTGAGTAAGGCATTCGGAAGAGGACTCACTTCCAAGTCGTAGTCCCGTTGATCTCCGACCCACTAGGGTCAATCTCGTGAGTGCTAATTGGTATAAATTTGCTGCCGCCGCCAGCCGTGGGCGCCATTAATGGAACGGTTTCTCATACTCCTGGCACTGGGTCTTGTTTCACTGGCAATTGGCACGGCAGGACGCTATCGATATCCCATCAAAGAGGGATCCCGCCCGGATCAGTTCTTCGAACGGTTCCAGCTGGCAGGAAACGTCGCCGCCATCGGAGTGGAGCTTCTGCTTCCCCCCGTCACAGTCTTCGTCGGGCTACCCCTGCTCGCCTATACCGCAGCAGACCTACAGCTCCTTGCAGTGATCATCTTCCAAGTGCAATTGCCTCCAGTTCAGACGTTCCGGCCTGGAACCTCTGGCCAGCATTCAGTCGAAAAAGACAACCTCCGACGTACCCGATGGCCGTATCAGACTGCTTTTGCTCTGGGATATTTCTTCCTCGTGGCCTACGTGTTCACCATCTTTGCGAGGTACTTCTAGCCTGGAACTCCAGGCCCGAGTCGAAGGAGCACTGACCATCTCCATCAACCAGTCGGCGAATAGGACTCCGAGTGATAAACGTCAACCAAAGGGATTAGTTATTCGAGTGCATAGCGCCCGCTCAGGGATCCTCATCCGGACGCTTGGACGTTCGCTGCGCCACCCCCCCCCAATGACGCACACCGGAATCCCCTGGGGCGAAAAGTATGAGGAAGCTAGGGCCTTCAATAAATTGAAGGCGACGAGGACATGACCTGCCGAAACCTCGCCTTCGTTGAAGCCCGAGAAAAGTCGTCGGCTGAGTGCCGCTGCTTTACGCCAAACAAGTAGGATGTGAGGACCCAGCGCAGGGAGGAGATTGCGATGCTTAAGGCTCTACAGCGTTACTTTCGAACCGCAATGCGCTTCCCAAAGCGGCCCCTGTCTTATCTGCGAGCAATGAGGACCAGTGGCGTTGTACTCGGGATCGCGTGGCTCGTCCTAGCAGTGATATGGATCCATCCGTTACGAACGACTTTGTTGGTCATTTTTGGTGTTGGCTTTCTCCTGCAAGCGGTGCTGGTCAACAAGGAGATCCGCCGCCGCGAAAACGCAGTCGACGAACCACTCTAATGTCCAAGGACCGCAGCGTTTGGCTGCCTGGTACAGGGCTTCCATTCTGAAAGATTCCTAGCGAACGAACGAGTCCGGTGAGGGATCCTCCACCGTACGTTCTGGTGAATCCCAGTCGAGCTCGCCCCCCGTCCCACCGGACGCAGGGGCGAAATCTTAGACAGATGCCTGGAGAAGACGAAGGCTAGTCAATCTCGACATCGAACCCTCTGAAGGTCAGCGCATCCCGGACAAATTCCCGTAGCTGCCCTAGTTCATGGGCCTTGGCGGCCGCCTTCGCCGCCGAGCTGCTCCGGAAGTAAATGGCTATGGTCATGGGAGGAGCAAGCATTTCTGAGTCAATTTCATATTTGTGTCCCCGAAAGCTGACAGATAGACCCACACGAGCGATATGGAGTTCGCCGTCTTTAGATGCGACCACATTTGGCCCCTTGGCCTCGAAGTCAGTACTCATTTTGGACCCAGTCACTAGTGCCGTCGCCCGTTGCGTTCCGCATAAAAAGGGAGCGTACGCCATGGGAGGCAAGGGACGTCCCCGGAGCCGCATAGATTCGTCCGTAGGAGCGTCAAAGGTGCCCTAAGTGTTAACCCATCCAAGTGTCCGCTGAAGGATCCTCCACGGGGACACCTTCGTTAACTTCTTCTGATGTCCCGAGTTGGCGCGGTGCAGTATAGGCTCTGCTTGTTTGGGGGCCGTCAAGGAGCGCTCCTGCATGGTAGAAGGAGCGCCCGCCCGTATGAGCTATGACCAGGAGTACCTCCACCAGCAGCCGCGGCTTTCGGAGCCCGACCCGGACGCAGGGGTCCTCTCGCCGTTGGACGCTGAGAAGTCGCGGCGGTGGCGGCTCGTCCTGGGATGCAGTTCGGTGTTCCTGGGTCTAGCGTCGGGCTTTTACGCCTATACCGACATCTCCGTGGTCATCCGTGCGATGAATACGGCCGCGACGTCCGGCGGCTACATCCCGGCTGATGCCATGACTCACGCCATCGCACTCATCGCGGTCTTCTGCGTCCTTGCCCTCGCCTACGTCGGAGCAGGGATCTGGAACATCGTTACCCGGCTCTCGACAGCCAAGGCACCCCTGATCGCCGCGATCGCCCTAACGGCAGCGGCATTCATCCTCATCGGCTTCTACATGACCACAAAGTCGCCCGGTGGAGTCGAATACAGCGCTCTCGGCCTGAACGCGCTGATCATCTCCCGATGCGTCACTGTGATGCGGATGAAAAAGGTCGCTGCTTATCCCGCAACTGCCGAATGAGCCAACGGACAAGGCGATCTGCGGCCTTCGGGGATAGATTGCCAGCAGTATGCTCATCGAAGGTCTTCTTCATGCAACGTTTGGGGGTAGGTGCATGCGCTTCACCGCGGGCATAGCTGTGGCTGTCGCTGGCAGCATCTTGTTGATTGCCGCTGCCCCGTCGATGGCATCGGGGGATGTCGTTGATGTTGGCCAGGGGCCCCTCGGCGTCGTCATCGACGGCGAGGGCACTGCTTATATAGGCGATAGCGGGGGCGTAAGCGTTCTTCCCGCGGGGGCGAGCAAGCCAACCAAGACCCTCATGACAGGTGTCAACCCGAAGGGAATGGCACTGTCTGCGGACGGCACCCTGTTTGTCGAGGGGTCGGCCCTCGATGATCAGCAGGAAAAGCTCGTGGTGATACCGAAGGGCTCCTCTGCGGTGGCACGCACGATTACCCTCAGCGCCGACGCCCACCTCATAGCCGCAGGGGCTGACGGGACTGTCTTTGTTCCCAACCCGTTCCTAGGCACAGTCTCGGTCATCCCCCCGGGAGCCGACGCCCCGTCCCGGGAGGTCGCCGTCGGCCGCACTCCCAAGGAAGTAGCCGTAGCCCAGGACGGCACCGCCTACGTGACCAACCAGGACAGCGGGACCGTCTCGGTCATCGCCCCGGGCGCCGGCACGGTTTCACGCACCATTGATGTCCGGAAGACACCTGACAGCGCCGGCGCTCCGCACGGGATCGCGATAGGCCCCGACGGCACCGCCTACGTCACCAACATCACCTCAGACGACGTCGCGGTGATAAAGGCCGGGGCCTCAGCCGTCGCCTACCGCGTGCCGGTCCCAGGGGGACCAAAGGAAATCACCGTCGGCCCGGACAGCACTGTCTATGTTCTTTTCGAAGCCAGCAGCCTCTCCGTCATCGCACCCGGTGAAACAAGTGCCCGTCGTGGCCAGCCGACGCTCCGGAACCCCGGACATCTCGCCCTGGCTCCCAACGGGTCCGTTCTGGTGACCAACACCGCGGATAAATCGGTGTCGGTCTTCCCGGCCCAGGACCTGAGTATTCCGGCGCTAGCGGCCGTCAAGGCCCAAGCAGTACAGGCTCAGACAAAAACAACAGATCCCACGGCTCAGGCCAGCTCGGACCACACGGGGACCAACATGTCCTACCTTCCGGTCATCGTCGGAACCGTGGGCGCGGCCATCCTGATCGGGGCCGCCGCGCTGATCCTGGCCAGCAGAAGACGCAGACATTCCTAAACAGCCGACGACGCAGCAACATTAGAGCCCCAAGCAGAGGATCCTGAAAGATTCGCAGCCCTTTCGGATCACACGCCGAACTGAGCGTTCATGTTTCGGTGGTGCGGCCAACGGCCCTTCCGTGTTCGACAGGGGATCCCCTTGCGGACAGGAAGAGCATCACATAGGCCGACGTGATGTGTCTCGAAACTTCAGTGCCTCAAATCCGGTGTTGCAGGCACCACTGGAATTGGCATCCCTAGGGCTATGAGACACCGCAGACTAAAAGGCCGAACCCGCGCATCGGCGGGCAGCACAGCCTGAAGGCAGATGGACGCTACGCGATTTGATGCCCTGGCAAGGCAACGGCTTTTGACATTCAGGGCCTGGAGCACACAAACATGACGGTCCGGATGCGTCGCTCGGCGAGGTTAGCCACCTGGTTGGCAGTCATTTGGGCGAAACTGTCACCAAGGAAGGTCGAGAAGGTTACTGGTGGTGGCCCCTCCCGCTGGATTTTGGCGAGCATCCCCTGGAACCAGGCGAGGCTCTCATCCGAGGAGTCGACTTCCGAGACGACGTCGAAACCTGCCGACGGGAGGAATGCGCGCATGTCTTCCAGGGTCGCAGGAAAGCTTGTCGAGGAGTCATTGGCCCACGGCACCGGGTAGTGTATTTCGCCTCCTTCACCCTGCAGGACGTCGTACACGACGAACCTGCCGCCGGGTCGAAGGACCCGGAACGCTTCGGCATACAGCGCAGGCTTGTCGGGAATGTTCATCGCAACGTGGACGGTCACTGCGGCATCCACAGATTCGTCCGGAAGGCCGGTGGCTGTCGCGTCGCCGATGTGGAACATGGTGCGGCCGGACAAGCCTGTCCACTCTGAGAGAGCCGTCGCTACCTCGCAGAATTCAGGCGTGAGGTCGATTCCTGTAACGGTGCACCCGCTCATCTCGGCCAGCGTCCGTGCGGGGCCTCCCAGTCCGCTGCCGAGGTCAAGCACATGGGAGTCCGCAGTGAGGGCGAGTGCCTCGATGATTTCCACGGTGGCCCTGCGGCCACGGATATGGAACTCGTCAACAGCAGCGAGATCGGCCGCCCGCAGCGTTTTGCGGTCCACGCCGGCCGCGTCCAAGGCAGAACTGATCGCCGCCAAAAGTCTCCCAGGCCCGGTGTAAAAGGCGGAGATTTGGTTCATGGCGCCATCCTCACACCGGGTAGCCGCGGGGTCAACGGGGAGCTGTGTGCGCCCCCGCAACTTCCCGGGCCAGGAAGTCCAGTGCCGCCTGCCCTGAGGGAAGTCCCGCCGTGTGGTTAAGGTGGCCGTGCACCGCGCCCCGGGCAAGGAAATAGGACACCGGCACCCCGGCCCGCTCCAAAGAGGAGGCAAACAGCTCCGTGGAGCCGCGGGCGTCGTCGTACTCGCATGCCAGGAGCGCGGTGGGCGGAAGTCCGGCAGGGTCGGCGTAACCGGGCATCGCATAGGACGGCGCCATGCTGACAGGTCCGCCCACGTAGTTCTCCGCCGTGCGGATGCAGTCCTCCAGGGTGAACCGCAAATGCCGCGGCAGCCCGGCCATGACCGCCTCGTCCAGTCCGCCGGCCGGCGGCGGGAGTTCGGCGTGCAGGAAGGGGTAGGCCAGCAGGAGTTTGGCGGGCAGCGGCTTGCCGGCGTCGATCAGGTAGAGCGCAGCCCCCACGGCCAGGTTGCCGCCGGCACCGGCCCCGCCCAAACAAAGCAGGTCCGGATCCAGCCCCAGGGATGCGGCGTTCTTCCGTGCCCAGAACCATCCGGTCAGGGCGTCGTCATGCGGAATGGGGTAGGAGACCCCGTCCCGGGCCAGCCGGTAGTCAACGGATAGCACCGGCGTCCCCCGGTCCGCGAGCACCCGGGCCAAGAAATCAGACTCGGGAATGTCCATGCTGCCGCTGACGAAGCCGCCGCCGTGCAGCCACACCAGGGCCGGGCTGCCGGTGCCGGCGGCTTCGCCGTAGATCCGGATGGCCACCGGCCCGTGCCGCCCATCCGCAGTGACGGTGCGGACGGGGACATCGGGCCCCGGCGTCCGGACGGCGTCCGGGTTCAGGAATTGCGGGCCTTCGGGGCTGGCAAGGTATTCGGCGAAACCGTCGGCGGCTCCTTCCGGGGCGCCGGCCGGGGAAGCCTCCGGGGACACTGCTGCTGGTTCTGTTCGTGGCGTCATGGCGTACCCAGTTTCCGGGAGAAGTAGTCCACACCGGCGGCGAGGATGCCGTCCATCCGGTCTTCGGCGCCGAAGAAGCAGTGGTCGGCGCCCTTGACGGTCACCACCTCGTGGTCCACTCCGGCACCGGCGAGCGCGGCGGCCAGCAGGTCGGTCTGCGAATGCGGCACCAGTCCGTCGGAGTCACCGTGGACCAGGAGGAACGGGGCGGCGCCGGCGTCCACGTAGCTGACCGGGCTGGCCGCAGCCAGCAGCTCCGGGTCGTCCGAACCGCCTACCAGCATGTATTCAGGCTGCAGGGACATTCCCGGGGGCACTGCCGCCGTCAGGGCTGCGGGAAAGAGCCCCTCGGGCGTGGCCATGGGAGGGATGTCCACCAGCGAGGAAACACCGTAAAAGTCGACTACGGCGCTCACGCTGCTGGGGTGCCCCTGCGCACCGAGTCCGCCTTCGAGGTCGTCGCGGTTCCCGGTGAGCCCGAGGAGCGCCACCAGGTGGCCGCCGGCGGATTCGCCCCAGGCACCGAAGCGGTCCGGGTCGATGTTGAGCTCATCCGCATATTCGCGCAGGTAGCGGACGGCGGCCTTGAGGTCGTGGAGCTGGGCGGGAAAGGGCGCCTCGAGGGAGTGCCGGTAGTCCGCGGTGGCACAGGCGATGCCGGCCTCGTTGAGCAGCCGGAACACCGAGTTGGGCGCGAACGTGGGCGGCAGTTCCCGGCGGTCGCCCAGCTGGAAGGCGCCACCGTGCACCCAGAGCACCAGCGGTGTGGGGCCGGACGCCTGGCGCGGCAGCCAGATGTCCATTTTCAGGGGCCGGAAGCCGATGGCCCGGGCATACGTGACTTCCCGGTGCACGGCCGACACGTCCGAGACCGGCTCCGGTGTTCCGGGCGTGTCAAAGATCGGGAACGGCGGAACGTCCCTGCCCCCGGGCCGGGAAACGTCCGGCCGGGACGGGTCGAGTACCTCGGTAGCGTCATCCACTTTCATAGTGTGCTCCTCATCAGCTCTGGTTTGGCAGCGTCTCCACCGGTGGCGGCAACGAAAGTGTGGGTTCCGGGCCCGACGACGGCGGCGGGTTCGCCGGGCAGCAGCACCTGTGCGGTGGTCCCGGCGGGGATGGTAGCAGTGAGCGTCAGCACGGCGTCGTCCTGTATTCCTTCAACCGCCGTCCCCTCCGCGATGGTCCAATCCACCTGGATGAGGCCGCGTGGCCCCTGGTGGGAGGTGGATGCGGAGGTCAGTCCGGCGCCGGGCCGGGGCTCGATGATGGTCCGTTCCCAGCCGGCGCTTCCCGGCGCCTGGCGCAGCCCGGCCGTATACCGGTGCAGGAAGGTCACCACGGCACCCTTGCTGTAGTGGTTGAGGGACTGGTGCGCGCCGCCGGCAGCATCGATGCCGTTCCACAGTTCCCACACGGTGGTGGCGCCGCGGTCCACCATGGCCAGCCAGGACGGTTCGGAATCCTGCATCAGCAGTTGGTAGGCCAGGTCCACCTCACCGTTCTCGGCCAGGACCGGGAGCAGGTAGGGCGTGGCCAGGAAGCCCGTGCCCAGGTGGTTCCCCGCGTTCCGGATCAGTTCCACCAGCTGGGCCGTGACCCCGGCGCGGTGTTCCGGGCTGACCAGATCGAAAGCCAGGGCGCGGACGCAGTTGGCCTGGCTGGGGTCGGTAACGCGGCCGTCGGGGCCGAGGTATTCCGTTTCCCAGGCGTCCCGGATCCGGGATGAAAGTTCCGCCAGCTCTGCAGCGTCTTCGTGCTGCCCCAGCACCGTGGCGATGCGTGCCATCAGGTTTGTGGTGTGCCGGTAGTAGGCGGTGGCCACGATGCCGTGGTCGGCGTTGCGGGCCGCGAACAGGTCCGGTTCGGGTCCGTCCGGTTCCATCCATTCGCCGAAGTGGAAGCCGGTGTCCCACAGGTACTGTTCGTGCGGTGCAGGGCCAATGCTTGCGGCGGCCCGGGCGGGGTGCCGCCGGTTCTCGGCGGAGGTCCGCACGAAGCCGAGCCAGCGGTTCATCGCATCCTGGTTCTCGGCCAGGATCGAGACGTCCCCGGTGGCCAGGTACACCTCCCAGGGCACCATGACCACCGCGTCGCCCCAGCCGGCGGATCCGTTGGTGAAGCCCGTGAATTCGGCCGAGGTGACGGCGGGGCCTGGCGAGGGTGAGATGTTGGCGATGACGCCGTTCTCCCATTGGTCGGCACGGACGTCCCGCAGCCATTTGCGGGAGAACCCGGTGACGTCGTACAGGTACGCGGCGGTGGGGACGAACAGCTGCCAGTCTCCGGTCCAGCCGGCCTTTTCCCGCTGCGGGCAGTCGGTGGGGACCTCGCAGGAGTTGCCCAGGAAGCTCCATTCCACGATGTCGTGGAGCTTGTTCAGGCGCTCGTCGCTGCAGCGGAAAGTGCCGATGCGTTCCAGGTCCGTCCGGACCAGGCAGGCCGTGATGTCCCCGGGGCGCAGGTCCTGGGTGAGGCCCTGGACGGACACGTACTGGAAGCCGTGGGTGGTGTGGCGTGGTTCGAAGACCTCGCCGGGCGCGCCGGAGGAGATGACCGTGTCCACCTGGCCGGCATCGAGGAAGGACCCCGGTGAACGGAAATTGTGCGGGCGCAGGTGGTCCCGGGTGACCTCGCCGTCTCTGTCCAGGGCCTCGCCGTATTCCAGCGTGAGCGTTTCTCCCGGCGCCGCCAGCCGGGTGAGGCGGACCCAGCCGTGGATGTTCTGGCCGAAGTCCACCACCTGATGGCCGGTCGGAAGGCGGGTGATGGTCACCGGGGCGAGTTCCATGGTCGCCCGGGTGGGTGGGGCGAGGGGCCCGGCCAGTGCGTCGAAACTTCCGCGGCTGACGACGGCGGCCCGCGGCCCGGGTGCGTGTGGGGAGACGGGTGCCGTGCCCCCAGAAGGTGCGCTCACGCCGTCGGCCGTTCGAAAATCAACGCGCTGGCCCGCCATGAGGTCGGCACTGATGATCTCCGTTGAGGACACCAGCCACGAGCTGTCGGTGCCGATGACCTGCCTGCCTGCCACGGACTCCGCCTCCAGCTGCGCCAGGAAGGCTGTGTGCGCACCGTACATGCCGGCGTCGCGCGTGTAGCCGAAGCTGCCGCGGTACCAGCCATCGGTGAGGATGGCCCGGATGGTGTTGGCTCTTCGCGGAGGAGACCGGTGACGTCATAGGCCTGGACCTGGAGGGTGGTGTTGTAGCTGGTGGAGCCCGGGGTGAGCTGCTGGTCGCCGACGCGGCGGCCGTTGATGAAGAGCTCGTAGATGCCGTGGGCGGTGGCGTAGACGCGGGCCTTCTCCGGGGCGGCGTCCAGCCTGAAGTCCTTGGTGAGGGCGCAGCCGGGCCGCTCTCCGGGGACTGGGACCTCCTCCTCCCCGGGCCCGATCCACCCCGCCGTCCAGTCGGAGGCGTGCAGGAGGCCGAGCTCCACAGGCATCGGCTCGGACCAGCTGCTGGCTGTTTCGGTGCCGGTGTGGCCGATGTTCCAGGTGCGGACCCGCCATTCGAAGCGGCTCCGGGAATCCAGGCCGGGGCCGCTGTACGGGATGGCGCCGCTCGCTGCCGACTCCACCTTCCCGGTATCCCACCCGTTGCCGGCCGTGATCCGGTACGCGATCTGGCGGACGGTTCCGGCGGGCGGTGTCCAGCTGAGCCGCGGTTCGCGGATGGTCAGGCCCATCGCCTCGGACAGGTGCTCGGCCCGAAGCCGGGTGGGGGCGGTCATGCGGCGGGACTCCTGGAGTGCGATTGCTGGGAGTTCCAGCTTCGTGCGCCACCCCCCGTCCCCCACAGGGCGCTTTCAATGGTCGGAATAGTATTGTGGTTCAGCTCACTGCGAGCCACCGCAACTATCGACGGCGCTAGGAACCACTGCCATGACTTCCACCCCGGAAACGGATACCCCGCCCGCCCGCGGCAAGCGGCCAAAACAGGGCGAACCGGTCATCGACCGGGCGCTGAGCCTGCTCGCCGTTTTCTCGGACCGGCGCCGGGCGCTCACCCTGTCCGAGTTGGCGCGGTACGCGGACATGCCTACGCCCACGGCCCTGCGGCTGATCGCCCGGCTGGTGGCGTGGGGTGCCTTGGAACGGCTGGACGACGGCCGCTACGTGGTGGGAGTCAGGCTGTGGGAAGTGGCCTCGCTGTCGCCGCGCGGTCACGGCGTGCGGGAGATCGCGCTCCCCTACCTGGAGGACCTGTTCGAGGTCACGCGGCACCACGTCCTGCTGGCGGTGCGGGACAACGAGCAGGCGGTGCTGATCGAGCGGTTATCCGCGAAGGACGCCACCGAGGTCGCCTACCGGGTGGGCGGCCGGGCACCGCTGCGGTCCACGGCCATCGGCCTGGTGCTGCTGGCGGGAGCGGACCAGCAGTTCCAGGAAACCATCCTGAAGCGGCCGCCGGAGATCGAGCCGGGCGTGTCCGAGATGCCGGAGGGCCAGTTGCGCCGGACCTTGTCCGATGTGCGGCGGACCGGCATCGCCATGATCCGCCGCAGCCTGCCGTCCCGGACAGTGTCCGTGGCGTCGCCCATATACGACGCACAGGGTGCCGTGGTGGCTTCCCTGTCCATCGTGGTTCCGGACGGATCCACGCCGCCAAACGTCCTGGCCCCGGCGGTCCGCGCCGCCGCCAGGGCCGTGTCCCGGAACCTGGGCTTCCAGGCGACGGCGAGCGCGGACGTCAGGACGCACTCGCAGGGGTAGGGGAGCTGAGGCGTTCCGGGGCAGCGGGAAATATTGTCACCCGAAGTTGGGGCAGCCGAGCTCAAGATCCGTCCCCCCGCCGAAGGCCGCGCTGACCTGCCGCCCGTTCCACACGATGTCCCGGTTTACGGCCGCATCGGACCGCAAGACGGCGCTGCGAAGGACGCCGCCGGACCAGCGGATGTCCACCTCAATTCCACCCACGGCACGCAATCCCCGGACGGACCCCTCGCTCCAAGAGTCCGGGAGCGCGGGCAGAAGCCGGATGGTGGTCGCGTCGGACTGGAGCAGCATCTCGGCGACGCCGGCAGTGGCACCGAAGTTCGCATCGATCTGGAACGGCGGGTGGGCGGTGAACAGGTTCGGGTACACCCCGCCGCGTTCATCGAAGCCGTCCCCGGCCGCACGGAGTGCCAGGTTGAGGCTCTCTTCGGCCTTGGCGGCGTTGCCAAGGCGCGCCCAGAGGGCAACGCGCCAGGCCATGGCCCAGCCCGTGGACTCGGGACCCCGCAGTTCCAGGGTCCTGGCAGCGGCGGCGGCGAGCGCCGGAGTGTCACCGGCGCTCCACTGCTGCAGCGGATAGAGGGCCGCCAAGTGGGACGTGTGCCGGTGATCCGGCGCATGCTCGATGGCCGGGAACGACCATTCCCGGATTTCTCCCCGGCCACCGATAGCCGGTTGGGGAAGGGAGCGCACCTTGTCCGCGAGCTCCTGTAGCCAGGGCGGCTGCTCGGTCAAGGCTGCGGCAGCGTGCCGCGCCGAATCGAGGAGTCCGCGGAGCAGGGAAACGTCCATGGTGGAGGACCGGCTCACCGAGGCAGGCGCCCCGTCCTGGGCGACGAACTGGTTCTCCGGAGAGGTCGACGGCGATGTGTGCGTTCCGCTGGCGGCGTCACCAACGATCCAGTCCACTGCGAAGAGGCACGCGCCTTCGATGGCCGGCCAGGAGGCCCGCAGCCGGCCGGCGTCCCCCGTATACGCGTAGTGCTGCCACGCGGACTGCACGAGCCAAATGCCTCCCATGGCCCAGCTGGCCCACATGGAGTCGCCTTCGCCCGCGCCGGCGGCAAAGGAGTACCCCCAAGGATCCGTATTGTGGTGGGCCGCCCAACCCCGCGCCCCGTACAGGGCGGCGGCATGCCGGCCGGTACGCGCAAGGGTATCCACCAGCTGCAGCAGCGGTTCGTGGCACTCGGCAAGGTTGGCGGGCAGCGCCGGCCAGTAGTTCATTTCCGTGTTGATGTTCACGGTGTAGTTGCTGCTCCACGGCGGCGGCAGCTCCTCGTTCCAGATGCCCTGGAGGTTGGCCGGGAACCCTCCGGCGCGGGACGAGGCGATCAACAGGTACCGGCCGTAGTGGAACAGGAGGGAGACCAGGGCGGTGTCGGTCTTGTCCTCTTCGAAGGCACGCACGCGCTCATCCGTTGGCTTCCACTGACCAGAGTCCGGCCCCGGACCCAGTCCAGTTTTAGGGCCGAGTTCCAGCGTGACCCTGCGGTAAAGCTCCGCATGGTCGGCAACGTGGCGCTCGAAAACGGCGTCCGCGGAGTCCTGGAGGACCCGCGCCACCCGGCCGGTGAGGAGTACGGCCAGGCCTTCAGGGGAACCCGCAGTGTTCGCGTGCCGGAAGGCCTGCGAACGATCGAGGACCGTTCCCGTGGCAATGGCCAGCCGCACGGAACGTGCGCCCGTGACCGCCAGGAATCCCCCGGTGACGTCCGTGTGGCCGTCGGTCGCGATGCCGGCGTGGGCTGCTCCGGCGCGGGAGCCGTCGTCGTAATGGACGTGCTCAGCAGTCCGCTCAAAGGAGGGCGCTACGTCACTGGGCAGCAGCACCCGAAGCCGGAGTTCGGTCCCCCACGGATGCGCCGCGGTGTCCTGGCCAAGGAACCGGACGCCATCGGGGTGGATCCCGATCCGGACGTTGATGGGGACGTCGGCCGTGATCTCGTGGACGATGACGGAGTCGGGGTGGGATGCGAAGGTCCGGTGCCGGACCTCGGAGCCATCGATGACATAGCGGTGACCCGCGGTGCCGGTCCGGAGATCCAGCCACCGGGCGGGGCCGCCGTCAACGGCTGCCGCGGCGCCGGCGACCTTCACTGACAGGGCCGCGAACGGCAGGTAAGCCTGCGAGTGCGTGCCCTGGAATGCCAGCAGCAGTTCTTCGGGCCGCCGAACGTCCCCGTCTTCCACCGCCGCGCGGACAGCCTGGAGTGTGGCGGGTCCGGCGGATGGATCCAGCGGGGGCGCGGACCGGCCTGTTGGCCCGGACCACGCCGAGCCCTCGTTGAGCTGGATGCGCTCGCCACCCACCAGGCCGCGCACCGTCGCCCCTGCTAGTCCGTTGCCCACCGGCAGCGACTCGACGAACCGGTCCGCCGGGGCGCGGTACCAGAGCACCTGGCCGGGGTCAGGGGCGGGCACCTGGACCGGACGTACGGACCCGGAAGGTACCCCGGATCCCGCGCTCAGTACTGGCCCTTGATCACAAAGTAGGAGCCGCGGATAGTGCCGGCGAGCTTGGACTTCTGGCGGGCAAACTTGAAGCTTGCGGCCAGTTCCTCCGGGACCTCCATACCGTCGGAAAGCTTGAAGCCAACCGCCCGCTTGCCACCCTCCGAAATGCCGTACATGACATTAATGGACAGCCCGGACTCATAGAACACGTACGCCATCCGCAGCCCGTCCACCTCGAAAGAGGACACCTCGAGCGGCTTGGAGGAGATCACCAGATTCCGCTCCGTGGCCAGGATGTTGTGGACGTAGTCAACCGTCTCCGGTGCCTCGTCCGCGGGGACCACGGTGAAGTCGTGGTCGTATTTGTTCTTGTAATAGCGTGCCTCGTTGGCGCGCAGCCCGGCCAGCGCGTCAGCAACCGGCGACGATTCCAAACCAACGGTGGACACGTTCTTGAAATCCACGGTGTACGGCATGAGTCCTCCTGGGAAGTCTGTTCTGCGTACATCGTTGCAGATTCCGGCCCGGGCCAAGTGAAAAACGCGCCCTACTTCACCAAAGCGCCCAGTTCGGCGCGGAAGGAGCCCGCGCCGCCGCCCATGGCGTGCCGCGCACCGTCCGGAAGCACGACGTCGGCCGCCACCCCGTCAGGGACCGTCGCCTCCAGCCGGAACCCGCCGCCGTCGAGCGTCCATTCCACCCGGACCATCCCGTGCGAGGTCTTCAGCGAGGTCTTGGCCCAACTGATCCCTTCCCCCGGTTGCGGCGCGATGAGCACGCGGGCGTAGCCGGGCTCAAGGGGACGGATCCCGCCGATGGCCTTGTGCATCCAGTCCGCCACCGCGCCCAGGGCGTAGTGGTTGAAGCTGGTCATCTGCCCCGGATTGATGGTGCCGTCCGGGAGCATGGAGTCCCAGCGTTCCCAGACGGTGGTGGCACCCATGGTGACCGGGTACAGCCAGGACGGGCAGCCCTCCTCCAGCAGCAGCCGGTAGGCCTCGTCCACATGGCCGGTATCCGTCAGCGCGTGGTTGATGAACGGGGTGCCCGCGAAGCCGGTGGACACCCGGAAGGCGTTGTTCCGGACCAGTTCCGCCAGGCGGTTGCCGGCGAACTCCCGCAGCTCCGGGGCGGCCAGGATGTCGAACGCTATGGCCAGGGCGTAGACCGTGGTGCAGTCGCTGCGGATGGTGCCGTCGGCTGCGACGTAGTTCTCGGCGAAGGCGGCACGCACCCGGGCGGCGAGCGCGTCGAAGTAGGCTTCGTCGTCGTGCTTTCCCAGGAGCCCGGCGGCCTGCGCGGTGAGGCGCGCGGTGCGGTACATGCAGGCGGTGGCCACCACGCCGGTGTCTGCCTTGGCTGCCCATGGCTGGTCCGGCGCGGCGTCGGGGTCCAGCCAGTCGCCGAACTGGAAGCCGGAGTCCCACAGGCCGGCGGATGAGAGCAGGCCCTCCACCCGGCGGGTGTGCGAGGCCATAGACGCGTACTGGTTCTCCAGCACGCTGAGGTCCCCGTAGGCCTCCCACAGCGCCCAAGGCACCCACACGGACGCCTCGCTCCACAGCGCCGAGGATTCAGGAGCCGGGAATTCGGGTGGCTGCGGGCAGTATTTGAGGATGTCCGGCACCGTGATGGGGACCAGCCCGTCCTGCGCCTCCTGTTCAGCGGCGAGGTCCAGCAGCCAGTCCTGCAGGAAGCCCTTGACGTCGTACAGGTAGGCGGCGGTGGGGGCGAACACGGCGATGTCGCCGGTCCAGCCCAGCCGCTCGTCGCGCTGCGGGCAGTCGGTGGGCAGGTCCAGGAAGTTCCCGCGGAGGCCCCAGACGATGTTGCGGTGCAGTTGGTTCACGAGGTGGTTGGAGCATTCGAAGGTGCCGGTGCGTTCCAGATCGGAATGGACCACCACGGCTTCAAGGTCCCCTTTCGCCAAGGTTCCCGGCCAGCCGGTAATTTCGGCGTAGCGGAAGCCGTGGAAGGTCTTGGTGGGCTCGAAGGAGTCCTCGCCTCCGGAAAGGATGAACATGTCCGTGGCCTTGGCGGAACGCAGCGGCCGGACACCGAGTTCGCCGTCCTCCAGCACCTCGGCATGCCGAATGGTGATGGCCTGCCCGGCCTCGCCCCGCACGGTGAAGCGGAGCCAGCCCACCAGGTTCTGGCCGAAGTCCACCAGCGTCTTGCCGGAGGGTGAGGTGAAGATTTCCACAGGACGGACGACGCCGGCCCGCACCACGGGCGGCCCCACCGGCTCAGCCAGCCGGTCGGCGTCGAACGCCAGCTCCCGCACGCCGGTCCAGTCCGGGTCGGGCCTAAAGCCGGGGTCCGCCCAGCCCTTTTGACGGCGGCGGGCGTCGATGGTCTGCCCGTCGTAGAGGTCGTTGAAAGTGGTGGCGGAGGGGCCGGCCTGCCAGGTGGTGTCGGAGGCGATGGTCTGGACATGGCCGTCGGCGAACTCGATGTCCAGCTGCCCGAAGAACCCCAGCTCGCTGCCGTACAGGTTGGACATGCCGTGCCAGGCCAGCCGTCCACGGTACCAGCCGTTGCCCAGTTCCACCCCCAGCACGCTGGTTGACGTCACCAGCGGCGTGACGTCGTAGCTGCGGTACCGGAGCCGCCACTCGTAGGAGCTCCAGCCCGGGCTCAGCACGTCCGGCCCCACGGGCACACCGTTGATGAACGCCTCATAGACGCCGAAGGCGGTGGCCCGCAGCGTCGCCCTCACCACGCCGCCGTGGCCCTCCTCAAGCGTGAACTCCTTGCGGAGCAGCGGGGCGCCGTCGAAGTCCTGGTCAGGGGTGATCATGGCGGCGTGCCAGGTGGTGGATGTCATGGAAGGAGGGTTCCGTTCTGGAAGTTGAGGCAATGAGGTTCAGGCGTAGTGGCAGGCGACGTCGGCTGTCCCCACCCGGCGCAGCGCCGGCCGTTCGGTGGCGCACAGGTCCGTGGCCAGCGGGCAGCGCAGCCGGAAAGGACAGCCGCCGGGTGCAGGCACCGCGGCGGCGCCGGTGCGGACACCCAGCGACTCGCGGGCTTCCCGACGCGCCGCCTGTTCCGCGGGCCGGGGTACCGGGGAGGCGGCCACGAGGGCCTGGGTGAAGGGGTGCCTGGGGTTTTCGGTGACGGCGGCGGCAGGTCCGCTTTCCATCACCTGGCCGCGGTACAGGACCACCACGCGCTGGGCCAGGAACTGCACCACGGCGATGTCGTGGGCGATGAACAGGTAGCTCAGGCCCCGTTCGTCGCGGAGGTCGGCCAGCAGGTTGAGCACCTGGGCCTGGGTGGAGAGGTCAAGGGCGCTGACGGCTTCGTCGCAGACCACCAGCTGAGGATCGCAGATGAGGGCACGGGCCACGGAAATGCGCTGGCGCTGGCCGCCGGAGAACTGGCTGGGGTACCGGTCCACGGCGTCCCGCGGCAGCCCGACGCGTTCCAGCATGTCCTCGGCCTTGGCCCGGGCCTCTGCCGCTGAAATCCCCCGGAGGCGCAGCGGTTCCGCCAGGGAGGTGCCGATGGTGTTGCGCGGGTTCAGCGAGGAGTTGGGGTCCTGGAAGACGGCGCGCAGTTCGCCGCCCAGGGCCCGGCGCTGGGCTGCGCCGGCGGAAGTGATGTCCTTGCCCTGGTAGCTGATGGTGCCGCCGGAGACCTTCTGGAGGCCAAGGATTGCCTTGCCGATGGTGGACTTTCCGGAGCCGGACTCCCCCACCAGGCCCACGGTCTCCCCGGGGGCGATGCTGAAGCTGACATGGTCGACGGCGGCGGGAGCCGCGGCGGCCTTCCGGCCCCGGCCGTAGCGGACCACCAGGTCCTTGACCTCCAGCATGGGAGCGGCGGAGGACGGTGTGGAATCGCGGCGTTCGGTCACTGCGGTGCTCATGCCAAATCCTTTTCGACGATGCTGCTCAGAGTGCCCGGGTTCTGCTTGGGGGTGACCTCCAGGGTGCGGGAGGCGGGTACGTCTGTGGCCAGCCAGTCCATGCCTTCGACGGCGAGCTGGTCCGCCTTGACGCACCGCACCAGCCCTTCACCGGTGCCGGAGCGCAGCAGCGGGACGGGTTCCAGGCAGGCAGAGCCGGCGAACTGGCAGCGGGCGGCGAACCGGCAGCCGGTGGGCCAGTCCTTGGGCTGCGGGACCTGCCCGCTGATGGTGGCAAGCCGTTCGGGCATGTCGTCCGCGTGGTTGGCGTGCGGGTCCGCGGCCAGGAGGGCCAGGGTGTACGGGTGGCGGGGGTTGTCCAGGACGGCGTTCGTTTTGCCGTTCTCCACCACCTGGCCGGCGTACATGACAGCGACCTGGTCGCAGATGTCCGCCACCACGCCGAGGTCGTGGGTGACCATCACTACGGACATGCCGGTGTCCTTCACCAGGGTCCGAAGCAGGGACAGGATCTCGGCCTGGACGGTGACGTCCAGGGCTGTGGTCGGTTCGTCCGCGACCAGCAGTTTCGGCTGTCCGGAGAGCGCCAGTGCGATGGCGACGCGTTGCGCCATGCCGCCACTGATCTGGTGCGGATAGGTCTTCAGGATGCGCGGGGCATCAACGATGCCCACTTTCTCCAGCAGGCTTTGCGCCTCGTTGCGGGCCTCGGCCCTGCCCATGCCGCGGAGCCGCCGGATAGTGGCGGTCAACTGGTATCCCACGGTGAACATGGGGTCCAGGGCGCGCATGGGTTCCTGGCTGATCAGGGCGATTTCCCTGCCGCGGACGGCTTCCATGTCTTTGTCCGCCACGGCGGCCAGGTTCTTGCCGTTCCAGAGGATCTGGCCGCCGGTGACGGAGACGCCGGAGGGAAGCAGCCCGAGCAGGGACAGGGCGGTCATGGTCTTGCCGCAGCCGGACTCCCCCACCAGGCCCAGGACGGTACCGGGCTGGACCTCGAAGGAGACATCGGTGACCAGGCGGACGCCGTTGCCTGTACCAGCGCTATCGACGCCGACGGACAGGTTGCGGACGCTGAGCGTCCCCTGTGCGGCGGTACCGGGCGACGCGACGTCCTCCACGGCAGGAACGGGAGCTGCGGCGGCGATGGCGGCGATGGCGGCGACGGCTCTGGACCGCTGCCGCCGGGCAGCGGCGGACGGCAGGTGCGGGGCGGCAGCGTTGGGTGCCTTGCCCAGGGCGTTGCCGATGGCGTTGGCGGACAGGACGGTCAGCGCCAACACGGCGCCGGTGGGAACCATCATCCAAGGGGCATCGTAGACGTGCTGCGAAGCGCCCTGGATCATGCCGCCCCAGCTGGGCTGCGGGATGGGCGGACCAAACCCGATGAACGCCAAACCAGCCTGGATGAGCATGCCCACGGCGAAGATCAGTGCGGCCTGGACCACAATGGTGTTGGCCAGCCCGGGCAGGACGTGCCGGAAGCTGACACCCAGCGGGCTGACGCCATCCACCTTGGCCGCATCCACATACAGCTGCGACTGCAGGGACTTGGCCTGGCCCAGGATCACCCGGTAGACGCCGGCGGACATCAGGATGCCCAGGATGGCCATGACCACGGGGATGTTGGTTCCCACGGCGCCAATGACGGCCAGGATGATCACCGTTCCCGGCAGGGACATCATAATTTCGGTGACCCGGCTGATGACGCCTTCGGTCCGTTCACCGGCACCGGCGGCCGCCATGGCCAGGATGGTGCCAAGGCCGACGCCGACAACCACCGTGAGCATCGAGGTCCCCAGGGTGCCGGCTGCGGCGGCGAAAATGCGGCTGAGGATGTCGCGGCCCAGTTCGTCCGTCCCCAGCCAGTGGGCGGCGGTGGGGCCGGAGAGGACAGCGGTGAAATCCTGGTCCTCGGTCTTGAAGGGCAGCCACAGCGGGGCGGTCAGGGACGCGATGACAATGGCCGCGAGCCAGATAAGCCCGGCCACGGCACCCGGCGAAGTGAACAGCCGGTGCCGGGAAAACCTGGAGATGGCCGCTTTGCCGGCATTGCGCGCGGGCGTTCCTGCCGGCGTGGTACGTCCTGCCTGGTCCGCGTCCGCGGGGGCCGGGGCAACTGTGGGGATCATGAGGCACGCAACTTCGGGTCGAGGAACTTGGTGGCCAGCTCCAGCACCAGGTTGACGGCAACCACCACCACGGTGGCGATCACCACCACGCCCTGGACGGCGGGGGCGTCATGGGTACTGACGGAGGTCTGGACGGCCTGGCCCAGTCCGGGCATCGCGAACAGCTGCTCCGCAATGACGGAACCGCCGAACAGGCCAATGAACTGCAGCGCGATGCCGGCCACGATGGGCAGGCTGGCGTAGCGCAGGGCGTGGACGTAAAGGATCTTCCAGGTGGGGGTGGCCGTGGCGCGCAGCGTGCGGATATGTTCCTGCTGCAGGGCCTCCAGCATGGACGCCCTGGTCTGGCGGGCGATGAATGCCGCGCCGCCGACGGCCAGGGTTATCACAGGCAGGGCCAGGGAAAGGGCCCAGTCCTGCGGCGAGACCTCGAACGGGACGTAGCCGGTGGCGGGAAAGATGGAGGACTGGACGGCGAACAGGTAGACGAAGAGGACGCCCACCCAAAAGGCAGGCAGCGCGACGAGGAGGCCCACGAAGCCGCCGATCAGCTGGTCCAGCAGGCCGCCGCGGACCGCTGCGGTGACGCCCAATGCGATCCCGAGGACCGCGCTGAGGATGGTGGCTCCGGCAGCAAGCGAGGCGGTGACGGGCAGGCGGCTGGCGAGGTCGGAGCTGACTGAGCGGCCATCGATGAGCGAGATGCCCAGGTCGCCCTGGACCGCGGACCCGAGCCAGGTGAAGAACTGCGTGAACAGCGGATCGTTCCAGCCCAGCCTCTGGTTGACCTCGTCGATGGCTTCCTGGGAGGCGCCGGCCCCGAGGGACACGGCCCCGGGGCTGCCCGGCATTGCGTGCACCAGCAGGAATGCCAGCACCGCAACCACCAGCACGGTGGCCAGCGCCATCAACAGGCGCTTAGTGATGAATAGTGCCATGGTGACCTCCATCGGTCAGGGCCCTCCCGGGCGGCCCTTGTCCTGGTGGGCAAGGGCCGCCCGGGAGGGTGCGGGTATTAGCTGGCCGGCGTGTAGGACGAGAGGAGCGGGTAGGCGTTGGTGCCGGCGAACTTCACCTGGGCCACCTTCTTGGTGTTGTAGCCCTGGTTGGTCAGGGCCTCGTACAGCGGGATCATCCAGCCGGATTCCACCAGCCGGGTGTTCAGCTTGGTGGCGGCTGCCTTCACGGCGGCATCGTCCTTGGCTGCGGCCAGCTCGCCGGTGGCAGCGCTGAGCTGGTCATCGGTGGCCTTCTGGACGTTGGTGAAGCCGTTCAGGACGACGCCATACATCACGCCGACGGGGTTGTCCCAGTTAAGGGGCGCATAGCCAAGGGGCGTGGTAGCTACGGCGGCGAAGGCTTCATCCGTAGAAGCTGCCATCTTCACGTTCATGGTGATGCCGACGGCGGCCAGGTCCTTCTGGACTGCCTGCAGGTCCGTCTGGGTCTGTGCACCGGCGATGATAGTGAACTCAAAGCCGTTCGCGTAACCGGCCTCGGCCAACAGGCTCTTGGCCTTGTCCGGGTTGTACGCGAACTTGGTTTCGAGGTCCTTGGTGAAGCCGGCCGAATCCTTGGGGAGGGCGTTCCAGGCCGGGATGTCACCCTTGTGCAGTGCGTCCACCAGGGCCTGGCGGTTGATGGCGTACTGGATGGCCTGGCGGACCTTCTCCTTTGCGAACGCCGGGGCTGTCTTGCCGATCTTGTCGAAGGAGATCATGGTGTTGACGGTGCCGCCGATCTGGGAAACGCCGACGCCTTTGGACTTCGCGAAGTCAACGGTGTTCGAGGTCAACATGGCCACGTCGGCCTGGCCGGAGACCAGGGCGTTGGCGCGGGCCTGGGGGTCCAGGACCACACTGAAGACCACTTTCTTGTAGGCGTACTTGGCAGCGTCAGCGCTCTTGTCGTTCTTCACCAGGACGTATTTGTTCCCCTTCACGGTGGAGGAGTCAAGGGTGTAGGGCCCGGAACCGTCAGGGGTTGCCGCGAGGCTGGACGTGTCCGTGACACCGTTCTTGCCCACGATCATGCCGGTGGTGGAAGCCAGGTTCTTCTCGAATCCAGGCTGCGGCTTGGCGAAGGTCAGGGCCACCTGGGTGGGGCTGACCACGTCCACGGAGGTGATCTCCTGGGCTCCGCCCTTGGCGACGGCGGAGTAGGCGCTCAGTGCGGGATCGGACCGGCGGTCCAGGTTGGCCTTGACCAGTGCGGCGTCAAGCTTGGAGCCGTCGGTGAACGTCACGTCGTCCTTGAGGGTCAGCGTCAGGACCGTCTTGTCCGCGTTGTAGCTGAAGTCCTTGGCCAGGCCCGGGCCCGTGGAACCGTCCGGCTGAAGGGTCATCAGGCTGTCGTAGAGGCCTTCGAAGAACTGGCGCTGGGCTGCGGAGACACGCAGCGGGTCGAAACCGAAGGAGGCCGAGTCGCTGTCGATGGCCAGGGTCAGGCTGCTGGTGTCAGCCTTCGCCGCAGCTTGGCTGGACCCGCCGCCGCAGGCGGCCAGGGAACCCATCAGCAGGGCACCGGCCAGAACGGCGGAGCTCGCACGGGCGGTGGAGTTCGGAAGTTTCATGTAGTGCGCCTTTGCATTCTGATGTGATGGCGGAGGAACGGTTGTGGGGGCTGGCTGCTCGCCGGCTCCCTTCAAGAATCAGCCGGGGCCACAGGCACCAAACATGACAATGTCATTGATTGAAAAAGTATTGTGGTGGCGGTCACGCCGGGCGACAGGATGGATGCAGGGCAGCGAAGCCTGGGACGCCTGCGCGCGTCCATCACGAAAGGAACCCCATGACCAACCCGTTCCCCAGCGACTTCCTTTGGGGCGTGGCCACCGCAGGCCACCAAGTGGAAGGCAACGACGTCAACAGCGATACCTGGTTCCTGGAGCACCTGCCCGGGACGATTTTCGCGGAGCCGTCCGGGGATGCCGTGGACCATTACCACCGCTACCGCGAGGACATCGCACTGATTGCCGGCCTCGGCTTCACCAGCTACCGGTTTTCCCTGGAATGGGCCCGGATCGAGCCGGAGGAGGGCCACTTCTCGGTGGCTGCACTGGACCACTACAGGCGGGTGCTGGAGGCCTGCCACGAGCATGGCCTCACCCCGGTGGTCACGTTCCACCATTTCACGTCACCGCTCTGGCTCCTTCGGGTCGGCGGCTGGGAGGGCGACCGGACGCCCGAACTCTTTGCTCGGTATTGCGACCGGGCAATGGCGCACCTTGGCGACCTGATCGGCGTCGCCTGCACGCTGAACGAACCCAACCTCCCCTGGCTGCTGGAATCATTCGGCATCGGCGGGGAAGCACCGGAGAACCGCGGTTCGGTGCCCATCTGGGCGGCCGCCGCTGAGCGTTTGGGTGTGGATGCCACCACCATCGCGCCGTTCCAGTTCTGTTCCACTGAAGCCGGTTTCACCGTCAAGCTGGCCGCGCACCGGGCCGCCATTGCTGCCATCAAGGCCCGTCGCCCCGATCTTCAGGTGGGCTGGACGCTGGCAAACTCCGATATCCAGGCTATTCCCGGCGGCCAAGAGCTTGCGGAGCAAGTCCGGCGGGACGTGAACGAACGTTTCCTGGAGGCGTCCCGCGGTGACGATTTCGTGGGCATCCAGACCTACGGCCGCACCGTGTACGGGCCGGACGGCCACGCTCCGGCACCGGAGGGTGTGCCCACCAACCAGATGGGCGAGGAAATCTACCCCCAGGCATTGGAAGCCACCATCCGCGAGGCCCACAGGATCGCCGGCATCCCGGTGATAGTCACCGAGAACGGCCTGGCCACCGAAGACGACACCCAGCGCGTGGCGTACCTGAAGGCGGCCGTCGACAGCGTTGCCGCCTGCATCGAGGACGGCATCGACGTCCGCGGGTACATCGCCTGGACCGCGTTCGACAACTTCGAGTGGGTCTTCGGCTATGGGCCCAAGTTCGGCCTGATCGCCGTCGACCGCTCCACCCAGGAACGCACACCGAAGGAAAGCGCGCACTGGCTCGGCAACCTGGCCAGGGACCACGCCAAGGCTGCTGCGCCGCAGCCCGTCTAAGGCGAAAGAAATTGTCCGGACTTCCCAGGGAAGTCCGGGCCATTTCGATCTCCGCCGCAGCCGGAACTGCGGCCCTATTCGCTAGGCTGGGACGCGCCGCAGACTTTCGCGGCGTCAATGGATTCGGGGGGATCTGTGCCGCGGTCGAGCCAGTGGGGCAGGGCGTATTTTGCCGTTCAGGCTGTCGCCGGGTGTTTGTGGTGGGTAGCGGTCTTCCTGTCTCCTGCGGTGCGCCGGGCAACACTTGGCGGCCTGGACCCGGTCCTTGTTGCCGTGTTCGATGTCCCGCTGTTTGTTCTTGCCTCCGCGGCCGCAGCCTGCGGGGTGCGGTCTGCGGCCATTGCCGGCGCCTTGTGGACCACCTTTGTCGCCGTCGCCATGGCCGTCTATGCCACGGTGACAACCCAGGCGGGCATCGGCGTGCTGGCCATGGGCGCGGCCACGGCAGGTTCGCTCGCCGCACTCTGCCTCGTCCTGCTCGGCCGCATCCCCACTGCGTGGATTGTCCGGGGCCCGTTTGCCTTCCGTCCGGCCCGGAAACGCACGCACGCGGGATTCCATGTGGCTGCCACGCTCGGGCAGATTATGGTGTTCTGGGGTTTCTTCCTGGGGGTGGTACCGGCCTGCCTGGCCGTTCTCGAACAGCGCTGGAGGCTGGCAGTGGCCTTTCCCGCATTTGCTGCCCCTGCCGGCGTCGTAATCCTCATCCTTGCCAGCGCGTTGGGAATCTGGTCTGCCGCCGTGATGTCCACCCTCGGGGGCGGAACACCGTTGCCGTCTGCGATGGCCAACCGGTTGGTTATAGCCGGCCCCTACCTCTGGATCCGCAACCCGATGGCTGTGGCGGGCATTATCCAGGGAGCCGCGGTGGGCCTGATCCTGCAATCGTGGTTGGTCGTGGGATACGCAGTCCTCGGCTCACTGGCGTGGAACTACGCCGTGCGGCCCCTTGAGGAAGCGGACCTCACGGAGCGGTTCGGCGACGAGTTCCGGCAGTACAGCCGGGCGGTCCGCTGCTGGATCCCCAGGGTCCCCGGAACCCGCCGAACCCAGTCGGCGGCAGGTTCGCGGTAAGGCTGGTCACGGCCGCCCAGGCTCACTTCCCAGGCCGGCTTGCGCCAACAGTTCTGTCAGCCATGGCCGGTGTTCGCGATGGAACCTTATGCCCTCCGGCAGACCCTGCACCGACGGCTCGGAACCAGTGATGTCGATGCTCATCCGGCCCCCGGCAATGGGCGCGTTGGTGATGTGGAGGTCTCCGTAGGCTTCAGGCAGTACCGGGTCCATCCAGAAGCCTCCGCGCGACACATGGGCGTCATACCTCATGAGGCTGGTGATCAACATAATCGGTGTGGCCGCCGCCCACGCCTGCGGCGAGCACGCCGTCGGATACGGGACAGGCTCGCTGACCTGTTCACGGCTGAAGCCGCAAAATAGCTCCGGGAGCCGGCCGTTGCAGTAATCGGCTGCTTCCAGGAGGGCGGTGGCAATCCGCTGCGCCTCTTCCACGAAGCCGTATCGCAACAGGCCCGCAGCGATGATGGCGTTGTCGTGCGGCCACACGGACCCATTGTGGTAGCTGGCGGGGTTATAGGCCCCCATGTCGGTGGCCAGCGTGCGGACACCCCAGCCGCTGAACATCTCCGGCGACATGAGCCGCTCGGCAACGAGCGGTGCTTTATCGTCATCGACAATGCCGTGCCAGAGGCATTGCCCCATGTTAGAGGCGCAGGCGTCCACCGGACGCTTCTTGCCGTCCAGCGCCACAGCGTAGTAGCCACGGTCAGGCAGCCAGAACTCGTCGTTGAACTTTTTCTTGAGCCGCGCCGCCTCATCAGTAAGCTGCGCGGCCAGGGGTGCGTCCCCGGCGTCGTATGCCATCCACGCTCGTGACAGCAACGCCGAATAGACCAAAGCCTGCACTTCGCACAGCGCGATGGGAGGCTCGGCCAGCGCGCCGTCGACGAAATTGATGCCGTCCCACGAGTCCTTCCAGCCTTGGTTGATCAGGCCCTGGTCATTGAGCCGGGAGTACTCGACGAATCCGTCGCCGTCTTTGTCGCCATATTCGCGAACCCAGTCCAGCGCCCGGTCCGCGTACGGCAGGAGAGCGGCGATGGTGTCCTTGGCAAAGCCCCAGCGGCTGACCGATCCAAGCGTCATGACGAACTGGGGCGTAGCGTCAACGCTGCCGTAGTACACCGACTTGCCGCCCAGAGCCAGTCCGCTGGAGACACCCAGCCTGACCTCGTGCAGGATCTTCCCGGGTTCCTCCTCGCTCATCGGATCCACCACCTTGCCCTGGCGGTCAGCCAACGTCTGCAACGTTCCAAGGGCGAGGCTGGGGTCCACGGGAAGGGCCATTTCCGAAGCCCAGAGCGAATCACGCCCAAACAGCGTCATGAACCATGGTGCACCGGCGGCGACCACGATCCTATCCGGATGTGCGGGATCTTCGATGCGGAGCGCCCCGAGATCGTCATAGCTGCGGCGGAGAGTCCGTTCGATGGAACGGTTTCCCATATGGAGTTTGGGAATCTTCGCAACCCATTCCTGCCGTCGGCGGTCATTCGGGGACATGCCGTGCGCAGCCTGCTCGAAGGGCGGGGCCAGCGGTGCAGTACCGCCGTCGGAAACAGGCACCACGCTCACCAGCGTGCTCCATTCGCCGCGTGGCGCAACAACCACCTGGTACTTGAGGGCATGCGGTGTGGCGATGGCGCCCCTCCCGGTCACGCTGACGGCCTTCAGGACGTCGTGCCACACAGCCCTGATGGTCAGGGAATCATCCAAAGGATGCCGGGATTCCACCCAGTGGCGCTGGACCCGCGCCTCTTTTACTTCGAAGAGATCCGCGAAATCCGCTTCAACGCTGATGGAAATGTCGCACTCGACGGCGTCAGCGGAGTAATTCCTGAGGGTGATCTCCTCGAAGATTCCGGCCGTCACTTCCCGCAGCCGCTCCACGATGAGAGGGCTGTCGGCGTACCCGTCCGAGCGCGGAACACGGCCGATGAACAGTGCACGGTAGGGCTCCTTAGTCTCCGCCGTCAGCGGCTCAAGGGGCTGGTCATTCACCGTCAGGTTCCAGCGCGAAAGGATCCGCGTGTCCTCGTGGAAAGCGCCGTGGGGATGTTCGGGATGGATGTCTCCATTGGCCAGGGAAATACAGAAGCACGATCCCTCCACCAGGGTGACGGTTCCGGCACCAACAGGTCCGGCAGCAGTATCAGCATTCCATCCAGCCATGCCCGCTCCTTCAACGGCCCAAGACCGAGGCGGCAACCCGACACCCGGATCCCGCCTCGGGCGGAGTGCCGCCTACCTGCTGGATAGACGCTACGCCTAAGGCCCCCTGGACGAAAGGCTCCGGGCGCAGTTCCTTCGACGCCTGGTGGAACAACCCGGCGGCTCGGTCCCAGTCCGCCCAAGTCGTCGGCCGGAACCTGCGCCAGAATCCCCGCAAGCCGCCGGGCGTCCTAGTCGACGCCCGGTTCGCGGATGACCAGCACCGGGCAGTGCGCGTGGTGGATGGTCTGGTGCGAAACGGAGCCGAGCATCATTCCGGTGAATCCGCCATGCCCGCGCGAGCCCACCGCTATGAGGTCGGCGTCCTTGGAAGCCTCAATGAGCGCCGATGCCGGGTTGCCCTCCACTATGCGGCCGGTGAGGGCCACGTCCTGGTCCTTGACGCGCTCCAGTTCAGCCTCCAGGATCGCCTGGGCGTCTTTCTCGAAGATCTCGTAATCCCAGGCAGTGCCGAGGGCATCACTGACGTAAGGGAAGCTCCAGGCGGTCACGGCCTGGACCTCACCCTTCCGCAGCCTGGACTCCTGCACGGCCCAGTCCATGGCGGCCCGGGACTGCTCCGATCCGTCCACCCCCACCACGATCTTGTACTTTCCGTTACCGGCCATGGTTCCCCGTTTCCGTTCCAGAATTCCAGTTTGGTCAGCCCTGGCCGGTTGTGGCGCCTTGGGCCTGAACGGCAACCGTCGAGTGCTCGGCTTTGGCGGCCTGATGCGGATTTCCCGCCTCCTTGGCACAGTGCAGGCAGCAGTAGACGCCTGCTTCACTCTCCACCGGATGGCCCAGGATCCGGCAGCCGCAGTGCTCACAGGCGGGAGCCATCATATGGATTGCACACTCAAAGCTGTCGAACGTGCCGGTCTGGTTTCCCATACTGACGGTGAACATGCGGCCCTCGCTGCTGCCGCAGACATCGCACGCGCCCATGGTCCTGCCTCCTGTTTATTTGCTGCCTGCTCCGGACACTCAAGTTGACCGCTTCCAGGCATTTGCTGCCTAGGGGCGAAGGTCCTCCGGCAGCTAGAGGTGGCGGAGGTAGCGTTCGGGCGAGTCCATGAACTTTTGCCAATTCGTCACGAGCTCCAGGTCCGCCCAGGACCTGGCCCGCAACCCCCAGGGTCCCGCTTCCAGGATGGTGGCGCCGGGCAAGGCGGCGAGCAACGGCGAATGGGTGGACATGATCACCTGGGACTGGCCGCCGGCCAACAAGTCCTTCAGGACGGACAGAAGACTCAGGCAACCCGAGAAGGACAGGGCGGACTCCGGTTCGTCCAGAACCCAGAGTCCGGCTCCGCGGAAACGGTCGGCGGCCAACTGCAGGAAGGACTCGCCGTGGGACATGTCATGGAACGGGATGTCCGGACTAGACGTGCTGGGGTTCTCTTCGAGGTATGTATAAAGCCCGTGCATGGTCTCGGCCCGGAGAAAGTAGCCCCGCCGGGTGGCGCCGGCGTTCCGGACCAGCTGCAAATGGTCGCCGAGGACGGATTCGGTACGCCGGGTGCTGTGCCGGGCCCCCGTTGACCCGCCCTCCGGGGAGAGCCCGTAGGCGAGCGCGATGCCTTCCACCAGCGTGGATTTTCCCGAGCCGTTCTCGCCCAGCAGGATGGTGGCCGGGCCCAGGTCGAGCCCCTGGTCGAGGATGTGGGCCACCGGCGGCAGGGCGGCCGGCCAGCGTGCGCGGTCCAGGACATTCGACGGGTCCTCTGCCAGCCGCCGGATCGGGTAGGTGCGCAGGGGCATGGTCCCATTCTCGCAGGAAGAGGTTTTTCTCCGCTTCACCCATCCACCCCGGCTTCCGCTCCGAAGTCCAAGGGAAGAAGTGCACTAAAGGTTAGGACGGGACGATGGATGCCGTGGACCAGCAAGCCCTGACCGGGGCTGTCATCAAAGAAAACGGGCTGGATATCGGGCAGCTGTGGCTTGAGTTCGTAGGGCTTGGCGGGGACGCCTCCGAGCAGCTCATCCGTGACTACTGCGCCGGCGAGGCCACGCTGTCGGCGAAAGAGCGGGACGCCCTGGCGTTGGCCGTCAATGAGCTCTGCACTGCCGAGGGCCTGCCGCTCCGGGCACCACTGAGCAGTTCCGCCCTGCTCCTCCTCCACACCCGGAAGGACTCCCAGTCGGGAGGCCTGCAGGGCTAAGCAGCGGGGGCTGGAGGCCGCCCCGGGCCGGGGCCACGACGTAATCTGTCAACCATGACCATCCTCTCCACCCCCTGCGGCTCCGTCCGCGGCAGCTCCCTTGGAACTGACGGGACCACCGTCCACCGGTTCCTTGGCATCCCGTACGCCGGGCCGCCGTCGGGCGCCAACCGATTCCGCCCGCCCGTGCCCGTAGCGCCGTGGGGTGGGGTCCTGGACTGCACCGCCGCCGGGCCCGCGGCACCGCAGAACCCTGAGTCCCCGGCGCCTCCGGGCTCCGTGCCCCGGACCTGGAGCGAAGACGCCTGCCTCAACCTGAACGTCTGGACGCCGGAGACGGACGCACCGGCAAAACCGGTGATGGTATGGATCCACGGCGGCGCCTACCTGCTGGGCGCCAACAGCGACGCCATGTACGACGGCGCCAGGCTCGCCGCCGCAGCGGGCGCGGTGGTGGTGTCCATCAATTACCGGCTGGGCGCGCTGGGCTTCCTGCACCTGGCAGACCTGCTGGGTGACCGGTATCGGGATTCGTCCAACCTGGCCCTGCTGGACCAACTGGAGGCCCTTCGCTGGGTCCGCCGCAACATCGGCGCCTTCGGCGGCGACCCGGAGAACGTGACCATCTTTGGCGAGTCGGCAGGTGCCGCGGCGATCGGCACCCTGCTGGGCATGCCGGCGTCGGAAGGGCTCTTCCGCCGGGCGATTATGCAAAGCGGAACGGCCGAGCGGTACCGCCAACCGGAGGAATCCTCGAAGATCAGCTCCGCGTTCCTGGAGCTGTGCGGACTGGCCCCCTCGTCCGCCGCGGAACTCCTTACGCTCCCGGTGGGACAGCTGCTGGCCGCACAAAAAGACCTTGAGAAGCGCGTCGCCGCGGAGTCATGGGCGGTCCCGCTGCCTTTCCAGCCCTCGGTGGGGACCCCGTCACTGCCGGAGCCGCCGCTGGACAGCATCCGGAACGGGGTGAACAGCGGCGTTGACCTCCTGGTCGGAACCAACCTCAACGAAGGCTCTTTTGCGGTGGAGATGCGCCCACCCTCTCCCGCCGACCCGGACTACCCGGAGCGTGCCGCCGATGTCCTGGCCGGCGCCGGGGTTCCTGCCCGCCACGCCGCCGGCTACGCGGAGGCACTCGGCCGGCTGTTGGGCAGGGAACCGGCGGGCAAGGAACTCCTGGAGGCGGCCATTACCGATTCCGTGTACCGGCAGCCCAGCAACCGGCTCCTGGCGGCCCGGCGCGCGGCTGCGCACGCCGGAGCCGCGGGGAAGAACTTCGCCTACCTGTTCGCGTGGCGCAGCCCGGCCATGGGCGGCAAGCTCGGCGCCTGCCACGCGCTGGACATCCCGTTCGTCTTCCGGCACCTGGACACACCGGAGGCGGCATTCCTTACCCGGGGCAACGCACCACAGCAGCTCAGCGATGCGATGAGCGGGGCGTGGGCGGCCTTTACGCGCACGGGTACACCGGCCACGGCGGGCGTCGCGTGGCCCGATTACGGGCAGGAGCGCACCACCATGGTGCTCGACGACGACTCCCGGTTTGAAGCCGACCCCCGCGGCCGGATCCGCGCGTTTTTTGAGGCCGTCAGCCCGCTGCCAGCGAGTTAAGCGTGTCCCGGATCCCGTTCAAGGCGGGGTCCCGCAGTGAATTGAAAGCGGGTTTCAGCAGCGGCTGGATGATCTTGGCCGGTCCGTGGATGCTGAACTCGGCCGTGTACTTGACCACCGAGCCGGTCCCGCTGGGGCTGACGTCGATGGAATCAAACGAGGTGACGGCCTTGTTCTCGCCCCGGAGCTTGATGTGGTTTTCCGACAGTTCGATGACCTCGTAGGTCAGGGCCTGGCGTTTGCCGCGGAACTCGGATTCGGCGTGGTACTTGTGCCCCACGGCCACCGGTCCAGGCGTGATCTTGTCCACGACAGGGGTGTTGGGGTCCCATTTGCTGGTGTTCTCGAACTCGCTCAGGAAGGCGAAGGCCTTTTCCGCGGACAGGTTGGTTTCCACACTTCCGGTGACTGTGATCATCACCCCAGTGTAGGAGTAGCCCGGCGCCGGGCGGCAGCCATTCTGCGGTGCAGCCCCGCCCAGTCCTGCTAGCAGGACTCGAAGTCGGTGAGGACCTTCACCTTGTCAGCCGAGGCCGACGACGGATCGAATGTGTAGCCGATCCATTCCTTTGCGAGCCGCCTGGCGAGTTCGATCCCCACCACGCGCTGGCCCATGGTGAGTACCTGGCAGTCGTTCGACAGGATGGAACGCTCCACGGAGAAGGAGTCGTGCGCGGCGGTGGCGCGGATGCCTTCCACCTTGTTCGCGGCGATCGCCACGCCGATTCCGGTACCGCAGAACAGGATGGCCCGGTCCGCGGTGCCGTCCCGGATCATCTCGCCGGCAGTGATGCCCACGTAAGGGTAGGGCCTGGTGAAGTCGTCCGGCGCGTCGTTCCGGTTGACGCCGATGTCGATGACCTCGCTGACCCGCGGATCCTGCCGCAGATCCGCCAGCACCTTGTCCTTGTAGTCGACGCCCGCTTCATCCGCGCCGACGATGAGCCGCAGCCCCATGGCGTTTCCTTCCGTTGTCATGACTCAGCGGCCGCCGCTGCAGTGGTGGTTTCGAGGGTTCCCCCGGATCCGGCTCCGCCGGTGAAGTGCGGTCCCATGACGGCGAAGACCATGGCCAGAGAGGTCGCGCCGGGATCCGCCGTGCCCAGGCTCTTTTCCGCAAGAGGGCGGGCCCGGCCCTTGAGGGGAAGGAGGTCCGCGGTGGCTTCCGCCGCGGCCGCCGCCTCACGTGCCGCGTCCTGCCATGCCCGGCCCGGTTCCACGCCATAAGCCACCGCGCGGCTGAACCCGGCAACAAAGGGCAACAGGGCGTCCACCATGGTCTTGTCCCCTGTTTCCGCTTTACCCAGCTGGATGATCCGGTCAGCGAATGCGGTGACGCCTGCGGCCAGGGCACTGGGTGCGGGCGCCGAGGAATTACCCAGCGTCTCGCCAAATGCCCGCAATCCAGCTCCCCACAGGACGCCGGAGGTTCCACCCGCCTTGTCCGCCCAGGCATCTCCGGCTGCCGCCAGCACATCGCCGGCCCCCGCACCGTGGCCCAGTGCAGCAGACGCGGCCGCGGCGGCCGCATCCACGCCGCGGACCATCCCACGGCCATGGTCGCCGTCCCCGGCGATGGCATCCATGCGCCCCAGCCGCTCCTCGGCGTCGTGCAGCGACGAACGGGCGGCGGCGATGGCCGCAACGCAGGCGCGGGCGTACTCGCGGGAGGCGTCCGTGGCGACGAACGCCGCAGCGGCCGCGCCGCCGTCGGACGTTTCCTCAACGCCCCGGGCCCCGGCCTCCCGCGCCGCGTTGCCACGGCGGTAGGCGGGCGTCTCCGCAGGGGCAGCCCACAGCGGCTCAAGTTCCTCATCCAGCCACGTGACGGTGAGCGACACGCCGGCCATGTCCAGGCTGGTGACCAGCTCGCCGACCTCGGGCATCACCAGTGTGTAGCCGGCCGCGCGCAGAAGCGGCGCCACGGTCCCCCAGAGGACGAACAGCTCCTCATGCTTGGTGGAGCCGAGGCCGTTGAGGATGACGGCGATCCTGCTGCCGGCGTTGGCCGGCGTTTCCGCGAGCACCCGGGACACCAGTTCGTGCCCCAGCTCCTTGGCGGAGGGCAAGTCGGTGTCGTGCAGGCCGGGCTCGCCGTGGATGCCAAGGCCCAGGCCCATCTGCCCTTCGGGAAGGGTGAACAGCGGTGATTCGGCGCCCGGAAAGGTGCACCCGGCGAACGCGCTGCCGATGGTCCGGGTCAGGTGGTTGGCCTTGCGGCCCAGGCGGACCACCTCGGCCAGGTCCGCGCCGTTCTCGGCTGCGGCGCCCATCACCTTGAAGACCGTGAAGTCGCCGGCGATGCCGCGGCGTTTGGCAGATTCCGACGGCGGGGCGCTGGCGATGTCGTCAGTGACCAGGACGTTCTCGACGGCGATGCCCTCGGCAGCCAGACGTTCACTGGCCATGCCGAAGTTCATCACGTCGCCCGCGTAGTTGCCGTACGTGAAGACGACGCCGGCTCCGGACTCGGCGGCCTTGGCCACCGAGTAGGCCTGCTGGGCGGAGGGGGAAGTGAAGATGTTGCCCACCACGGCGCCGTCGGCGAAGCCGGTGCCGATCAGTCCGGCGAACGCCGGGTAGTGACCTGAGCCGCCGCCGGCCAGGACGGCCACCTTGGGCGTTGCCGGCCGGAAGCGGCGGACAGCGCCGCCGGGAACCTGCCGGACCAGGTCCGAGTGGACGTCGCAGAACCCGGCGAGGGCTTCCTCGGCGAAGTCCGAGGGGTCGTTGAAGATCTTTGTCATGGTGGGCTTTCTGGCTGGCGCCGGGACGGCTGCTAGTGGATGTGGCTGCCGCCGTTGATGTCGATGGTGGTACCGGTGAGGTAGGCGGAGTCCTCTGAGGACAGGAAGCTGATGACGGAGGCCACTTCTTCCGTGGTGGCGTTGCGGCCCAGCGGGATGCCTGCGTTGATGGCGGCTTCCTGTTCCTCGGTGCTGCCCACGCGGATGTTGGTGTCCACGGCGCCGGGGGTGATGGCGTTGACGGTGACGCCGGTGGTGCCGAGTTCACGGGCGAGGGCCTTGGTAAAGCCGAGGATGGCGGCCTTGGCAGCCGAGTAGGGCACCTTGCCGAAGACGCCGCCGCCGCGCTGGGCGGACACGGAGGACATGTTCACGATCCGGCCCCAGCCGTTGTCGATCATGTCCGGGAGGAAGGCTTTGGTCACCAGGTAGGTGCCGGTGGCATTGACGTCCATGACCTTGTGCCACAGCTCGAGGGTGGTTTCCAGGAACGGGATGGGCGAGGTGATGCCGGCAATGTTCGCCAGGGCGCCAACGGGCGGGAGGTTGCCGGCGGCCACCTCGGCGGCGACGGCGGCCTGCGCAGCGGTCACGGAGGCTTCGTTGGCGACGTCGATTTCGTGGCCGAAGGCGGGGACATTGAATTCGTTGCCGATTTCGGCTGCGACCTTGGCGGACTTCTCGCCGTCGAGGTCCAGGATGACGATGCCCCAGCCTTCACGGGCGTAGCGGCGGGCGGTGGTGATGCCGATGCCCCGGTCCGAGGTGGCTCCGGTGAGGACGGCGGTGCGCTGGATGGTGGTCATGGTGGTGCTCCTTGGTTTGTTTGTGTGGATCGATTGCTCCCTACCGGCTCCCAACCTTCGCAAGCTCAGGTCGGGGCCCTCGCCGGCAGGGGCTAACGTAGTTGTCGTTATGGGGTCCCCAACGGCATCTACGCAGGTGGGGCTCAGATGAGGTCGGTGATGAAGCTGGCTGCCTTGGCGGCGGCCGCAGGGCGTTCGTCGTTGGTGATGTCCCGGGTTTCCAGTTCGAGCGAGAAGTGGCCGGTGTAGCCGTCGGCGGCGAGCCGTTTCAGGCCGCCGGCGAAGTCGGCGTTCCCATTGCCGATGCTGAGGTTGATGTTCCCTGGTACGGCATCGCGCAGGTGGACGTGGCTGATGCGTCGGGCGTGCCGGTCCAGGTAGGCCTGGATGTCCTCGCCGGACGCCACGATGTGGCTGAAGTCCATGACGATTCCGACGCCGGATCCGGCCAGCCGGTCCGCCAGCAGTCCGGCGCGTTCCAGGTTCCAGCAGAATCGCAGGAAGTGCAGCGATTCAGTCCAGAGCTCGACGCCGAACCCGGCAGCGCGTTCGGCCGCATCGATGAGCTGGCCGGCGATGAGGTCCAGGTCCTCGTCCACGCTCCTGACAGGGTCGTGGTCCAGGGCGCCGCACGGGAGGACAAGCGCTTTCGCGCCGATATTGGCGGTCAGGGTGAGCAGGGCGTCGAGGTGGCGTTGCCGCGCACCCTGGCCGTCGGCGTCCAGCACCCTGTTGAGGTCCCCCACGTCGCCGTTCACCGAACGCGCCCGGAGACCGGAGGCGTTGACCTCGGCGGATACCGAGGCCACGGCCGCCGCGTCCAGATCGTAGGGTACGTGATCGCACACACCGGGCAGGGCGCCCAGATCGATCTCCTCGAAACCCAGTCCCTTCATGGTGCGCAGGGCACTGCCCAGGTCCTGGTGCCGGAAGCTGATAGACGAGCACCCAAGTCTGGAGTGGAACATCGTTGATCCTTTGGTTCGTGCCGGGCGGTAGTGACGGTCACCACAGTATCGAAGTTAACTGTCAACAGTCAACCCTCAAAGTTGACTGTTGACAGTAAAGATGATGCGGGTCACACTGGGACATATCATTTGTTAACAGTCGACAGCGGCGGACTTCCTTCAGCCGCTTTTCGAAAGGGAACCACCATGAGCAAAGATGCTCTGACCATGCGCGGTCCGGTCCACGGCACCAAGGACGCCCGGCGAGTTGCCATCGGATCCGGCGTGGGAGCCGTGATTGAGACCTATGACTTCATCGGCTTCGGCACCGCTGCCGCACTGTACTTCGGCACGGCTTTCTTCCCCGGGAGCGATCCCGTCACGGGAACCCTCGCGTCCTTCGCCACCCTCGGCGTCGGCTTCGCCGCCCGCCCGCTGGGCGGCATCATCGGCGGCCACCTCGGTGACAAGGTGGGCCGCAAGCCCGTCCTGGTCGCCTCGCTGATCCTGATGGGCCTGGCAACGTTCGCCATCGGCCTGCTTCCCACCTACGCCGCTGTCGGCCTGCTGGCCCCGGCACTGCTGGTCTTTGTCCGCATCGTCCAGGGCCTGGCCTTCGGCGCGGAGTGGGGCGGTGCCATCCTGATGAGCTACGAGCACGCGCCGTGGAAGAGCAAGGGCAAGTTCACCGGCATCGTCCAGGCCGGCTTCCCCGTAGGCCTGCTGCTGGCCAACCTGACCTTCCTCGCGAGCGCCGGCCTCGGTGGGGAACTTGCCTGGCGCATCCCGTTCCTCTCCAGCATCCTGCTGGTGATCGTGGGCCTGATCATCCGGTCCAAGGTTCCCGAATCCCCCGTGTTCGACGAGGTCAAGAACAGCGGCACCATCGTCAAGGCGCCCATCGTCGAGGTCATCAAGACGGACTGGCGCAACATCGTCAAGGGCATCGGCCTGCGCATCGCCGAGACCGCCGGCTACGCCGTCTCCATCACCTACATGATTTCCTACCTCAACAGCCAGCACCTGGCGGACAAGACCCAGACCCTGGTCGCCCTCTGCATCGCCTCGGCCATCGGCATCTTCGCCACCCAGGCCTGGGCTGCGCTGACAGACCGCATCGGCCGCCGCCCCCTGTACGTCTGGTCCACGGCCTTCGCCGCGCTGTTCGCGATCCCGATGTTCCTTCTGGTCAACACCGGCCTGTTCATCGCCATCATCCTCACCATCGTGATCTCCTACGCGGTCTGCCAGAACTCACTGGCCGGCGCCCAGGGAGCATGGTTCCCCGAGCTCTTCCAAGCCAAGACCCGTGCCTCCGGCGCCAGCCTGGCCTACCAGATCTCCGCCATGGTCTCCGGCTTCACGCCGTTCATCACCACCCTGCTGTTCGTCAGCTTCGGCTGGATGGGACCGGCACTGCTCTTCGGCGCCTACGCCCTGATCGGACTCTGGGCCGCTATCGCCACCCGGGAAACCTGGGGCAAGCGGGAGCGCCAGCTGGCTGACGAAGCCACCAAAAGCACCCCCAACACCGTCAACGCCTGAATGACCACCACGACGCACCAGAGAATCACGGAGCAAGCAATGCCTACAGATACCGTCCAGGACGCCGCCCCGCAGGGACAGACGCTGCAGACTGCGGTGACCCCGGAACGGGTGGACAAGATCAGCGCCGCCGCGTACCGCATCCGGCACCACGCCCTGAACATGGGCGAGGTCCAGGGCCAGGGCTACGTGGGCCAGGCCCTCGGCGCGGCGGACATGCTCGCCACCGTCTACGGTGACCAGCTGACATTCCGCGCCGAGGACCCGCACTGGGAAGCCCGCGACCGGTTCCTCCTCTCCACCGGGCACTACGCCATCGGCCACTACGCGGCCCTGGCAGAGGCAGGGATCGTCCCGGTCGAGGAGCTGGAAACCTACGGCTCCGATGATTCGCGGCTGCCGATGTCCGGCATGTCCACCTACACCCCCGGTATGGAAATCTCGGGCGGCTCCCTGGGCCACGGCCTGACCATCGCCGTGGGCATGGCCCTGGGCCTGCGCTACCAGGGATCCGGCGCCCGGGTGTTCAACTTCCTCTCCGACGGCGAACTGGACGAAGGCTCGACCTGGGAGGCTGCCATGGGCGCACACCACCACCAGCTGGGCAACCTCACCGCCATGGTGGACATCAACGCCCTGCAGGCCGACGGCAAAACGGACACCGTGCTCCGCACCGAGCCCGTCACCGAAAAGTGGGAATCGTTCGGGTGGTACACCCAGCGCGTGGACGGAAACGACGTCGCCGCGCTGCTGGCAGCGTTCGACAACGCAGCCGCCCAGGCCGCCGCCGTCGGACGCCCCTCCGTGATCCTGTGCGACACGAAGGTGGGCCGCGGCGTCCCGCTGCTGGAGGACCGCGAAAAAGCGCACTTTATGCGCATCGAAGAACACGAATGGCAGACCTGCCGCGAGCAGCTCACCGCCGGCTACGAAGGAAAGGCTTCAGCATGAGCACCACCACGACGACGGCCACGCCCGCCAAGCCGAAGCTGAAGACCTCGGCGATGATCGCCTCCTTCGCCGACCCCGGGCAGAAGACCTCCTCCGCACCGTTCGGGCACGCCCTGGTCAAGGCCGCGCAGGAAAACGACAAGATCGTTGGCCTTACCGCTGACCTGGGCAAGTACACGGACATGCATATCTTCGCCAAGGCCTTCCCGGAGCGGTTCTTCCAGATGGGCATGGCCGAGCAACTGCTCTTCGGCGCCGCCGCAGGCCTGGCCGAGTCCGGCCTGGTGCCGTTCGCGTCCACCTACTCGGTGTTCGCCGCCCCGCCGGGCCTACGACTTCCTGTGCCTGGACGCTGCCGAACCGAACCTGAACGTCAACATCGTGGGCGGCCTCCCCGGCCTGACCACCGGCTATGGCCCCAGCCACCAAGCCACCGAGGACATGGCGATCTTCCGCGGCATGCCCAACCTGACCATTGTTGACCCCTGCGATTCGGTGGACATCGAACAGGCCGTGCCACAGCTGGCCGCGTCCGAAGGCCCCACCTACCTGCGCCTGCTGCGCGGCAACGTGCCCACCGTCCTGGACGAGTACGGCTACACCTTCGAACTCGGCAAAGCCAAGGTCCTCCGCGGCGGCAACGACGTCGTGTTCATCTCCTCAGGGCTGATGACCATGCGCGCCCTCCAGGCAGCCAAGGCCCTGGCGGCACACAACGTGGACGTCGCCGTCGTGCACACCCCCACCATCAAGCCGTTCGACGCCGAAACCGTCCTTGCGGAGATCAACACGGACCGCCTCGCCGTCACCCTGGAAAACCACTCCGTGGTGGGCGGCCTGTTCGAAACCGTCGCCTCCGCCGTCGTCACCGCGGGCCTGGGTAAGCGCGTGGTGCCTGTGGCACTTCCCGACCAGTTCCTTGACGCCGGCGCGCTGCCCACACTGCATGACCGCTACGGCCTGGCCGTTGACCGCATCGTGGCCAAGGTCCTCGCCGAACTCGGCTAGGGATACAAGGAGATGGTGAAAGCACGGCACCGGTCCCGCCGGAGCCGTGCTTTCTGCCGTACTATCGGAACCACTACCGACTGTAAACAGTCGACTTATGACATTGAGGACAGAAGCCATGGCCGGACTGACCGCCCCGCTGCTGGGACTGGAAAAGAAGAGCCTGCGCGAGCAGGCGCTCTCCGCACTGCGGACCGCCATCACCAGTGGTGAACTGGAACCCGGCCGGCACCTGGTGGAAACCGAACTGTCCGAGATGCTGCAGATCAGCCGCGGCACCCTGCGGGAGGCCCTCCGCCAGCTGGAGCAGGAAGGCCTGCTGTCCGCCGGACCCCGCGGCCGGCTCTCGGTCCGGCACCTGGACGAGAAGGAAATCCGCGACATCTACTCCGTCCGCGCCGCCCTGGAGTCGTTGGCCGCCCGGACTTTATGCGAACTGCCGGACCGGCAGCAGGTCACCGGGTCCCTGCACAAGGCCATCGACGCCATGGCGGCCGCCGCCGGCGGCACCCTCGAGGAACGGATCGAATCCGACCTCGAATTCCACCGCACCCTCTGCCGCCTCACCGGAAACGAAACGCTCCTCCACTCCTGGGAATCGCTGGAGGGCTCCATCCGGATGTCCATCATGTTCGCCGGCCTGGAAAAGGGTGTCAGCAACATGAGCGTGGACCGGCACAAGGACATCGTCGCCGCCATCGATACCGGCGATGCCGCGCTGGCACGGAAAACCATCCTGGAACACATGGACACCGCCGCCGCCAACCTCGTGGCGTGACTCCCCGCGGCGGCACCAAAACCACCCAGCCTGTGCCTGTTTGGGAATCCCAAAACCCTCCCGGCCGTTAACCTACTGTGCGGTAGAGTGCCGCAGCGTTAACGAGGGACGGTATGACCGCAAAGTTTGTGTCAGTTGAGGACGACGCCGGGAAGGTCACCCGGTATGCCCGCCACGACAACGGCGGCGGGCTCATCGCTCCAGGAGCGAAAGTGGCCGAGAGCGCCCGGATCGGCCCCATGACTTACGTGGAACACGGTGCGCAGGTGGGTTCAGGCTGCAGGATCGGGCATGGCAGCTGGATTGACCGTGACGCACGGATCGGGGACCGGACCGTGATCGGCGACGGTGTGCGCATCGGCCGCGGCACGGTCATCGGCAACCGGGTGCATATTGGCAGCCATTCCAGGATCGGCTCCAGCGTCCTGGTGGAGCACGGCGCACACCTGGTGACGGACAGCACGGTGCCCGACGGCAGCGAAGTCCTCGCCGGGGAACACTCACGCCTGGCAGCGGCAAGACACCGGCCGCACCGGAAAACCAGGGGCGGGATGGCTGCCTGAGTCAACCTGCTTTCCGCTGTTTCAGCGCCGCCCCGGCCCACGCCGCCAGCAACAACGCCACCAGCACCAGGCCGGCATCGCCCAGGTCGATCGATCCGAGCCACCCCGTCACTGGGTCGTCAAGGGAGAACGCGGCATGCAGGAAACCGCCCAGCGTGATCACGGCAATGAACAGGGCGGAAACCGCTGAGATGCCCGTAACCAGTGCGTTGAAACCAAGCCTCCGCCGGGGGTGGTCCAACGCGGAGCGGTACATCCGCATCATGGCCATGCCGTTCACCGAGTCGCACAGGGTCATCGCGGCAGCGAAGGCAAGTGGCAGCGCGAGCAACGCGAACGGCGGCACCCCGGCCAGGGAGGCCGCCGTCGTCATCATCAGCAGCCCGATAGTGGTGGCGGTGTCAAAGCCCAAGCCGAACAGGAACCCGATCACGTAGATGTTCCGCGGCCGCCGCACCCTGGACAGCGGCCGGGCGAGCAGACGGGCCACCAGGCCCCGCGGCTCCAAGTCCCGGAGGTCGACGGCGGCACCGTTGCGGGCGCGCAGGTAGCCGCCGGCAGAACGTGCGAAGGCGGAGCCGTTGAACAGTCCCATGGCCAGCAGGAACAGGCCGGACACGCCGCTGCCGATCAGGCCCAGGACAAGATTGCCTGTTGAACCGTCCTGCATCAGTCCGCCCGCCAAGGACGCTCCGGCAATAACCAGTACCCCTGCGAGGGTCACCAC
Organism: Arthrobacter sp. SLBN-112; assembly: GCF_030944625.1. Taxonomy (NCBI): domain Bacteria; kingdom Bacillati; phylum Actinomycetota; class Actinomycetes; order Micrococcales; family Micrococcaceae; genus Arthrobacter; species Arthrobacter sp. SLBN-112. Next base: position 454,757 of record NZ_JAUSXY010000001.1, read on the forward strand.
CGAGCTGTGCCCCAGGCTGAACGCGAATCCCACGCTCACAGGGTCCTGCCGCTGCGCCGCGAACTTGCGGGTGGAGTTGTCGATGGCGGCGAGGTGGTCCCAGTCGTAACTGTGCTTCACGCCAGCCAGGTAGGCGGTGAGGACCAGGCCCCAGGTCAGCGGCTGTCCACGGCCGTTGATGGTTCCGGCGAGCAGGAGGACGACGGCGGCGGCATGCAGGGCGGCCACCGCACCGAAAGTGAACAGCACCCGGGTCCGCAGCGGCAGCGAGTCACGGCCCCGGTAGAGCGCGGCGATGCTGGTCATCAGTGCTTCCTCAGGTCCAGCGGCCCTTGGCCGCTCCAGCGTCCGCGCAGCAGGTCGGTGCAGGATCGGAGCAGCCGGTTCAGTTCGTCCGTGCTGTTGGAAAGGCTCCGCAGCACCAGGCCGGCAGTCCCCGCAACAGGGCGGGTGAGCGAGATGCCGGTCAACGCTTCGCGGCCGGCGGTGAGCCCGTGCAGCTCGTCGGCGAGCACCTGGTCCACGCGCGCATCCACCACCACCAGCGACCCGACGTGGCTGTAGCCTTCCATGAAACCGAGTCCGGTGACGTCGTGCAGCGGCGGCCGGATCAGCAGGTTGTCCAGCGCCAGCAGGTGGCTACCGCCGTCCGTTTCGACGCGGATTTCGTTGCGCAGCCGCACTTCCTCATACCCGAAAGCGGAACCGTCCGGCGACCAGCCAGGAGTGACCACCTCAGCCATGACCAGGGACGACGACGGCCGCAGCGTCACGGAGGTCCGTTGCCGGTAGCTGGCCTCCCGGTAGGCGATGAGCTGGTCCGGCATGAGTTCAAGCCGCGCCCCCTCCCCCAGCCGCACCCCCATCCGCTGCTCGGCAAAGGACCCGGGAGTCCGGTAAACCTTGGTAGCCGATTGGGTGGTCAAAAGCAGAGAAGCACCGTCATGGACCTCAACATCAACAAGAAAGAGATCGGCCCCAAGATAAGCCCCGCCAGGGTTCACGACGACGTAGCAAACCTGCCCGGAGTCATCGAGATAGTGGGGACGGAGTACCCGAAGAGCCCCCTCATGGAACTGATGCGACGCAAACGAACGGCCACCTCGGGAACTGACGCCCAGCTCAAGCCGCCCCATAGGTGACGTATCCGCTGAGGCGGCGGAGCCGGATGTAAGGGGCCGCGTCGTGGTGGGCACCGCGAAGCGGGCACGGCCCCTTACATACGGTGAAGCCGCCGGTGGCGCTCCCGCCGTCGTACTCATGAAGCCAGGTCGAGCATCAGGACGTCGTGGCGGATCCAGTCGATGACCTTGTCGAGGCCCTCGTCCGTTTTCAGGTTGGTGAAACAGAACGGCTTGTTGCCCCTGAACTCCTTGGAATCCCGCTCCATGACTGACAAATCTGCGCCGACGTGGGGTGCGAGGTCGGTTTTGTTGATGATGAAGAGGTCGGACTTGATCATGCCCTGGCCTGCTTTGCGGGGGATTTTTTCGCCCTGGGCCACGTCGATGATGTAGATGGAGAAGTCCACGAGTTCGGGGCTGAAGGTGGCGGAGAGGTTGTCGCCGCCGGATTCGACGAAGATCACCTGCAGGTCGGGGTGGCGGGTTTTGAGTTCCTCGATGGCGGCGGTGTTCATGGAGGTGTCTTCGCGGATGGCGGTGTGCGGGCAGCCGCCGGTTTCGACGCCGATGATCCGGTCCACGGGGAGGATGCCGTTGGCGGCTAGGATCTTGGCGTCCTCGATGGTGTAGATGTCGTTGGTGATGGCGGCCATGGAGATCTCGGCACTCATGTGCCGTGTGAGTCGCTCCACGAGCTGGGTTTTGCCGGCTCCCACGGGTCCGCCGATGCCGATTTTGATGGGTTCGCTCATTTTTCCTCCTGAATCGAAAGCACAGCTAGCTCATGAACATCCGGGCACGCTGGCGTTCGTGCCGCATTTGTGAAATTTCCAGCCCGGGGCTGACGGCGCCGAAGTCGTCCGGCGTGAGGTGCGCGATGGTGTCGATGGCGGCAGCGACGTCGTCGTGCGCTTTCCGCAGCACCCGCTGCCCGGCGTTCTGGCCCAGCGGAATGGCCCGCACGGCGTTCTGTGTCAGGGAGGTGACGGTGGCGAAGAGGTAGGCGGCGAGCGCCTCCTGGGGCGGAACGCCCAGTGAGCGGGCGACGACGGCGAACGCGAGCGGCTGGTGCCCGGCGGCCCGGCCCGTGGTCACCAGGTCCCGATACAGTGCGAGCTCGGCCGACGGAAACACCTCAGCGCCGATTTCCAGCAACCGAAGCCCCATCTTGCAGCTCGCCTCACGAACCTGCCGCGGCAAAAGAGAAGCAGAAAGAAGACCATCCAGCTCACCAACATCAGCCCCCTCATAAAGGAACCGAATGGCAAGCCCATCGGAATAAGTCAGCGACTGCGAGATGAACGCGGACAACCAAGCCCCAAAACCAGCCTCATCAGCGACAACACCGGCGTCGACATAGGTCTCAAACCCAAGCGAGTGCGCGAAGGCCCCAGTAGGAAGCGCAGAATCAGTGAGCTGCTGAAGAGCAAGCTGATAACTCATAACCGCGACCCCAAGGCGACGTACGCGCCCAACTGGGCGGAGGCGGGTGATAGGGGCCGCGGCGTGGTGGGCACCGCGAAGCGGGCACGGCCCCTATCACCCGCCGAAGCCCCCGCGCCGGCACCCACCGAAGGAGCCGAAGGCGCGGAGTCAGTGCGAGTGTTCAGCATGGCGGAAAGGCACAGGGAGCACGCGTTCCTGGCGGGTGTAGGGCACGGAGTTGTGGCGGAGGTAGTCCTCGACGGTGTGGTCGTAGGCGCACACCATGACCTCGGCCCCGTATTCGGAGGACGCGTCGAAGAACTGTGCCTGGAGGTGCCGGTTGCCCAGGGAGTGTGCGGTGACGCCCATTTCGGAGATGGTGCGGGGTGCGATGACCAGGACGTCGGTGGGCAGGACTGACACCACGATCATGTTGGATTCCTCCACGTGGAGGATGTCGCCGTCGCGGAGGTCACCGGAGCCGGAGGGGAGGCGGATGCCGATTTCCTTGCCGTGGTCGGTGGTGGCGCGCTGGATGCGTTTGACCAGCTGGGCGCTGGGCAGGACCACTTTTTCCTGGTGCAGGCCGGCGTACGCTTCGGGGTCCGGCAGCTCGTGCAGGTTGCCGAGGACTTTGTCGATGATCACGTGGTTTCTCCGGTGCTCTAGAACAGGAAGTAGCGCTGCGCCATGGCGCAGGACGTCGGACGGCTCGCAGGTGACGTCCTCGCCGTCGACCGTCACTTGGTAGGTTTCCGGGTCCACCTGGATGTCCGGGGTTGCGTCATTGTATTTGAGGTCGGCTTTGGTGAGGGTGCGGATGCCGGAGACGGGCCGGATGACCTTCTCCAGCCCCAGTTCTTCGGGCACGCCGGCGTCGATGGCGGCCTGGGACAGGAAGGTGATGGAGGACTGCTGCATTGCCTTGCCGAACGTGGCGAACATGGGCCGCATGGTGCGCGGCTGCGGCGTGGGAATGGACCCGTTGGAGTCCCCCATCAATGCGTAGGCGATCTGCCCGCCCTTAAGCACCAGTTCCGGTTTGACGCCAAAGAAGGCCGGGTCCCAGAGGACCAGGTCGGCGAACTTGCCCACCTCCACGGAGCCCACCGAGTCCGCGATGCCCTGCGCGATGGCCGGGTTGATCGTGTACTTGGCCACGTACCGCTTCAGCCGGAAGTTGTCGCTGCCTGGCGAGCCGTGGGCGCCCGGGCCGGTTCCGCCGTCGGCCTCTTCCAGGACGCCGCGCTGCTTCTTCATCTTGTCCGCCACCTGCCACGTGCGGGTGATCACCTCGCCCACCCGGCCCATGGCCTGGGAGTCGGAGGAGGTGATGGAGAAGATGCCCAGGTCCTGCAGGACGTCCTCGGCGGCGATGGTCTCGGCGCGGATGCGGGAATCGGCGAAGGCCACGTCCTCGGGGATGTCCGGGTTGAGGTGGTGGCAGACCATCAGCATGTCCAGGTGCTCTTCGATGGTGTTGCGGGTGTAGGGCAGCGTGGGGTTGGTGGAGGCGGGCAGGACGTTGGGCATGCCCGCGATCTTGATGATGTCCGGTGCGTGTCCGCCGCCGGCGCCTTCGGTGTGGAAGGTGTGGATCACCCGGCCGTTGATGGCGCGGATGGTGTCCTCCACGAAGCCGCACTCGTTCAGGGTGTCGGTGTGGATGGCCACCTGGACGTCGTATTCGTCAGCGACGGTGAGGGAGGTATCGATCGAGGAAGTGGTGGAACCCCAGTCCTCGTGAACCTTCAGGCCGATGGCGCCGGCACGGATCTGCTCGGCGAGGGGTTCGACGGCGGACGCGTGGCCTTTGCCGAAGAGGCCGATGTTCACGGGCAGTCCTTCAGCTGCCTGCAGCATCCGCTGGATGTGCCATTTTCCGGGGGTCACCGTGGTGGCTTTGGTGCCTTCGGCCGGGCCGGTGCCGCCGCCGATCATGGTGGTCACTCCGCTGGCCAGGGCGGTGGGCACCTGGTCCGGGGAGATGAAGTGGATGTGGGTGTCGATGCCGCCGGCGGTGAGGATCTTTCGCTCGCCGGCGATGATCTCGGTGCTGGCGCCGATCACGATGTCCACGCCGTCCGTGATCTGCGGGTTGCCGGCCTTGCCGATGCGGAAGATGTGGCCGTCCTTGAGCGCGATGTCGGCCTTGTAGATGCCGGTGTAGTCAAGGATGACGGCGTTGGTGATGACGGTGTCAGGGATGTCCTGGTCGCGGGTGGCCTGGCCGTTTTGGCCCATGCCGTCGCGGATCACCTTGCCGCCACCGAACACCACCTCCTCGCCGTAGGCCGTGAAGTCTTTTTCGATCTCGAGAAACAGGTCGGTGTCGGCCAGGCGGATTTTGTCCCCGGCGGTGGGGCCGTACAGGTCCGCGTATTGCCGGCGTGGAATCTCGAAGCTCACTTGGCACCGTCCTCTGGCTTGCCCTGGCCGGCGAGCCTGCCGTTGACCGCGTTGCTGAGCCCGTACACCTCGCGCGAGCCGGCCAGTTCGATCAGCCGCACGCTGCGGGAGTCGCCGGGCTCAAACCGGGCGGCCGTTCCTGCCGGAATGTCCAGGCGCCGGCCGTAGGCCGCCTCCCGGTCAAAGGACAATGCCGCGTTGGCCTCGGCGAAGTGGAAGTGGGAGCCCACCTGGACGGGCCGGTCGCCGGTGTTGGTCACCGCCACCTCGATGGCCGCCCTGCCGGGGTTCGCCGTCACGGGTTCGGGCCGGAGGATGTACTCGCCTGGGATCATTGCGGCGCTCCTTAGCGGATCGGGTTGTGGACGGTGACCAGCTTGGTGCCGTCAGGGAAGGTGGCCTCGATCTGCACGTCATGGATCATCTCCGGCACGCCTTCCATGACGTCGTCACGGCCCAGCAGCGTGGTGCCGTAGCTCATGAGGTCGGCGACGGTCCTGCCGTCCCGGGCACCCTCGATAAGTTCGTAGCTGATGATGGCGACGGCTTCGGGGTAGTTCAGCTTTAGTCCCCGCTCCTGGCGGCGGCGGGCGAGGTCGGCGGCCACCACGATCAGGAGCTTTTCCTGCTCACGCGGCATCAGATGCATGGGGTTCCCTTCGACGGCCTGGGGTGTGCTGCCAGCCTAAGCCGGTCACGTTTCCGCCACGTTTCAGGTCCATCATCCGGACCGAACCTAGGGCGCGGACTCCCGGATCTTCAGCTCGAACCCCGATTCCACGTGCACGCCCTGCCCGGATGTTTCGCGGCCGCCGATCCGGTCCAGCAGCAGGCTGATCGAACGCTCCGCGATCTCGTCCATGCCCGGGGAGATAGTGGTCAGGGACGGGGACGCGAATCGTGCCTCGTCAATGTCGTCAAAGCCTGCCACCGCCACGTCCCCCGGCACGTTGACTCCCCGGATCAACAGTTCATGCATCGCGCCGAGTGCCAGGACGTCGTTCAGGCCGAAGACGGCGTCGAATTGGACGCCCGATGCCATCAGGCCTGCAACGGCGGCGGCACCCGTATCGCGGCGCCATTGAGCAGGGGCCACCAGTCCGGCGTCGAACGGGACGCCCGCCTGTTCCAGCGCCTTCCGGTACCCGTTCATCCGCAGGCCCGCGGTCCCGGTGGACTCCCCGGCGTTGGCGCCAATGACGGCAATACGACGGCGGCCGGCCTGCAGCAGGTGCGTGGTCAGCGCAGCCGCGGCTTCCTCGTTCTTCATGGTGACCAGGTCGAAGCGGGGATCAATGATGTGCTCGCCGAGCATCACCAGGGGTTTCGTGCCGGCGCGGGCGGCGATGGCGTCCGCGTCCACCACCAGCGGCGTAAAGAGCAGCCCGTCGGTGAGCTGCCGGAACGTCCCGTGCAGGGCGCTGAGTTCAACGGAAGCGTCAGCGCCGGACTGTTCCACCAGCACCCGGTAGCCGTGTCGTGATGCGGCCTTCATCAGCCGTGACGCCAGTTCAGCGTAATAGGGTGCCGAGAGGTCGGAGAAGACCAGGCCCAGCATGGACGTCTTGCCTGAGCGCAGGCTGCGGGCGGTGAGGTTGGCCTCATAGCCCAGCTCGGCAATGGCGTCCTGCACGCGCTGCTTGGTGGCCGGGCGGATGAACTCGTAGTCGTTCAGGACATTCGAGACCGTTTTGAGCGAAACGCCGGCCGCGCGGGCGACGTCGTTCATGGTGACTGCCATTAACGTTCTTTTCCTGCCTTCGCCGCCGCCTTGGCCGCCTGCTTGCTGGCCCGCACCTTGGCCAGGGATTCCGGGTCCACGATGTCCGCCACGGACAGGTAGGAGCCTTCTTCCCCGTAATTCCCGGCCGCTTCCCGCCACCCGGGCGCTTCAAGGCCACGCTGCTTGCCCAGCAGGGCCAGGAAGATCTTTGCCTTCTGCTCCCCAAAGCCGGGCAGCGCCGTGAGCCGTTTCAGCACCTCTGCGCCGTCGGGTGAGCCTTCGGTCCAGATGGCTGCGGCGTCGCCGTCCCATTCGTTCCGGACAGCCTCGGCGAGCGCCTGCACCCTGGCAGCCATGGAACCGGGGAAGCGGTGGACGGCGGGGCGCTCCTTGAACATCTCCACAAAGGCGGCGGGATCGTGCGCGGCAATGGCCTCGGGCTTCATGGATCCGATCCGGCTCCGGATCTTTTCGGGCCCGGCGAAGGCCGATTCCATCGTCACCTGCTGGTCCAGCAGCATGCCGGTCAGGAGGGCGAAGGCGTCCTCACTCAACAACTTGTCCGCGGCGGGATCCCCCGTGATGTGCAGTTCCATGCCGTCCATCCTCCCACCTGCGGGCCGTCGTCGTCATAAGGGCGCCTCCGCCCTGGTGCGGGGCCCGGTCAGGCCTCCACGGCGAGCCGGATCATGGACCAGGACACGGCCGGAAGCTCGGCGGTGAGCCGGCCGCCGTCGGTCTTGGCCGTGACGTTCTCCGCCGGCAGGACGGAGCTGGAATCGTCGGCCGTGGCCTGCCAGTAGGGGTCCTTGTTGGAGTACGTCAGCGCCTCGATCACCCTGACATTGCCCAGGCCGCCGACGGCGGCATCCAGGGTGAGTGCTCCGGTGGCGGAGCGGTTGACGGCGAACACCACCGCCTCGCCCTTCGCCGCGTCATAGGTGGCGACGGCGGACAGCGCGGCGAAGCCGGCGGTCGTGCCGCCGCTGACCAGGGGGGATTCGACGGCGAGCTGCAGGACGGTGCCGGACGCATGCCGGGAGGTCAGGGCGAACGGGTGGAAGGTGGTCTGCTTCCAGGACCGGCCGCCGGGTTCGGTCATGATGGGGGCGATGACGTTCACCAGTTGCGCCAGGCTCGCGGAATGGACCCGGTCGGTGTTGCGGAGCAGCGTGACCAGGAGGTCCCCCACCACCACGGCGTCCGCCACCGTGTAGGTGTCTTCCAGCAGGACCGGGGCCACCGGCCAGTCGTTGCCGCTGGGCACCTTGGATTCGCCACGGCTCATGTGCCAGACGTTCCACTCGTCGAAGGAGATGTTCACCTGCTTGGAGGACTTCCTGACGGACTTCACATGGTCGATGTGGCTGACTATGTCGCGGATGAATGCTTCCATCTTGTGCCCGGCGGCGAGGTGTTCCTGGAGGTCGCCGGAGTCTTCGAAGTACTGGTGCGCGGAGACCAGGTCCACCACGTCGTAGGTTTCGGTGAGGACCACCCGCTCCCACTCGCCGAAGGTGGGCATGGTGGGTCCTGAGCTGCCGCAGGCCACGAGCTCCAGGCCGGGGTCGATCATGCGCATTCCGCGGGCGGTGTCCGCGGCCAGCCTGCCGTACTCCTGGGCGTTCTTGTGCCCGATCTGCCAGGGTCCGTCCATTTCGTTGCCCAGGCACCACATCCTGATGCCGTAGCCGTTGGCGGCACCGTTGGCCCGGCGCTGCTCGGAGAGTGCGGTGCCGCCGTCGATGTTGCAGTACTCCAGCAGGTCAACGGCTTCCTGGACGCCGCGGGTGCCCAGGTTCACGGCCATCATGGGTTCCACGCCGGCCTTGGCGGACCATTTGGCGAACTCGTCCACGCCCACGGAGTTGGGGTCGGTGGAGTGCCAGGCCAGGTCCAGCCGGACGGGCCGCTGGTCCACCGGCCCTATTCCGTCCTCCCAGCGGTATCCGGAGACGAAGTTGCCGCCGGGATACCGCACCGTGGAGACCCCCAGTTCACGGGTCAGCTCAAGCACGTCCTTGCGGAAGCCGTCCTCGTCGGCGTCGGGGTGTTCCGGCTCAAAGATCCCGGTGTACACGCAACGCCCGAGGTGTTCCACGAAGGCGCCGAAGGTGCGCCGCCGGACGGGGCCCACTATGAAGGCGGGATCGATGGTGATCGTCGCCGGGGTGGATTCTGCTGGGGTCACGAAAACATCCTTGTCTCAGATTTTTACAACGTTATAGAAGTATTGTTTGCGGTTCTGTCCGGCGCGTCAAGGGACATGGATTTCCGGCGTGCTTTGTCGTGGTCCCCGGGAGGTCGCGGCGGGGCCGGATCCCACCTGCGGCAATGCCCCGCCGGGCGTCCCAGGGCGGGATTCCAAGTACTGCCCCATCCCAAAAACAGGTATCAACTACGCATTCACCCGGGGCTTCCTGGCCACTAGGTTTTTCCCAGAGGCAATACCGGTTCCGGCTCTCGGTACTTGGCTCACTAGGGGGGTGTGGCACAGGCAATGAATGCACCACACGCAGGCACAGGCTTCCCGGCCCACAGGGCCCGGGTAATAAGCGGGGCCGGCGACGAGGAGCCCTTTGAGACCAAGGGCTCTCCCCCAGCCGTCGCCGGCCCTCCAACGTCATCGGACTCCCGCAGGGGCAACACTGCCATCGCCGCGCCTGCCAAACCGGGACTCGAACGCCGCCGCAATCCAGCTCTCTTACTGGACGTGGTCAACGGCGCCCAAACCCTCGCCGACTCCCTGGACCTGCTGGCGGCTGCGTCCGCCGGGCACGTTGCCAGGACCGCGGGCATTGAGGTCGGCTGCGGCCTGGTGCTGCACCACCCAAAGCGGAGTCCGGCGATATCCGGCACCACCGAAGAGGTGCTCAACCTGCTCGGCTGGGAACGCGAGGCCTCGGAGGGGCCGGTGACCGATGTCCTGGCAGGCGGCCATCCGGTGGCGGTGCTTCAACGGAACGGTGACTTCCGCTGGCGCGAGTACTCCGGCCAGCTGCAGTCCGCCGGATTCGGCAGTGCCCTGGCAGTGCGGCTCCAGCTGGACGCCGGACTTCCGGCCACGGAAACACTTCAGGGGGAAGGCGCCCTGGGCCGGGCGACCGCGGCCCTCGCCTTCTTCGCGCTGGACGCGAAGGCGTTCCCGCTCCAGGTCATCGCCGAAGCCCGCGGCTTCGCTGCCCTGGCGGCGCGGAGCCTCCAAATGGCCATCAACCTGCACGCCGCCCGCTCCCTCGCGGCCGATCTCCACTCGGCCCTGGACAGCAGGACGTCCATCAATATTGCCTGCGGCGTGATCATGGGCCAGAACAGGTGCTCCTACGAGGAGGCGTTCGCCATCCTCGCAAAGGCGTCGAGCCACCGGAACATCAAGGTCCGCAAGGTGGCCGAAGACATCCTGGAACGGCTTCCTGAAGGCGCCCCGCCGCCGCACTTCGGCCGCTAGCCGATCCCGGCGGGCTTTGCCTTCAGTTGCGCCTAAGTTTTGACGGCCCCGGACGGGTGCAGTCGCTACGCCGGCGCCGCGGTGCTGGCGCGCAGGACCAGCTCGGGCGGGACCACGGTGGAGCTTACGGCGGCGCCGGACTCGATCTCCTTAAGCATGATGTCCATGCAGCGCCGCCCCAATTCTTCGAAGTCCTGCCGGATGGTTGTCAGCGGCGGGGTGAAGTAGCCCGCTTCCGGCTGGTCGTCGAAGCCCACCACGGAGACGTCGTCGGGCACTTTGACTCCTGCTTCGGTGAAGGCGCGCAGCAGGCCCAGGGCCATCTGGTCGTTGCCCACGAAGATAGCCGTGGCTGTCAGTTCGGACGCCAGCCGGCGGCCGATTGCATAGCCGCTTCCTGCGCTCCAGTCCCCTTCCACCAGCAGGGACTCGTCCAGTCCCGCCTCCCGCAGCGTGGCCCGCCACCCGTCGGAACGCTGGGTGGCGTCCGTCCAGCCGGACGGCCCGGCCACGTGGCCAATCCGCCTGTGGCCTTCCTTGATGAGGTGTTCGACGGCGAGCCTCGCCCCGGCGCGCTGGTCCACCATGGCGCCGCTGACGGAGTCGCTTCCTGCGGATCCAACCGCCACTACGGGAACGGGAAGATTCATTTGCTCCAGCACGGCGAGGGTGTCCGAATGCGGCACCAGCACGGCGATCCCGTCCACTGCCTGGTCCATGAAGTGGCTGACCGCATTGGCAATGGAATCCGGGCCCACCTCGCGCAAGGCCGCGATGCTTACGAAGTACCCGGCTTCGCGGGCGGCCTGCTCCACCCCCAGCAGCGTGTTGGCGGGGCCGTACTGTGAGAGCTCGCTTGCCAGCACTCCGATGGTCTGCGAGCGCCGGGTGACCAGGCTCCGCGCCGCGGTATTGCGCCGGTACCCCAGTTCGGCAATGGCGGCCTCCACTTTTTCACGGGTCGCCTTGCTGACGTTGGGGTGGTTGTTGACCACCCGGGAAACTGTCTGGTGGGAGACGCCGGCCAGCTCGGCCACGTCTTCCAGGCGCGGCATCCGGCCCTTGCTGGTTTTTGCCATGTGCCTATTGTGCCTGCTGCCGTGTTGGCGGCACGGGCTCAGGACCGGGCGTGGTTGGCAGAATGGTGCCGTGGATACCGAACGCAGTGCACTGACAGTCCGCCCAGCCGATCTCGAGGGCCCGGACGCCGAAGCGGTCCGGCGCCTGGTGACGGCATATTTGCTCCAGACTGAACGCGAAAAGGCCGTCCATTTGGGCCACGCATTTGCCGACGGCCATGTTCCCGGCCGTTATCACCCGGAAATCGAAAATCCGGCCCGCGCCTATGCGGGCGCGGAAGTGCTGGTGGCGGAACTCGGCAATTCGCCCGTGGGGGTCGCGGTGCTGCAGGAAACTGCCTCGGAACGGGAAATCAAGCGGGTATGGGTTGACCCCGGCGCCAGGGGACACCGGGTGGGGTCCGCTTTGATCGATGCCGCGCTCAGGAAGCAGGACCTGCCTGTGCGCCTGACCGTGTGGGACTGGCGGGGCGACGCGATACGGCTGTACGGAAAACGGGGATTCCGCGTTGTTCCGGCATGGGACGACCGTCCGCGGCTTCTCTGTATGGAGCGCGGGCCCGCCACGCGCTGAGGGCAGCTTTCGCATGGTGCAGGATCGCGGCCGCCTGCCGCTGCGCACAGGAGGTACGCGCCTTCCAGTACGATCCGGCCAGCCAGGGGTGCCGGGTGACACATGGGTGGGCCCTGAGGGGCTCGAACCCTCGACCCACGGATTAAAAGTCCGATGCTCTACCAACTGAGCTAAAGGCCCCTGCCGGTCAGTCAGACACGCTGTGTCATTCCATCCGGCCCAATCCATTTCTGGACGTTAATACTCTAACCCATGGTGCCGGCGTCTTCGCACACGGCCCGGCCGCCGTCGCCGACCGCTTTCCCCGCCCGCCCGAGGCCCTGTCCGGGTACCCCTGCCCAGCCCCGCGCATGCTCGATTTACACCGTGGCACAGGAGTAGCGTGGGGGCATGAGCGAGCAAGCAGGAACCAGCCCGTACGGCGGCAGCAACCGGCACCACAAGCCAAAGCCGTTCGCCCCGATGGATTTCGAGCCGTTCGCCGGCGGCGCCGATCCCGCCCGCGTCTCGGAAGCCGCCCACCTGGCCGCTCAGGCGCTGGTCCGCCATGGCCGGGACAGCGATGATCCCGTGATCACTGAACGCCTGGTGAAGCTCGCCGACGAACAGGGCCTGGACGCCATCGCCGAGATGTGGGCTGAGAGTCCCGCCCGTTCCCTGCCCGGTGCGCTCTGGCGGCTCTACGCGCTCCGCGCCGCCACGGTCCGTGACCCCGAACGGATCTCCGTCTACTTCCGCGCCGGCAGGGACACCGCACAGGTGTCCAACGTGGTGGCTGGCGCCGCCGAGCCGCCGGGCGCGGATGAAATGCGCACCATGGCAGACGCCATCCTCTCCGGCGCGTTCGACGGCGATTTCGACGTCGCCCTGGAGCGTTCCGCGGCATTTTGCCGGGTGGTGGCACTCGGCCAGGCCACTCTCGCCGACGGCGCAGAGCACGCCAACGAGGCCCACGCCAGCAAACTGACCCGCAATTCGCATCAGTTGGTCAAGACTGCCGAGGACCTGGAACACGCCGCCAACGCGTGGCGCCTGGGCGAACTCGATTGACCGCCATCCAGCCGTTTTCCCGACCCGCCAAGGGCCGGCTGTCAAGATTGACTTGGGCGGGGCGAAGTAGAAGACTGAAACCGGTGCCGAGCCGCGAAACCCCCGGGCTTCAACAATTAGCCGCCTAGAGCGGCCTACCGCCGAGAGGCGTATCCGGTTCGGCACCATTTTTCTGTCCTCTTCGCGGCGGCCAATTCAAGGCACACTGTTTCGGGCCGGTAGAGTAGGCGACAGTTGCGCGCCGGAGTCAAGTCACACCGCAGCAACGCCCGCCTTGAACAGTCCCCGGAGACCGGTAACCACGTGAAGCTGCGCCTTTTTCCCCAGGAGCCCGAAGGGCTGAACCTCCTCTCGCAGATGGCACAACAGATCGTGCTGGCCAGTGCAACCCTGGCCGAAATCCTCGGCGTACCCGCGGACGAGCACGGCAAGCTCGTGGAGGACATGCACAACCTCGAGGCCAAGTCCGCCGAACTTCATTTCGCGCTGCTGACCCATATGCGCACCAGCTTTGTGAACCCGCTGCCCCGCGAGGACATGTACGCCCTGTCCCGCTACCTCAACGAGGCCATGGAAAAGATGGACGCGGCGGCGGAGCTGGTGGCCCTGTACAAGCTGGACCGCCTGCCCAAGCGGGCGGCCGACCAGCTGGAGATCATCAGCCGGCAAGCCGAGCTGACCGTGGATGCCATGCGCCGGCTCAATGCTCTGGATGACCTCGAGGATTACTGGATCGAGATCCTGCGCCTTGCCAAGCGGGCTGAACGCACCCACCGGGTGTGGGTTGCCGACATGATCGCCGACATGAAGTGGGCGCAGTACTCCCGCAACCGGGACATCGCCAACCAGCTGGTGGAGGTCACCAAGGACATGCGGCGGGTGGCCACCCAGGTAGGCAGCATCATCGTCAAGGAATCCTGACGTGGCGCCAGCCATCTTCGCTGCGGTGGTCCTGCTGGCAGCAGTGTTTGCCTTCCTGAACGGCTTCCGTGACGCATCCACCTCGGTGGCCCTTGCCGTGCGGAACCGCGCCCTCACGCCCAGCGTGGCCATTCTCCTCGCCGCGTTCTTCAACTTCGTGGGCGCGCTGCTGAGCGCGATGCTCGCGGTCGCCGCCAGCCGGACCTGGATCAACCTTCCAGCCGGGCCGGGCGGCCTCGCCATCCTGGCAGCCGGCCTGGCCAGCGCCTGCGCCTGGGGCCTGCTGATGTGGCGCCGCGGCATCCCCGCCTCCTCCACCCACGCCCTGGTGGGTGGACTTGCCGGGGCCGGCCTGGCCAGCCTGGCGGTGGGAGGCCCTGGTGTGGCCGGTGTGGACCAGTCGCTGCTGTTCCAGGTGGTGCTGCCGCTGGTGCTTTCCCCGCTGGTGGCCTACAGCGGATCTTTCCTGCTGGTGTATCCGGCAACCTGGGGAGCGCGGTACACCCAACCCAACGTGGTGAACCAGCGGTTCCGCAGGGGGCAGGCCATCGCCGCCGGTGCGGTGGCTTTTGGTCACGGCCTGCAGGACGGGCAGCGGGTCAGTGCAGTGCTGTTGCTGGCCCTGCTGGCGGCAGGGTATGCCGACGGCGGGATTCCCGTCTGGGTCGCGCTGCTTTCCGCGGTGATGATGACCGCCGGGACCCTGTTCGGAGGATGGCGGATCTCGTACACCATCGGCTACAAGATCACCCGGATCGATCCCCTGCGCGGCTCGGTGGCCCAGACCTTCAGCGCGCTGATGCTGTTTGTGGGTGCCATCGGGCTGCATTGGCCACTCTCCACCACCCACACGGTCACGGCCGGCGCCCTGGGCGCGGGCGAGAACCAGCATTTCTCCGTGACGAACCGGAGGCTGGTCATCAGGATCATCTGGCTTTGGGTCCTGACGCCGGTGGCCACCTGCGCCCTGGCCTTCGTGCTGGCACTGGCGCTGTCACCGCTGGCGGGGTAGCCGCGGACTGCGGGACCCGAAAGGCGTGGTCGTCCTAGAGGGCAGCGGGCAAGGCGTCGGGCGCCAGCAGGATCGCGGCCAGCTCTTCGGCCGACAGGTTCGCCGCCGTGCAGAGTTCATCCTGGGCGACTCCCGCAGAGGCCGCTTTCTGGACGGCCCGGCGCAATGCCTCCAGGGCGCTGTCCAGCTCCCACTGCTTGCTCTCAAGGTAGGAACTGGTCCGCCACACCCCTGCCAGCACATCGTCCGTGTCCCCGGCGGCCAATGCGGCTTCCGGGTCAAGCAGCGGAACCAAGGGCCCACCGCCAAGGGTGGCGGCAAGCCCGGCCGCGGCGTCGAAGTCCTGCACGTGCGCGGCGGACTGCGCCAGTGCGCCCGCGGCGGGTACGGAAACCGTAAGCTGGGGGCCTGGGTTGCTGGCCGTCTGCGTCATGGCAAAGCTCCTAAGCTCGCTTACTACTAGTTTCAAAAGTATCTAGTTTAGCGTACTAAATACTGCCGGGCTCCGCCAACAAGGCCCGAACCAGCCTTTTATCCGAAGCGTCCGGAGACGTAGTCCTCAGTGGCCTTCTGCACCGGGTTGCTGAAGATCGTGTGCGTGTCACCGTACTCGATCAGCTTGCCCGGCTTGCCCGTGCCCGCAATGTTGAAGAACGCCGTCTTGTCCGAGACCCGGGCAGCCTGCTGCATGTTGTGGGTCACGATCACCACGGTGTACTGGTCCTTGAGCTCATTGATGAGGTCCTCAATGGCCAGGGTGGAAATCGGGTCCAGCGCGGAGCAGGGCTCGTCCATCAGGATCACCTGCGGCTCCACGGCGATGGCCCGGGCGATGCAGAGCCGTTGCTGCTGGCCGCCGGAGAGGCCGGAACCGGGCTTCTCCAGCCGGTCCTTGACCTCGTTCCACAGGTTGGCGCCCTTGAGCGAGCGCTCCACCAGGACGTCGGCCTCGCCCTTGGAGATTTTCTTGTTGTTCAGCTTGACGCCGGCAAGCACGTTGTCCCGGATGGACATGGTGGGGAACGGGTTGGGGCGCTGGAAAACCATGCCGATCTGCGAGCGGACCGTCACCGGATCCACGCCGGGGCCGTAGAGGTTGTCGCCATCCAGCAGCACCTCGCCTTCCACCCGGGCGCCGGGGATGACCTCGTGCATGCGGTTCAGGGTCCGCAGGAACGTGGACTTGCCACACCCGGACGGTCCGATGAACGCGGTGACGGACTTGGCCTCGATGTTGATGCTGACGTCCTCCACGGCGAGGAAATCGCCGTAGTACACGTTCAGATCCTTGACGTCGATCCGCTTAGACATGGTGTTCCTTCACTAACTGGGTATGGGTTGAAGTCTAGGATCCGCCGCGGTGGGGCGGAAGACCGGGCCGGTGGGCCTCGGCCCGGTTACCGGCCGGTCTTGGGGGCGAAGATCCTGGCGATCAGGCGTGCCGCCAGGTTCAGGACCATGACCAGGATGATCAGCACCAGAGCCGCTCCCCAGGCCCGCTGCGAGGAGGGGTCCGGGTTGGACGGCGACGTGGGGTTCAGGATCTGGGTGTAGATGAACGTGGGCAACGAGGCCATCCAGCCGCCGAACACGTTGGAGTTGATGCTCGTGGCAAAGCCCGCGGTGACCAGGATGGGCGCCGTCTCACCGATGACGCGCGCGATCGCCAAGGTGACGCCGGACGCGATGCCGGAGATCGCCGTCGGAATGACCACCTTGAGGATGGTCCGCCACTTGCGCACGCCCAGGGCGTAGGCGGCCTCGCGCAGCTCGTTGGGGACGATCTTGAGCATTTCCTCGCTGGAGCGGACCACCACGGGGATCATCAGCACCGAAAGGGCGACGGCGGCCACCGCACCGGTCTTGGTGCCCGGGCCCACGACCACGAAAAAGAATGCCGCGGCGAAGAGGCCGGCCACGATGGAGGGGATGCCGGTCATGACGTCCACGAAGAACGTGATGGCCTTGGCCAGGCGCCCGTCGTGGCCATACTCCACCAGGTAGATGGCCGTGAGCAGACCCACGGGAACGGAGATCACGGTGGCCAGCAGGGTGATCTGCACGGTGCCCAGGATGGCATGGTAGATGCCGCCCATTACCGGGCCGCCGCCCTCCACTGCCTTGTTGTCGAACGCGCCCGTCACGCCGTTCATGGAGGTGGTGAGGAACCCGGGATCCGTAAGCACCGGGATGCCGTTCACCAGCACCGTCCAGATCACCGAAACGAGCGGCAGCAGGGCCACCAGGAACGAGCCGACCACCAGGCAGGTGGCCAGCTTGTCCTTGGCCCTCCGGGAGCCTTCCACCACTGCGCTCCAGGACACCAGGCCGATGGCGAACAGCAGGGCCGAAACTATCCCCCAGCCGAACGCATTGAAGCCAATCAGGGCAAGGATGGCGGCGCCGACGATCAACGCCGCGGCAAGGACGGCGTACGGGGCATACTTGGGCAGCTGGCCCTTGGTGAGCGCGGACCGCTTGCTGCGGACCGGGGTAAGCGTGGAGGTCATTTAGTTGGCTCCCGAGAATTCTTTGTGCCGGGTGATGACCCAGCGGGCGATCATGTTCACGGCCAGGGTGATGACGAACAGGACCAGGCCGGCGGCGATCAGGGTACTGACCTTGATGCCGCTGGCTTCCGGGAAGTTCAGTGCGATCTCGGCGGCGATGGTCTGGTTGCCGGACTGGATCAGGCTGGCGGTCAGGGCGCCGGAGGACAGGACCAGGGCAACGGCCATGGTTTCGCCCAGCGCGCGGCCCAACCCCAGCATTACCGCGCTGATGATGCCCGGGCGGGCGAAGGGCAGCACGGCCATCTTGATCATTTCCCAGCGGGTGGCACCGAGCGCCAGCGCCGCCTCCTCATGCAGCTTGGGGGTCTGCAGGAAGATCTCGCGGGACAGCGAGGTGATGATCGGCAGGACCATGACCGCCAGGACGATGCCCGCGGTGAGGATGGTCTTCCCGGTGGTGGAGGCGGGGCCCTCGAAGATGGGGAGCCAGCCCATGTTCTCCGCAAGCCACCCGTACGCGGGGGAGATTTGCTTGGCCAGGAACGCCGCGCCCCAGGCGCCGTAGACCACGGAGGGGATGGCGGCGAGCAGGTCCACGACGTAGCCGAGCCCGGAGGCGAGGCGGCGCGGCGCGAAATGCGAGATGAAGAGCGCCACTCCAATGGCCACCGGGGTGGCGATCACCAGCGCGATGACGGCGGCGATGAGGGTCCCGATGACGATGGGCCAGATGTAGGCGAAGAAGCCTTGTCCGCCCTGGATCTTGTCAGCCGGTGCGGTCAGCGCGGGAATTGCCTGGACCACCAGGAAGAGTGCGACGCCGAAGAGGACGGCGAGGATCAGGCAGCCGGCGGCCAGCGCGGCTCCGGAGAAGACTTTGTCCCCGGTGCGGCCGGCGCCCTGTGTACTGGTCAGGGAGGTGGCGGTCATTCGACGGCCCTTCGATTCGTTGCTGGATTAAGGAAGCAAGGTGCAAAGCCAAGTTCCCCGCACTGCCTTCCGGCAGGCGGGGAACCCGGTTTTTGCGGCGATAGTTAGGACTTGACCTTGATCGAGTCGACGGCCTTGGCGGCCTTGGCTGCGAGGTCGGAGGACAGCGGAGCGGACTTGGCCGAGTCCGCAGCGGCCTTCTGGCCCTCAGCGGAAACTACGTAGTGCTCGAAAGCCTTGACCAGGTCAACGGTCTCCTGCTTGTCGTACGTGGTGCACAGGACGTGGAAGGACACCAGGACGATCGGGTAGGCACCGGCGATGGTGGTCTTGCGGTCCAGCTTGATGGAGAGGTCGTTGGCGGCGCGGCCGTCAACGGGCTTGCCGGCGTCCACTGCCTTGGCGGCGGCATCGGCGGAGATCTTGGTGAAGGAATCGCCCACCTTGATCTGGGCAACGCCCATCTTGCCGCTCACGGCGGAGTCGTCAGCGTAGGTCACGGCACCGGGGGTGTCCGTCACGGTCTTGACCACACCGGAGGTTCCCTTGGCGTTCTCGCCCTGGAGGCTGGCGGGCCAGACACCGGCGGCCTTGTCGGTCCAGACGTCGGAGGCGGCGGCGGACAGGTAGTCCGTGAAGTTCTGGGTGGTGCCGGAGTCATCGGAGCGGTTCACCGGGGTGACCTTGAGGTCCGGCAACGACACGCCGGCGTTCAGGGCAGCGATCGCGGGGTCGTTCCACTTGGCGATCTGGCCGCGGAAGATCTTGGCAACGGTGGTGGCGTCCAGCTTCAGGTCCGTGACACCGGGAACGTTGAAGGCCACGGCGATCGGGGAGATGTAGACCGGGACGTTGATGGCGCCGTCGGGGCCGCACTTGTCCTTGGAGGAAGCGTACTCGGCGTCCGTCAGGTAGGCGTCCGAGCCGGCGAACTGTGCCGAGCCGTCGAGGATTGCCTTGCGGCCGGCACCGGAGCCGTCCGGGGAATACTGCACGCTGGCGCCGGAGTTGGCGGAGGCGAAGTTCGTCTTCCATGCATCCATGGCCGCACCCTGCGCGGAGGAGCCGATGCCGGTCAGCGTGCCGGTGACCTTGGTGCCGGAGGAAGCCTGGTTGCCTGCAGGCGCGGTGCCCGTGGCGTTGTCTGAACCGCAGGCGGACAGCGCGAGTGCGCCCGCAGCGATAACAGCGATAGCCGCGTGGCGGCCGAAGCGAAGTGCCTTCACTAGATGTACCCCTTCCAGGGTTATTCAGGTGCGGGACAGGGACGGAGAACCCTGCTGCGCGATGCGTACGTTGTGTACCTTCAAGAAAGCTATGGGCCGCAGGTAACGGGATGGGCTGTCCAAAGTGAACGGATGATTAACGACGGCGGGATATTGGCTGACAAATGCCGGGTCGCCATTGCGCAGATCACACGTCCAGCCGTAGTGGACCCCACCCGGCAGGGGACGGGACCTGAATAGACTTGAACGCATGGCCATCCCAGCAGGACTCTCAGCAAGCCGGCGGTTCCTGCGCACCCGCGTCCGGACCGGGTTGATCCGCAGCCGCAACTCCTTTGTCCCCGCCATCCAGATGACGGTCTGCGCGGTGGGTGCCTACGCTTTCGCGGAGTATGTCCTGGGCCATTCCGGCCCACTGTTCGCTGCCACGTCATCACTGATCGCCCTCGGTTTCTCGCGTGAGCCGCGGCTGCGCAGGGTGATGGAAGTGGGACTTGGCTGCACCATCGGCATCGCGGTGGGCGACCTGCTCCTGCACTGGCTGGGCGGCGAAATCTGGGTTGCCGCCGTCGTGCTGCTCTTCTCCATCCTGTTGGCCCGGTTCCTGGACAGCGGAAATATCTTCACCACCCAATTGGCCCTGCAGTCGCTGCTGGTGGTTCTGCTGCCGGCGCCCTCCGGCGGACCCTTCACCCGAAGCATCGACGCCGTAGTGGGCGGCCTGTGTGCGCTGCTGGTGACCATCCTGGTGCCGAAAGACCCCCGCCGGGAGCCGCGCCGGGACGTCCAGAAACTGCTGCATGAGTTGGCCGAGGTCCTGCGCGAATGCGCGGGTGCCCTGGTCAACAGCGACTCCACCCAGGCCTGGCATGCCTTGATCCGCGGCAGGAACTGCCAGCCCCTGGTGGATGCGATGCGCCAGTCCCTGCGGGCGTCCGGGGAGGTGGCCACGCTGGCGCCTGCCTACCGGCGGCACCGGGACGAACTGGACCGGCTCAAGCAGTCGCTGGACTACATCGACCTGGCGCTGCGGAACAGCCGCGTCTTCGCGCGGCGGCTGACCAGCGCCATCAACCACGCGGCGCTCTCGGACGAGGCCACGGACAGCATCGCCGGGGTGCTCCAGGAGACCGCTGCCGCCATTGATGAGCTCTCGCTGGGACTGGCGGAAACGCACGACGGCGTCCGGCGCGCCCACCTGCGAACGGCCAGGCGCGACCTCAGCGAAATTGCGCTGCGGCTGCACCCGAAGCTGTTGGAAGTCCAGCGGTTGGAGGGCGAAACGGTGGTCATGCTGTTCCGGCCCCTGATGGTGGACCTGCTGGAGGCGACGGGCATGGACGCGGCCGAGGCCCGGGACGTTCTGCCTGCGCTGTAGTACGGGTGGGCCGAGCCCGCCGAAACCCGGGGGAACCTGATGTCGGTGGCCGCCACTAGGGTTGAACCCATGGCAACAAAGACTTCCCGGGCATCAAAGGCACCCGCCTACAAATGCGCCGAATGCGGCTGGACCACCGCCAAATGGGTGGGCCGCTGCGGCGAGTGCCAGGCGTGGGGCACGGTTGAGGAAACGGGCACAGCGGTGGCACGGACCACCGCCGCCACAACGGTGGTGGAGCCGGCGCGCCGGATCGCGGATGTGGACGCCACCACGGCGGCGTTCCTGCCCACCGGAGTGGACGAGCTGGACCGCGTCCTCGGCGGCGGACTGGTTCCCGGCGCGGTCATCCTGCTGGCGGGCGAGCCCGGCGTGGGCAAATCCACCCTGCTGCTGGATGTGGCCGCCAAGTTCGCGCGTACCGCCCAGGACGTCCTCTATGTCACCGGGGAAGAGTCGGCCGCGCAGGTAAAGCTGCGCGCGGAACGGATCGACGCCGTCGCCGAATCCCTGTACCTGTCCGCCGAGACGGACCTGGGCCAGGCACTGGGCCAGGTGGAAAACATTGAGCCGCGGCTGCTGATCGTGGACTCCGTGCAGACCCTCAGCAGCGCCGACGTGGACGGCAGCGCCGGCGGTGTTTCCCAGGTGCGCGAGGTGGCGGCCTCCATCATTGCCGCGGCCAAACGGCGGAACATGACCACCCTGCTGGTGGGGCACGTCACCAAGGACGGTTCAATCGCGGGCCCGCGCTTGCTGGAACACCTGGTGGACGTGGTGTGCCAGTTCGAGGGCGAGCGGCACTCCCGGCTGCGGCTGCTGCGCGCAGTGAAGAACCGGTACGGGCCCACCGATGATGTGGGCTGCTTCGACCTCAATGAAAACGGGATTGAGGGCCTGGCTGATCCCAGCGGGCTGTTCGTCAGCCGCACCAAGGAGCCGGTTTCGGGAACCTGCATCACCGTCACCATGGAGGGGCGCCGCCCCCTGCTCGCCGAGGTTCAATCGTTGCTGGCCGAAAGTCCCAACTCGCAGCCCCGCCGGGCCACCAGCGGCCTGGACAGTTCACGGGTGTCAATGTTGCTTGCCGTACTGCAGCAGCGCGCCGGAACCATGCTGCACAAGGACGATTCCTACGTTGCCACCGTTGGCGGCGTCAAGCTCAGTGAACCCGCTACGGACCTTGCGGTGGCCCTGGCAGTGGCGTCGGCGAAGGCCCGCAAACCGCTGCCCATCCGGCTGGTTGCCTTCGGTGAGGTGGGGCTCGCCGGTGAAGTCCGTCCGGTACCTGGGATCAACCAGCGCATCCAGGAGGCCCACCGGCTGGGATTCACGCATGCAGTGGTTCCCGCAAGTCACACGGGGCCGGGCCCGGTGCCCGCCGGTTTCTCGGTGCGGGAAGTGGAACACCTGACGGAGGCCCTCAGCCTCTTGATCGGATAGGCCCCATGCCAATAAACCCGGCACCTGCCGTGAGAACCCGCATCCACGCGGGTACTGTGGCTGCAGGACCTTCTTGCAGACGGGGGCATGACATTTCTGTGCTGGGGGCAGCGTGGTAATCCGGGAACAGCAAGGCAAGACAGAGGTGCGCGTCCGGGCGCGCAAAACACTGCCGGAACCCGTTGTGTCAGATCGCCTGGATGGGCTCTTCGGCGGCCTCAGCGCCCGCAAGCGCGTGATGGCCAGCCAACTGCCGGTCACCCTGACCATGGCACTGGTGGTGGTTGCAGCCGCAATGTTCAGCCCGTGGACCCTGACCGACAGCCGGTTCCTGGCTGCGCTGCTGTTCCACCTGGCAATAGCCGCAGCGTGCGTCGCGGTACCGTGGGGGCGACTGCCGGGCCCGGCATTCGCCGTGATCCCCCTCCTTGACTGCCTTGCCATCGGGCTTACCCGGGAGGCAGGTGGACCTGCCTTCAACGTCCTCAGCCTTATGCTGGTGTTTCCGGTCATCTGGCTCTCGGCCCAAGTCCGGCCGTTCATGCCCGCTCTCGCCATCGCCGGGACCATCCTCAGCACCGTGGTCCCGGCTGCAGCGCTGGGGTCACCGCCGGCAGCGGGCTCGATGATCCGCGTCCTCATCCTCCCCTTGGTCATGTCCGTCATGGCCGTAACCGCGCACGTAGTGGCCACCACCATCCGCCGCCACCGCATACAGCTGGTGGACAGCGAGCATCACCTTGGCCGGACGCTGGACGAAAGCGTCCGGCGCCAGAACCTGCTTGATGCAGTACTCGGAGCGGTGGGCGTGGGCGTCTGGGTGGTAGACCGCAAAGGCAACACGGTGCTGACGAACAGGACCCTTCAGTCCGATCCCGCCCTTGCAGGCCTTGTTGAACCAGGCGGCGAAAAGAGCCAGCTGCTGGCGGCAGACCGCACCACCCCCGTCCCTGCCGGGTCACTTCCGGCTGAGCGCGCGGCAGCCGGGGAGGCGTTCATGGACGAGCTCTATTGGGCCGGACCCGCGGACGGCCAGCGCGCCTACTCTGTAAGTTCCCATGGCTTTCCTGCCGCAGGCGGCCAGGAGGCCGGCGGCGTCATCACCTTCGCGGATGTGACCGACCTGATCGGCGCCCTGGCAGCAAAGGACGACTTCGTAGCCACCGTTTCGCACGAGCTGCGAACTCCCCTGACATCAATACTCGGTTACCTGGAACTGGTCCTGGAAGAGCCTGACCACGACGACATCCGGGCGGAGCTGCTGGTGGTCCGGCGCAACGCCGACCATTTGATGAGCCTGGTCAACGACCTCATTGCCGTGGCCTCGGAGCGCGTGGAACTGTCCCTGGAGGAGACGGACCTTGCCCAGTTGGTGACCCGCGCGGTGGATGCCGCCCTCCCCCGCGCGGCCGGGAACGGCCTGCAGGTGAAGATCGAGATCGAACAGCCCCTGCCTGTCCGTGCAGACCCGGCCAGGATCAGCCAGGTTCTTCACAACCTGCTGTCCAACGCCGTCAAATACTCCCCGGACGGTGGACTCATCACCGCTACTGCCACCAGGACCGAGGCCGGGCTTGTCTGTTCCATCACGGACACCGGCGTGGGCATGAGCGAGGAGGAGCAGGAACAGGCGTTTACCAAGTTCTTCCGCTCCGCGCGCTCGCGGTCCACAGCCATCCCGGGGGCGGGCCTGGGATTGCCGGTCAGCAAAACCATTGTGGAGGGCCACGGTGGCTCGATCAGCCTGGCCAGTAAACCCGGCGCAGGCACCAGCGCCACCTTCATCCTGCCGGAATCATGAGCAGCCCGGGCGGGTTTCCGCCGGGACCCTCCCGAAGCTCCGGCCGGTCCGCCGGTAACCCCGGCCGGAGGTCGCGGTCAGGAATCGGCGCCGGTCAACCAGCTGGAAACGTCACTGCGCAGCACCATAAGCGGGCCGCCGGTTGAGCTGACGTTGCCGTTGGCAACGTAGTAGCCGCGGCCCGATCCTGTTCCTCCGGCGGCACGGTCCAGTGCTTCCACCAGGTGCCGCGGCAGGTGGCCCTGCGGACCAAGGCTGCGGAGTTCAGCAACTTCCTCCGGCGTGAGCCGTCCCAAAACCTCAGCAATATTGGCCATGACCGGGTCCCTTCGAGCAGAGTGCCTGAAGGAATAACCTAAAGCAGGGCCGTGAATACAACGTTAACGGCGGACGGCAATTACGCGTCAGCAACAGCAGCCGGGAAGGGAACCAATGCCGGTTCGAAGTGCAGGGATCCTGCTGTACCAGCGGCCTCCGGGCCAGGCGCCCGGCGCCACCGATGGGCTGCAGGTGTGGATCGCCCACATGGGCGGCCCGTTCTGGAGCCGCAAGGACGCCCATGCCTGGTCCATACCCAAAGGCGAGTATTCCGACGGCGAGAATGCCCAGGCCGCGGCGCTGCGCGAGTTCGCCGAGGAAATGGGCGTTCCCGCCCCTGAGGCCGAATACCGCCTGTTGGGCGAATTCCGGCAGTCATCGGGAAAAGTCATTGCCGTTTTCGCGGCCCAGGCCGGGTTTGCACCGGAAGCCATCCGCAGCAACACATTCCCCCTTGAATGGCCCAAGGGATCGGGAAAGATCCAGCACTACCCCGAGATCGACGACGCCCGGTGGGTCACGGAGCATGAGGCCCGGCTCAAGCTCGTGAAAGGCCAGCTGCCCATCCTGGATGCGCTGCTCAAGGACCTTTCGCTGGCCTAAGGACATAAGGAGGAGCTCCGCTGCCGTCTTTGGCGCCCGCGGACGTTATGATGCCTGACTAAGCCAAAGTCTTCATCTCTTGATACCCGGAAGGCATCATGTTTACCTTCGACCAGTTGGCCGGTTTCATCGCCGTAGCGGAGGAACTGCACTTCGGCAGGGCGGCCGAGCGCCTGAACATGACGCAGCCTCCCCTGAGCCGGCAGATCCAGAAACTGGAGAAGATCGTCGGGGCCGAGCTGCTGGAGCGGGACAACCGGAAGGTGGAGCTAACATCCGCCGGCCGGACGTTTCTGGACGAGGCGCGCCGGCTCATGGCACTGGCCGAACGCGCACCGGCAACTGCCCGCCGGATCGCCTCCGGACGGTCGGGGGTCCTGCGGATCGGCTTCACGGCGGCCAGCGGGTTCAGCATCCTGGGCCCGGTGCTGGACGAGCTGTCACGCATCATCCCCGACGTCGATATCGAACTGCAGGAACTGGTCACCGGCGAGCAACTGACCGGCCTCCTGACAGGCGAGCTGGATCTGGGCCTCGCCCGGCCCCCCTTCGACCAGGCCACCTTTGACTCCCGCCTGCTCTACCGGGAATCCATGGTGCTTGCAGTACCCGAGGGTCACCCGCTCTCGCTGCTGGACCGGCCGGTCACCGCGGACGACCTCAGCGACGAGCCGCTGATCATGCACTCCCCCACCCAGGCCTGGTACTTCTACGATCTCGTCGTTCGCATGTTCCCCGTCCGGCACGCCAACGTGGTGCACACGGTCAGCCAGATCCTGACCATGGTGTCCCTGGTGGCGGCGAAGCGCGGGCTGGCATTCGTCCCGCATTCGGCCACCATGCTGGGCATCCACGGTGTGGGGTTCCTTCCGCTGGAGGGCGGGAGCCGCGAGCAAGTGGAACTGCATGCCCTGTGGAACCGGCGGATCACCAACCCCGCACTTTCCCGTCTCCTGCGGGACCTGGAATTCGCCAGAGGGTAAGGCCACCCCCAGGCAGGCCTCCGGCGCCGAAAGCATCCGGCTGCTATGCCGTCAAGGTATCAAAGCATCCAAAAAAGCACTTGGACAGGCATCGGAGGGGGTTTCTAGGCTGGAAGGAAACCACCCAGCCTGCCGCCCGCGGCACACACACCGGAGGAACCCGTGGCTAAGTACGCACCCCAGGAACTGGCGGACACGCTCAAAGAAGGGCTGCTGTCCTTTCCCGTGACCTCCTTCGACGCGAACCTGCAGTTTGATGAAGAGAACTACCGCAAACACCTGGCGTGGCAGGCAAGCTTCCCGGTAGCCGGCCTGTTCGCTGCCGGCGGCACCGGCGAAGGCTTCTCCCTCACCCCTGCCGAATCGGAACGAGTGGTGCGCACCGCCGTCGACGAAGTAGGAGCACGGGTCCCCGTGCTTGCATCGGCCGGCGGGTCCACCGCCCAGGCCATCGAAAACGCCAAGGCGGCCGAAGCCGCCGGCGCCGAAGGCATCCTGCTGCTGCCGCCCTACCTGACCGAAGCGGATCAGGCCGGGCTGGCGGAGCACGTCAGCGCCGTTTGCCGCGCAACGTCGCTCGGCGTCATCATCTACAACCGTGCCAACGCCATCTACAAGGACACCACCGTGGCAACCCTGGCCGAGCGGCACCAGAACCTGATCGGATTCAAGGACGGCGTGGGAGACCTGGAACACGACGCCCGCGTCTACGCCAAGCTCGGCGACCGGCTCTTCTACCTGGGCGGCCTGCCCACCGCCGAAACCTTCGCCCTGCCCCTGCTGCAGCTGGGCATGAGCACCTACTCCAGCGCCATGTACAACTTCGTCCCGCAGTTCGCGCTGGATTTCTACCAGGACGTCCGCAACAACGACCGCGCCGCAGTCAACAAGAAGCTCAACGGGTTCGTGATCCCGTACCTGGACATCCGGGACCGTGTGAAAGGCTATTCGGTGTCCATCGTGAAGGGCGGCCTGGACGCCATCGGCCGTTCGGCAGGGCCGGTACGCACGCCGCTGCAGAACCTGGCCCCGCAGGACCTCGCGGACCTCACGGCCCTGATCGCCACCATTTCCTGACCGTCAGACAGCACCACTCCCACCACAGGAGGACCCCATGACCCTCACCGGACATTCACTCATCGCCGGCCGGACGGTTGCCGGCGAAGGCAAGACCACCACGGGCTTCAACCCCGCCACCAACCAGGCCCTGGAACCGGCCTATTCCCTGCTCACCGAAGAACAGCTCAAGGCCGCCACGTCCGCAGCCAAGGAAGCGTTCCCGTCCTTCAGCGCCCTGGACCCGGAAACCCACGCCGCGTTCCTTGAAGCCATCGCGGACAACATCGAGGCCATTGGTGATGAACTCATCACCCGCGCCGGGCAGGAAACCGGCCTGCCGGCGGCCCGACTCCAGGGTGAGCGTGCCCGCACCACCGGCCAGCTGCGCCTCTTCGCCGGCGTGGTCCGCCAGGGCGATTTCCGCGGCGTCCGGATCGACCCCGCCCTCCCCGACCGCACGCCACTCCCCCGCGACGACATCCGCCAGCGCCAGATCCCGCTCGGCCCGGTGGCAGTGTTCGGCGCCAGCAACTTCCCGCTGGCCTTTTCGACCGCGGGCGGAGACACCGCTTCGGCCCTTGGCGCGGGCTGCCCGGTGGTCTTCAAGGCCCACAACGCCCACCCCGGCACCAGCGAACTCGTAGGCCACGCCGTCACCAAGGCCGTCAAGGACGCAGGCCTGCACCCCGGCGTCTTCTCCCTGATCTACGGCCCCGGCTCCAGCATCGGCCAGGCCCTCGTCGCCGACCCCGCCATCAAGGCTGTCGGCTTCACCGGCTCCCAGACCGCCGGCATCGCCCTGATGCGCACCGCCGCCGCCCGCCCGGAACCCATCCCGGTCTATGCGGAAATGTCGTCCCTGAACCCCGTCTTCGTCTTCGAGGGCGCCCTCACAGGCGACGTCGAGGCACTGGCCCAGCAGTACGTCGCCTCCGTCACGGGCAGCTCAGGCCAGCTCTGCACCTCCCCGGGCCTGCTGTTCGCCCCCGCAGGCGAGCCGGGAGACAAACTCGCAGCCGCCGTCGGACGCGCCATCGCCGCCAGCACCGGCCAGACCATGCTCACCGAAGGCATCGCCAGGTCATGGAACACCGGAACCGAGGCACTCGGCTCCGGAGCCGGCGTCGCACTCATCGGCCAAGGCACTCCCGGCCCCACCGAAAACGCCCCGGCGCCCGCCATCTTCGGCACCGGCGTGGATCAGTTCACCACCAACCACGTCCTGCACCAGGAAATCTTCGGCGCCGCGTCCCTGGTGATCCGCTACAACAGCATTGAGGACCTCCTCACGGCCGCCGCCGGAATCGAAGGCCAGCTCACCGCATCGCTCCAGCTCACCGAAGAGGACTACCCGACTGCGGCACGCCTGATCCCCGTCCTCGAACAGAAGGTAGGACGCATCATCGTCAACGGCTGGCCTACCGGGGTGGAAGTAGGCCACGCCATGGTCCACGGCGGCCCCTTCCCCGCCACCTCCGACAGCCGCACCACCTCCGTGGGAACCCTGGCCATCAACCGCTTCCTCCGCCCGGTGGCTTACCAGAACCTGCCCCGGGAACTGCTCCCCGAAGCACTTCAGGACGCCAACCCCTGGCACCTGAACCGGCGGATCGACGGCGCCATGGCCGCCGCCGCAGAGGCGGCAGCGTTGGGCGCTTAACCTACGCGCCGGTAAGCACCAGGGCCACGCTGTGGCCGCCAAAACCGAAGGCATTCACCAGCCCTGCCGGGGCAAAGCCCGGCGGAAGCCGGTGGGTGCCTTCGGTGACCACGTTAAGGTCCACTTCCGGGTCCTGAGCCTCCACATTCAGCGTTCCCGGCACCTGGCCGGTCCGCAGGGCTTCGAGGACCACGACGGCGGCAAGCGCACCGGCGCCGCCCAGCAGGTGGCCGGTGTGCCCCTTGGTGGAGGTAACGGGCACGTTGGCGCCGAAAACGGCGTTGATGGCCTGGCCTTCCAGCCGGTCACCCACGGGAGTGGAGGTGGCGTGCGCATGGACGAACCCGATGTCCTCCGGCCGCATCGCGGCGGAGTCCAGCGCCTTCTGCATGACCCGGCGCTGCATGGCGGGATCGGCGGCCACGATGTCGTTGGCGTCGGAGGTCACCGCGCCACCGGCAACGGCCCCCAGCACGGCGGCGCCGCGGGCACGTGCGTGGGCCTCGCTCTCCAGCACCACCACCGCGGCGCCTTCTGCCAGCACAAAGCCGTCCCGGCCGCCGTCGAACGGGCGGGAGGCAAGCTGCGGATCACCGGAGCGGGTGGACAGGGCACGGATCTGCGAAAAGCCGCTGATCACGAGGTCGTTCACTGAGGCGTCCACCCCGCCCGCAATCACGACGTCGGCCGCGCCGGAGCGGATCATTTCGGCTGCCTGGACAATCGCCTCAGCCCCTGAGGCGCAGGCGCTGACGGGCGTCCGGGCGCCACCGCGGGCACCAAGGTCGATGGACACCCAGGCTGCGGGGCCATTGACCATCAACCGGGTGAGGGTGTGCGGGGACACCTTGCGCGGGCCTGAACGGGCCAGCGTGCGGTCCTGCTCAAGGGTGGAGCCAAGGCCGCCGTAGGCGGAGCCAATCACCACGGCGAACCGCTCGGGATCCACGTCCGGGGCACCGGCCTGGGTCCAGGCTTCCCGCGCCGCGACCAGGGCCAGCTGGCCGCAGCGGTCCATCCGCTTCATTTCACGGGTGCTCAGGTGCTCCGAAAGGTCTGCCGTGACCTGCCCGGCGATTTTGACCGGCAACTGCTCCGCCCAGTCCTGGGTAAGCGCCGCAATGCCGGAGCGCCCGTCCAGCAGGGCCTCCCAGGTTTCCTTGACGGTGGAACCGAGCGGGTTGATGGTGCCGGCGCCGGTGACCAGGACGCGTGGTTGGCTTGCGGTCATCACGGCTACTTCGCCGGGTTGTGGGTGCCGATGGGCACGAGCGTCAGGTCCGGGTGGTTCTTCTCGATCCGCCGCAGCGCCCAGACGTCGTTGAACAAGGCGAGGTATTCGCCGTCGGACCGCAGGAGCACCTCCGCGCCCGGCACGTTGGCAAGGGCGGGCATGGCGTCCGCCGTCGAAATCCGGGCCAGGGAGTAGGGCAGGCGCTCCAGGCGCATGGGGGCGCTGAAGTCGTGCGCCATGCGGTCCTCCACCACCTCGAACTGCATGGGTCCGACGGCGGCCAGCACCGGCGCCTGGTCGCCGCGGAGGTCGGAGCGGAGCAGCTGGATGACGCCCTCGTGCTCGAGCTGTTCGATGCCGCGGCGGAACTGCTTGAACTTGCTGGGGTCCTTGGACCGCGCCACCTGGAAGTGTTCCGGGGCGAACAGCGGGATGGCCGGGTATTCCACCGCTTCCTCGAGGAACAGGCTGTCGCCCACCCGCAGCGAGGAAGCGTTGACCAGGCCAACCACATCCCCCGGGTAGGCCTCGTCGATAACCTCGCGTTCGCGGCCGAAGACCTGCTGCGCGTACTTGGTGGCGAAGGATTTTCCGGTGCGGGTCTGGGTGACCACCATGCCGCGCTCGAAGACGCCGGAGCAGACGCGGATGAAGGCCACGTGGTCCCGGTGCGCCTTGTTCATACCGGCCTGGACCTTGAACACGAAGCCGGAGAACGGTGCTTCCACCGCGCGGGGGTTGCCGTCGATGTCCGGCCGGGGCGCTGCGGGCGGGGCGAAGTCCACCAGGGCATCCAGCAGTTCCTTGACGCCGAAGTTGAGTGCGGCCGAACTGAACAGGATGGGGGTGGCCTTACCCGCGTGGAAGGCGTCAACGTCGAACTCGAGGTTGGACTCGATGACCAGTCCGGCCTCATCGACGGCGTCGGACCAGTTGCTGCCCTGGTTTTCCGCGGCTTCCTCGGGAGTGAAGTACTCAGTGATGGCGATCTGTGCGCCGGCGTTGTTGCGCTGGAACCTGGCGAAGCGGTCGTTGCGCAGGTCCCAGACGCCGCGGAAATCGCCCGAGATGCCGACGGCCCAGGTCAGCGGCATGGGCTGGAGGCCGGTGCGTTCGGTGATTTCATCCATCAGGGCCAGGGCGTCCAGGCCCGGCCGGTCCCACTTGTTGATGACGGTGATGATGGGCAGGTTGCGCTGCTTGCAGACCTCGAAGAGCTTCATGGTCTGGGTTTCCAGGCCCTTGGCGGCGTCCACCAGCATCACGGCGCAGTCGACGGCGGCGAGCACGCGGTAGGTGTCCTCGGAGAAGTCAGCGTGGCCGGGGGTGTCCAGAAGGTTGATGACGGTATCGCGGTAGGAGAACTGCAGCGCCGCCGAGCTGATGGAGATGCCGCGGTCCTTTTCCATCTGCATCCAGTCAGAGACCGTTTCCCTGCGGTTGGCCTTGCCGCTGGAGGCGCCGGCCGTGCCGATGACCTTTGCGTGCAGCGCCAGCGCTTCGGTGAGCGTGGACTTGCCGGCGTCCGGGTGGGAAATGACGGCGAAGGTCCTGCGGCGGCCCGCTTCCTTGTGAATCTCGGAGATCCGGGCGGGGGTCAGGACATCTTGGGACACGGTGCTACTTTCGCTGCGGTTGTGGCTGCCCAGGGGCCTGTCGGGTGGTGCGCTGCGACTCAAGGGCGGGGAATGTCATTGGCAAGCGGCCAAAGTACAAGTTTATCGCAGGGCAGCAAACGGGACCCGTCCCGCTTAACGAGTGCGAAACCGGAAGTTCAAGGCCGTGAAATGCGCAGCGGCTAGCTTGGGCGGATGATCCACGGTCCCACCTTCTCCGGCAACCTCTTCTTCGATCCGCTGGCCACCAACCTCGGCAACAACCTCGTGGCAGGCCTGGCCGCCGCAGGGCGTACCGACCCGGATTCCGCCCGGCAGCCCGGGGCGGCGCGGAAGCGCGGGGTCCAGTCCGCGGCCGAACACAGGGCGCTCCGGGCAGCTTCCCTCTTTAAAGTGAGCAGTGACCTGGAGCGGATGCTCAGGGAGCGTAAACGCTGAAGTTCCCACCGCCGTGCTGCGGGAACGGCATGATGTGTTCATGCGCAGCATCGAGTTGGTCTTCGATGGCCCCACCGATTCCCTGGTCAGGGCGGACTGGGCGCGGCTTGCGGCCGCCGGCCTCCCGAGCCTGGCGGCCCACTCCTCCTCCAGCAACAGCCCGCACATCACGCTGGCTGCAGGCACTGAACTGGAGGCAGGACCGGATGGACCCTGGGAGCAGTTGCCACTGGACGTGACGTTTTCCGGCGCAATCATTTTTCCTGCGGGTGCGGGGAAGTACGTCCTGGCCCGCTCGGTCCTGCTTGATCCTGCCCTCCTGGACCTGCACCGCGCCCTGCACCGGGACGTGTCCGGGGCGCTTCCGCTGACGCGTCCGGGAGCCTGGACGCCGCACGTCACCATTGCCCGCCGCATCGCCGGGCCGCAACTCGGAACAGCGATGGACCTGCTGGACCTGCGTGTGGACGGCCGGTGCACCGGCGCCAGGCTCTGGGATGGGAGTACCAGGACCGTGACGCCCCTGGGACGCGGATCCTCCTGAGCAGCGCCTGGGCCCCGGGCCATGGGTGGCAAAGTGCCCTCCCGGGCCCGGCCTCGGAAGGCATTTTCCTGGCCCTTCGCGACTCCCCCTAACGGGGCACTTTGGGGCTTGCCCGTGCGGAAGTAGCGCTTCTTACCCCTATCATTGAGCTTGCGGGAATCAGAGTACTTTTTGATCCTGCCGGCCAACTGCGGATGCCGGCATTCCTGCGGGCGGCGGTCCGCACCTTTGAAGGGAAATACCTATGGCGCGGAGCCCCGAAGAATCCCTGCGGGCCACTCTGGGCAGGGTGGCCCCCGGAACGCCCCTCCGCGACGGCCTGGAACGCATCCTCCGCGGGCGTACCGGCGCGCTGATCGTCCTGGGCTCTGACCGCACCATCGATTCCATCTGTTCCGGCGGCTTCGATATCGGGATCGAGTTCTCGCCCACCCGCCTGCGCGAGCTGGCCAAGATGGACGGCGCCATCATCTGCGACAAGGACGCCGGCAACATTCTGCGGGCCGCCGTCCAGCTGGTCCCGGATTCGAGCATCGAAACGCAGGAATCCGGAACCCGTCACCGCACCGCTGAGCGGGTGGCCAAGCAGACCGGTGTCCCCGTGATCTCCGTGAGCCAGTCCATGCAGATCATCGCCCTCTACGTCAACGGCCTGCGGCACGTCCTGGAGGGATCCGAAAACGTGCTGGCCCGCGCCAACCAGGCCCTTGCCACGCTTGAGCGCTACCGCGCCCGGCTGGACCAGGTCACCAGTTCGCTCTCGGCCCTGGAGATTGAGGCCATGGTGACGGTCCGGGATGTGGCCGTGACCTTGCAGCGGCAGGAAATGGTTCGCCGCATCTCCGAGGAAATCTCCCAGTATGTCCTGGAACTCGGCGAAGACGGCCGGCTTCTATCCCTCCAGCTCGACGAGCTCACGGTGGGCCGCGGCCCCGGCAGCGACGTGATCATCCGCGACTACGCCAGCCCCAACGCGTCGGCGGAAGACATCGAGAGGGCTGTCAGCGAACTGGTGAACCTGGGGCCAACGGAATTGATCGACCTTGGCAAGATTTCGGCGATCGTGGGATTCGCCGGAGGCGAGGCCAACCTCGATGCCGTAGTGCAGCCGCGCGGTTACCGGCTGCTGTCCGGCCTGAAGGCCGTTCCCAAGGCCGTGGCTGACCGCCTGGTGGACCATTTCGGTGGGCTGCAGTTCCTGATGGCCGCCACTATTGATGACCTGATGACCGTGGACGGCATCGGCGACCAGCGCGCCCGCACCGTCCGCGAAGGCCTGAGCCGGATGGCCGAAGCGAGCCTCCTGGACCGCTTCCTCTAAACATCACCCCGGCTCCCGCGCACCGGGCAATCCCCGCGGCTTTCCCCCATCGATTGCTCCGTACCTGCCGTTTTCAGCCCCGAAAACGGCAGTTGCTCAGCAATCGATGGAAGGTGGGGTCAGTTCAGCTGGAAGACGGCCTTCGGGCTGGCCCGTGAGCCCAGCTTGGCGGTGAAGATGTAATACGCCCCGCCCCCGCCGGGTGCTGCCGCGACGGCCTTGCAGCCATCGGCGCTGCGGTTCCGGCCCCAGGGGAAGTTGGCAGTTTCGCTGGCGCCGGGGGCAAGGACTTTGTCCAGGTCCTCGCTTGAGGCTTGGCAGTCCTTGGAGGAGAAGATCCGGTCCGAGCCGCTGGTCACCAGGAACTCCATTTGCGAGGTTCCCATGTTGATCTCGCACGGCACTGTGCCGCCGTTGGTGACCTTCAGCGTGAGCATCGGGTTTTCACCCGGACCATAGGCGGCCTTGTCCGTGGAGGCCGTCACCGTCACCAGGTTCTGGTTGCAGGTGGGTGTTGCGGCAGCAGTGGGCGACGGCGGTGTGGAGGGCGTCGCGGAAGGGGTGGCGGACGGTGCCGGGGAGGCAGCCGGGTCAGCGGAGGAAGGCTGGGTGGACGAGGCCTGCTGGGAGCCGCCTTTGAAGGCCGCGGCCAGGGCGAAGCCGCCCACCACCAGGGCGATCACCAGGAGCAAGGCACCGCCGGCAACCAGCCGCCGGCGACGGTAAACGGCGGGGCTCGGCTTCCGGACGCTGCTGGAACCGGATGCCGTGCCGCGTGCTGAAGAATTGCCTTGCCTGCCCATCCTCCTAGGCTAGGGAACGCCTCCGGTTCTGCACCGCCACCACGCCGCCGCACCGCCATCGCTCTGGTCACAACCGGTTTTCAGCGCGCCCGAACCCATCAACTACAGTGTTGGGATCGACACTCAAACCACCTCCACCACCACCGCTATGCCCGGCCCGGATGGACTGCGGCTGCTCCACCACCGGATCAACGACTGGTTCGGCGGAATCGCCCGCGACCTTCCCTGGCGGGAGCCTGACTGCTCCCCCTGGGGCGTACTGGTCAGCGAGATCATGCTGCAGCAGACCCCCGTAGTACGGGTCCTTCCCATTTGGCACGAGTGGCTCAAGCGCTGGCCCACCCCCGCCGGCCTGGCCGGCGAACCGGCGGGAGAAGCCGTGCGGTCCTGGGGCAGGCTGGGCTACCCCCGGCGGGCACTCCGGCTGCACGCCGCGGCCACGGCAATCGTGCAGGACCATGGCGGGAAGGTCCCGGACACGTACGCGGACCTGTTGGCCCTTCCCGGGGTGGGCAGCTATACGGCGGCGGCCGTGGCCGCCTTCGCGTACGGCCGCCGGGAAACCGTGGTGGATACCAACATCCGCAGGGTGCACGCCCGGCTGGTCTCCGGCGTCGCCCTTCCTGCCCCCGCACTGACCGCGGCGGAGATGCGCCTGGCCGCGGCACTGTTGCCGGACGACGCCGACACCTCCGTGCGCTGGAACGCTGCGGTCATGGAGCTGGGGGCGCTGGTGTGCACGGCCCGGGCACCCAAGTGCGCCGCCTGCCCGGTGAAGGACTCCTGTGCCTGGCTCGCGGCGGGTGAGCCGCCGCCGTCGTACGTACCCAAGGGCCAAGCCTGGCACGGGACCGACCGGCAGGTCCGCGGCGCCGTCATGGCCGTCCTGCGGCTGGCTGACGCGCCCGTGCCGCCTGACATGTTCCAGCGCGAACCCGCCGATCTCGGCTACGCCCCGGAAGGCGTCGGCGTGCCGCTTGCCGCCCTTCACCGGCTCAACTCCGCGCCCGAACAGCTGGAACGGGCACTGGCCGGGTTGCTGGCGGACGGTCTGGCAGAGATGCACGACGGCGGTTACAGCCTGCCAGCCTGACCCGGCCGGCACGCGGGACGGGAATGGCATACTTCTTGGTGACCGGAACCGGGGGGAAGCCATGAAGATCATTCTGTACATCGTGTGGGCATTGTTCGTTGCCGCCGCCGTCGTCGCGCTGGTGCGCTCCGCGCGCGAAACCAGGCAGCAGGAACAACTGATGGCAGCCTGGCCCAAGACCCAGGCCACCGTGACCGGCAGTACCACCGGCTGGACCAGCGGTGTGGGCGGGTCCAACCGGAACCTCCGGTACTACCCCACCTACCAGTTCACGGACCCGCAGGGCACCCTGTTCATGGGCAAGTCCGAAGTCTCCCTTGCGGAGCAGCCTGTGGCCGGATCGTTGCTGGAGGTGGCGTACAACCCGGCGAACCCCAACCAGTCGCTCC
Source organism: Arthrobacter sp. SLBN-112 (assembly GCF_030944625.1). Taxonomy (NCBI): domain Bacteria; kingdom Bacillati; phylum Actinomycetota; class Actinomycetes; order Micrococcales; family Micrococcaceae; genus Arthrobacter; species Arthrobacter sp. SLBN-112. The sequence continues at coordinate 490,874 of NZ_JAUSXY010000001.1, forward strand.
AGGTCTCCTCATCGTCCCGCGTCGCACTCGGGTGCCTGATTCCGTTCTTCGCCGTCTTTGCGATCGTCCTGTTCTGGTTCATCGGCATTTTCCCGCTCGGCTAGGGACGTGGGCGCGTAACGATGTTGCCGCCAATCCGTCAGGGGCGGCCCTGTGACGCCACCTCCGGACGTAGCCTGAAGGCATGGGCAAGCCCGGGCTTCTCTTGGCTTTGATCACCGCAGCGGTGTCCCTCTCAGCGTGCGGGCCCACGGCGAGCGCCTGCCCGGCGATTGCGCAGGCCACCGCTGTTTCCGTCACGGTCAGCGCGGACTACGCTCCGCAGATCAGCAGGCTGCACCTCCGCGCTTGCCAGGACGGCGCCTGCAAGGAGGCGGACCTTGAACTGCGTCCCGGCAGCGCCTCCATTGACCAAGGCTGCGCCGCTGAAGTCTGCTCCGCCACGGCCTCGCCCGACGGCACCAAAGTGGGGATACTCATGCTGGAAACCCTGACGGAATCACCCATGGCCCTAACCGCTTCCGGTATGGCCACGGACCGATCTGCGTTGCCTGTGCGGACCCTCGATTTCCACCCGCAGGCGGCCTATCCCTTCGGGGAGCAATGCGGGAAGGTCGTGTCCGCGTCGGTCACGCTGGACAGCTCAGGGCTTCATCCGCGGACCTGATATTCCATGGGCTAGAACAGCGCGGGCTGGCTGCAGGCTTCCCCTGCCGGCGTTCCGGGCTCCCCGCCGCTGTCCACCGGTTCAGCGCTCCATTCGAACCCGAGTTCCGCGAGCAGCTCCTCTACGGATATCTGGCCATCCAGGACTTCGATATCCGGGGAGTTCTCTGCAGGCGGCCGTTCCATGGCATCGAGCTTATTCCCAGGAAAGCGCGCAGGCCTCCGGAACACACCGCGGAGCACCGGATTGGAGCGTCACGGTTCACCGAAGCCGGACTGGACAAGGCCGCCCACATAATTCACTGCCCGTTCGGCATCCGCGCCCCAGGCTTCCACATGCAGGACCGAACCCTTGCCGGCGCCAAGGGTCATCAGGCCCGTCATGGAGGCGCCGTCCACCCCGTTGATGGTCACTTCCGCGTCAAGGGAGGACAGGCCGCCTGCCATTTTCGCGGCAGGCCGGGCGTGCATGCCAGCCTGGTTTACCAGTTCGAAGTCGCCGGTGCAGTCCGGTGGCGTGCCGGCGCCCGGCCGCTCTCCCGCGGCCTCCGCGAAACCTGGCTCCGGTTGGCGGGCCGGACCCCGCGCGGCCTCAGCGGCACGTTTGACCGCCTGCACGTCCGCCCCGCCCTGCGCGGCCACCGCTGCGGCAACGAGGCCTTCCACCAGGGGTGCATCCGCGAGCAGGACGTCTTCGGGATTTCCCAGGAACTCGAGAGCCGATTCGGCGGTCATCACGGCTGAGCCCAGGTCCGTGAGGACCACGGCCCCGTCCCCGCCGGCCTGCTCCAGGGCGGCAAGGACTCTTTCCAGGCTGGTACCGATCCTGCCGTCGTCAGTGCCCCCGGCAGGCAGGAGCACGACGTCAGGTGCCATCTGGGCGGCAAGTTCCACGGCGCCGTCGGCAATCTTTGCGCTGTGGGACACCACCACGATGCTTACGGTCACGCAGCCGCCCCGACTGCCGCGCGCAGGATCAGCGCGCTGGACACGGCACCGGGGTCCCGGTGCCCGGCGCTGCGTTCCCCCAGGTAGCTGGCGCGTCCCTTCCGGGCGATGAGCGGATCGGTGGCAACAGCGCCCGCCTCCGCAGCCTCCGCCGCCGCCACGAGGACGCTGAGGAGGTCCTCGCTGCCGCCGTCCGCGGCGGCTCGGGCAGCGTCAACCGCGGGTGTCCATGCATCCACCATGGTCTTGTCCCCGGGCTCCGCCTTCCCGCGCGCCACGATCCCGTCCCGGGCGGCTGCCAGCGCATCGGCCCACGCGGACGGACCAATCTCAGCGGCATCGCCCACGGCGGTGGCGGCACGAAGGAACGCGGTGCCGTAGAGGGGGCCGGCGGCACCGCCCACCTTGGACATCAGGGTCATGGCCGTCATCTTCAAAGCCGCACCGGGCGTCTCCGGGATGGATTCGCCCAGCTTGGCCAGGACAGCCTGGAAGCCGCGGTCCATGTTCTCACCGTGGTCCGAGTCCCCGATGGCCCTGTCCAGTTCGATCAATTCAACCCGGTGCTCGGCCATGGCCTGCGCGCAGAGGGTCAGCCACTTCACGGCCCAGTTCGCGTCCAGCACCATGGCTTACACGCCCCAGCGCAGGGCGGCGGTGTGGACGGGGGCATCCCACAGTTCCGTCAGCTCGTCATCGAGCCGGAGCACCGAGATGGAGCAGCCCTGCATCTCGAGGGCGGTGATGTAGTTGCCCACCAGTGAGCGCTCCACCGTGGCGCGCACCTCGCCAAGCACCTGCACGGCCCGCCGGTACACGATGTAGAGCTCGCTCAGCGGGGTGCCGCCCATGCCGTTGACGAAGAGCAGCACCTTGTCCCCGGAGCTGATTTCCAGGTCGGCAAGGACGGGTTCCAGCAAGCGGTTGGTGATGCTGTCGGCGTTTTCCATGGGGATCTTGTGCCTGCCGGGCTCGCCGTGGATACCGATGCCGATTTCGATCTCATCCTCGGCAAGGTCGAAGCTCGGGGTGCCCGCATGGGGAACCGTGCAGGCGGACAGCGCAACGCCCATGGACCTGACGTTGGCGTTGACCTTTTCACCAATGGCGGCCACGGCGTCGAGGTCATCCCCGCGTTCCGCTGCGGCACCGGCGATCTTTTCCACCAGGACCGTGCCGCCCACTCCACGCCGGCCGGCCGTGTAGAGCGAATCCTCCACTGCGACGTCGTCGTTGACCAGGACGGTGCGGACGCTGACGCCTTCGGCCTCGGCGAGCTCGGCCGCCGTCTCGAAGTTCAGGACGTCGCCGGTGTAGTTCTTGACGATGTGCACCACGCCGGAACCTGAGTTGACTGCCAGGGTGGCCGGAAGGATCTGGTCTGGCGTCGGTGAGGTGAACACCGCCCCCGGCACGGCGGCGTCGAGCATTCCTTTCCCCACGTAGCCGGCGTGCAGCGGTTCGTGGCCGCTGCCTCCGCCGGAAACCAGCCCCACCTTGCCGGCCACCGGCGCATCCTTGCGAGTGATGTAGGTGGGGTCTTCGCTGACCGTGACGAGCCCGGCATACGCCAGGCCAAACCCCTGGACGGCTTCCTCGACGACGGATCTGGGATCGTTGATGAGTTTCTTCACGGCGGTGCTCCTGGCTGCGCTCCTGGAGGATGTGTTTTTCGACCCTACTACCGGGGTCACCGCCGGCGGTAGGTTCGTCCGTACCGGCCTTTCCCCGGACACCTGCCCCGGACGCAGCAAAGGGACAGCCCCCAATGACTGTCCCTTTCCTGAGGCCCCCCATATCCCGGCCTCCAACAGTTTATCCATCAATTCGAATAATGCAAGGATGGGCATCATCACTGCCCTCCCTGAACTGCCCGTTCAGAGAATGCGGATCATCCGGGTGTTGCCCAGGGTGTTCGGCTTGACGCGTGCCAGGTCCAGGAACTCAGCAACGCCTTCGTCGTGGGAGCGCAGGAGCTCCGAATACACCTCGGGGTCCACGGCTGACTGGTCGGCCATCACTTCGAAGCCGTGGCGTTTGAAGAAGTCCACCTCGAACGTGAGGCAGAAAACCCGGGCCACGCCGAGGGCCCGGGCTTCCTCCAACAGGTCCTCCACCAGGACGTGCCCCACCCCTTTGCCCCGCCACTGTCCGGAGGCCGCGAGGGTACGGATTTCGGCGAGGTCCTCCCACATAACGTGCAGCGCCCCGCAGCCGATCATTTCGCCGTCACTGGACTCTGCGATCCGGAACTCCTGGAGGCTCTCGTAGTAGGCCACCGTCTCCTTCGCCATCAGGATGCGTTCCTCGGCCAGGGGCGCCACAAGCTTCTTGATGGCCGGGACGTCGCTGGTGCGTGCAGGACGGATGTGGAAGGAGTCAGTCACACAGCCATCCTACGAGGGCGAAGGAGGCTGGGACATTTGCGTAGCTTGCGTCAAAGCGAGGAACGAGCAGCAAGCGGCAAATGTCGCAGCCTCCGAGCCTGAGTATCGAGGAGCTTAGAGGCCCAGTTCCGCCGGCAGGGGCAGCTCCTGGTCCAGGACGTTCCGTGCCAGGAACCACTCCACCACCTGGTACCAGACCTTGGCGTGCTGCGGTTGGAGGATCCAGTGGTTTTCATCCGGGAAATAGAGGAACCGGTGCGGTGTCTGCCCGTCGTCGTCCGCGGCCAGCCGGGACTTGGACAGGAGTTCGTACCAGAGGCGGAGGCCCTCGCCGATGGGTACCCGGTAGTCCTTGTCGCCGTGGATCACCAGCATGGGGGTGCTGATGTTTTCGACGTGCAGATGCGGGGAGTTCTCCAGCGCCATCTCCTCGGTCATTTCCTTCAGCCAGTACTGGGAGGCATCCGTGGTGGGACCAAACTGGTCCAGGGCCCACAGGCTGGCGTGGGTGACCACCGCCTTGAACCGGTCCGTGTTGCCCGCCACCCAGTTGGCCATGTAGCCGCCAAAGGAGCCTCCCATCGCGGCGGTCCGGGTCCCGTCGATGTCCGGTCGTTCCACGGCGGCGTCCGTGATGGCCATGAGGTCGGTGAACGGCGCCTTGCCCCAGGAACCCCAGCCGCGCTGGATGTGTGACTGCCCGTAACCGGTGGACAGTGCCGGGTCCGGCAGCAGGACGGCGTACCCCTTGGCCGTCAGGAGCCAGGGGTTCCAACGCCAGGTCCACGCGTTCCAGGAGCCCAGCGGGCCGCCGTGGATCCACAGCAGCAGCGGCGCCGGGGACTCCGCAGAGGCACCCTCGGGCAGCGCGAGGTAGGCGGGGACACGGGAACCGTCGGCGGCGGTGGCGGCAATGCGCTCCAGCCGCCCGGGGCAGGACGGGCGTTCGGCCGGTGCGGGCAGGCGGGTGGTTTCCCCGGTTGCCAGGTCGATGCGCACGGCCTCGGCAGGGAATGCGTAGGAGCTGCGGAGGGCGTACGCATGGCGCCCCTCCGGCGAAATGACGACGTCGGTGTAAGCCGCAGCGTCCTGCGTCACCCGGGCGACGCCCACCTGGGCGGCAGCAGACGGAACACTGACCCGGAAAACCGGCGACGCGCCGTCGTCGTCCGCCGTGACAAGGATGGCGGAGCCGTCCGGAAGCCAGGCCGCGGGCTTGGCCCAGCGGTCCCAGTCATGGGCGAGGGGCTGCAGGCCGGCGGCGTCTTCGACGACGGCCTCACCGGACACATCAAGCAGGTGCAGTTTGATCTCGGGCGCCTGGCGCGGAGTGGAGTCGGACTCGCTGACCACAACGAGCGTCCTGCCGTCGGGGCTGACCGGCCCTGGAAAGTAGCTCATGCCTTCGTGGTCCAGCAGCACCTTGAGGCTGCCCGATGCCACGTCCACCGCCACGAGCATGAAACGGCTGTCAGCCTTGGCGAGGGGCTTGGTGCAGCTGCTGTAGATGGTCTTCCCGTCGGGGCTGACCACAGTTTCCGCTTCGCGCAGCCGTGGACCGGCATCGGGCGTGAGGTTGCGCAGGACCAGGGGTGCCGTGGCATCGACCGTGGCGGGCTTGCCCGGCGCCTTGTCCTCCCCCGGTTCCACCGCGAAGATTCGCGGCTGGCCCGGCCCCAGGTCCGCGTCCCAGTAGCGGACCGGATATTCGCTGTGCAGGATGGCCGAAACCTTCTTGTCCTTGCGGGACTTGCGGCGTTCGGCGTCGTCGTCCTCATCGGCGGATCCGGCCAGGACCTCTGCCGTCACGAACGCCGCGTCGGCGTCCCTGGCCGTCATGGTGCGGCTGATGCCGCCCGGCCGGCTGAGGACCACCCTGGCCTCACCGCCGTCGGCCGGAAGCATCCACAGCGCGTTGACCGGCTCCTCATCCAGGCTGTCCGGGTCCGGGCGAGCGGACGTGAAGTAGACGTCACCGCTGGCCGCGAACGCGGCGCCGGCCTCGCCCTTGGCGCTGCGGGTGATGCGGCGGGCGTACTTCTGACCGGCCGGGTCCAGCTCCCACAATGCCGTGGAAAATTCGGTGCCCTTGCCGTTCAGGGTGCTGACGGTGGTGACCAGCCGCGAGCCGTCCGGGCTCAACGCCAGGCCGCTTACCCGTGGGATGGAGAGGTAGTGGTCGAGGTCGTGGAAGGGGGTCAGTGGTTGCTCATCCGGGATCACCGGTTCCAAGTTAGCCATGCCCCGATTCAACACGGTTTGTGCCGCCGATCACAATGCGAAAGCCCCGCCGCTCCTTGCGGAGTGGCGGGGCTTTGGCTGTGGAGGCTAGACGCTCGGGGCGATCTCCGGGATGCGCGGCTTGGCGTTGCCGGCGAAGGTGAACTTCGCGTCGTCGCCCTCGCCCTCGACATCCACGACGACAATGTCGCCGGGGTGGATCTCGCCGAACAGGATCTTCTCGGAGAGCTGGTCCTCGATCTCGCGCTGGATGGTGCGGCGCAGCGGCCGGGCACCCATGGCGGGATCGTAGCCGCGGGTTGCCAGGAGCACCTTGGCGGCCTTGGTGAGCTCGATGCCCATGTCCTTGTCCTTGAGGCGCTTCTCGAGGCGGGTGACGAACAGGTCCACGATCTCGATGATCTCGTCCTGGGTCAGCTGCGGGAACACCACGACGTCGTCAACACGGTTCAGGAACTCGGGGCGGAAGTGCTGCTTGAGTTCCTCCGTGACCCGTGCACGCATGCGGTTGTAGCCGGTCTGCGTGTCGGTGCCGGACTGGAAGCCGGTGGCGACGCTCTTGGAGATGTCCCGGGTACCCAGGTTGGTGGTCATGATGATCACGGTGTTCTTGAAGTCCACCACGCGGCCCTGGGAGTCGGTCAGGCGGCCGTCTTCCAGGATCTGCAGCAGCGAGTTGAAGAGGTCCGCGTGGGCCTTTTCAACCTCGTCGAACAGCACCACGGAGAACGGACGGCGGCGGACCTTCTCGGTCAGCTGGCCGCCTTCCTCGTAGCCCACGTAGCCCGGAGGGGCACCGAAGAGCCGGGAAACGGTGTGCTTCTCGGAGTACTCGGACATGTCCAGCGTGATGAGGGCATCCTCTTCACCGAACAGGAACTCGGCGAGTGCCTTGGCGAGCTCGGTCTTTCCGACGCCGGTGGGGCCGGCGAAGATGAACGAGCCACCAGGGCGCTTGGGGTCCTTGAGCCCTGCACGGGTGCGGCGGATGGCCTGGGAGAGCGCCTTGATGGCCTCGTCCTGGCCGACGACCCGCCTGTGCAGCTCATCTTCCATCTTGAGCAGACGCGAGGACTCTTCCTCGGTCAACTTGAAGACGGGGATGCCCGTGGAGTTGGCCAGCACCTCGGCGATGAGATCCTCATCCACCTCGGAGATGTCGTCCATGCCGCCGGACTTCCAATGCCGCTCCTTCTCCGCGCGCTCGGAAATCATCTTCTGCTCCTTGTCGCGGAGCGAAGCGGCGCCTTCGAAGTCCTGCGCGTCGATGGCGGATTCCTTCTCCATCTTCAGCTTGGCGATGCGCTCGTCCATGGCCTTGAGCTCCGGCGGAGCGGTCATGCGGCGGATGCGCAGCCGGGCGCCGGCTTCGTCGATCAGGTCGATCGCCTTGTCCGGCAAGAAGCGGTCCGAGATGTAGCGCTCGGACAGGCTGGCAGCGGAGGCCAGGGCGCCGTCAGTGATGGTGACGCGGTGGTGTGCCTCGTACCGGTCGCGCAGGCCCTTGAGGATCTCAATGGCGTGTGCCACGGAGGGTTCCTTGACCTGGATCGGCTGGAAGCGGCGCTCCAGCGCGGCGTCCTTCTCGATGTGCTTGCGGTATTCGTCCAGCGTGGTGGCACCGATGGTCTGCAGCTCCCCGCGGGCAAGCATGGGCTTCAGGATCGAGGCTGCATCGATGGCGCCTTCGGCGGCACCGGCTCCGACCAGGGTGTGGATCTCGTCGATGAACAGGATGATGTCGCCGCGGGTGCGGATCTCCTTGAGGACCTTCTTAAGGCGCTCTTCGAAGTCGCCGCGGTAGCGCGAACCTGCCACCAGGGAGCCAAGGTCCAGGGTGTAGAGCTGCTTGTCGCGGATGGTTTCCGGAACATCGCCGCGCACGATCGCCTGGGCCAGGCCCTCGACGACGGCCGTCTTGCCGACGCCGGGCTCACCGATGAGGACAGGATTGTTCTTGGTGCGGCGGGAAAGGACCTGCATGACGCGTTCCATTTCCTGCTCGCGGCCGATCACCGGGTCCAGCTTGTTCTCGCGCGCAGCCTGGGTCAGGTTGCGGCCGAACTGGTCCAGGACCACGGAACCGGCGGGTGCGCCTTCGGGCTGTCCGCCGCCGACGCCTGCGCCGGTGGTTTCCTTGCCCTGGTAGCCGGAGAGGAGCTGGATGACCTGCTGGCGGACCCGGTTGAGGTCTGCACCGAGCTTGACCAGCACCTGGGCGGCAACGCCCTCACCCTCGCGGATGAGACCGAGCAGGATGTGCTCCGTGCCGATGTAGTTGTGGCCCAGCTGGAGGGCTTCGCGCAGCGAGAGCTCCAGCACCTTCTTGGCACGGGGGGTGAAGGGGATGTGGCCGGAGGGAGCCTGCTGGCCCTGCCCGATGATCTCCTGCACCTGCTCGCGAACGCCGTCGAGCGAAATGCTCAAGGACTCAAGAGCTTTGGCGGCAACACCCTCACCCTCATGGATCAGACCCAAGAGGATGTGTTCGGTACCGATGTAATTGTGGTTCAGCATGCGTGCCTCTTCTTGGGCAAGCACAACTACGCGACGGGCACGGTCCGTAAATCGCTCAAACATTTCGCCACACTCCTAGCTACGACGTACTTTGATGCTACGTGCCCGGTCCTGAGTTGTGGAGCGTGTTCGCCACAGGGGAAACCGGGGCGCTTGCGGGAATAAGCGCTGTGGCCGGGCGGGGCACCCCGCTCCCGGGCGATATGCGAAGCCGGAAGCCCGGGCGGCCGGCGGTTTCAATGCCCGGGACGGTCCAAATGTTCCCCGCAGCGGACCCGAACGAAGCCGCCTGAATAGCCAATTGGGCAAAGCGGGCGGCGGCCCATGCAGCCGATTTTTCCAAAAATGGAAAACCCCGCTCCGCCTGACGGCGGTAAGCGGGGTTTCTGTGGAGCTAAAGCCGCCCTAGGAATTTGCCTTTTGGTAGGCTTCCTGGATTTCGGCTTGAATTCGGCCGCGGCTGTTAACGGTGTAGCCGTTGTCCCGCGCCCATTGCCGGATTTGCGCCGAATCGTGGCCGCGACCGCCGGCGGGTGCCTTGGCCCGTTGGGCCCGGGCCGCTCCGGAAGCCTTGCGTGCGACGCCAATGAACCGCTCCAGCGAAGACCGGAGCTCGGAGGCATTGGCTGCCGACAGGTCAATCTCGTAGTTGACCCCGTCGAGGCCAAACTTCACATTCTCGTCTGCGGATCCCCCATCCAGATCATCAACGAGGATGATGTTTACTTTCTGTGCCATTAAAAGTCTTCCTCTTGCTGGAAAGTTCGATTTTCAGAAAAGCAGGATGTTTCCCTAAAAAGTATGACTCTTATGTTGGCAACGCGTCAAAGCGGCTTTTGGTTCCCGGTGGATAAAGGCAGAAAGACGGCGGGGATTTAATCTAATTTGAATCCGGCCGCGGGTGCTCCGCGGGCAGTACCGGTTGTGCCGGGAGGGAATCGGCCTCAGCCTGTGCGCGGGCCTCGGCCTGGCGCTCGGCCTTGTCCGCGTTGAAGATCGCCTTCATGGCAAACCAGAAAATCAGGCCCACCACGAGGGAGGGAAGGATGACTGCTACGTATTCCATGGTCAGTGCCCTTCTGGCTTCAGCAGCGGGAACAGGATTGTTTCGCGGATACCGGCTCCGGTGAACAGCATCACCAGGCGGTCAATGCCAAGGCCAATGCCGCCCATGGGCGGAGCACCGTACTCGAGGGCGCGCAGGAAGTCCTCGTCCAGCTGCATGGCCTCGACGTCGCCGGCGGCCGCGTGCAGGGACTGCTCGGTGAGCCGCTCGCGCTGGATGACGGGGTCGATCAGTTCGGAGAAGGCGGTACCGCGTTCCATCCCGCCGATGATCAGGTCCCAGGCCTCGATCAGCCGGGCCGTCCTCACGGTGCGGGCGGGCCAGCGGCTGGGCCGAGGGCGGGTAGTCGTAAACGAAGGTGGGGTTCAGCAATGTGGGCTCCACGATCTCGCCGAAGAGCTCAACCACCAGCTTCTCGGCATCCCATTTGGGGTCCACCTTGACCTCGTGCTTTGCTGCGAGCTCGCGGAGCACCTCCGCGGACGTGTCCGGCGTGATCTCCTGCCCGACGGCGTCGGAAAGCCCCGGGTAGACGGCCAGCCACGCCCATTCGCCGTCGAGGTTGATCTCCCCCGCCTCTGTTTGCAATACGCGTCCGGCCCCCACGGCGTCCGCGGCGTCGAGGATGATCTCCTTGATCCGCTCCGCCATGACGAACTGGTCGGCCCAGGCCTCGTAGCATTCAAGGGTGGTGAATTCGGGGCTGTGGGTGGAGTCCACGCCCTCGTTGCGGAACACCCGGCCCATGTCGTAGACGCGGTCGATGCCGCCCACCACTGCACGTTTGAGGTACAGCTCGGTGGCGATCCGCAGGGTCATCTTCTGGTCGAAGGCGTTCATGTGGGTCTCGAACGGACGCGCGAGGGCGCCGCCGTGGACCAGGTTGAGGATGGGGGTTTCCACTTCCACGTAGCGGTGGCGGAACAGCGTTTCGCGGATGGAGCGGGTGATGGCGGCGCGGGTGTAGACCATTTCGCGGGCTTCGTCGCGGACCATCAGGTCCACGTAGCGCTGGCGGACCCGGGTTTCCTCGTTCAGGTCCGCGTGCAGGACGGGCAGCGGGCGGAGTGCCTTGGATGCCATGGACCAGGATTCGGCCATGACGGACAGCTCGCCGCGGCGCGAGGAGATGACTTCACCCTTGATGAACACATGGTCGCCAAGGTCCACCAGGGCTTTCCATTCCGCGAGGGCTTCCTCGCCCACGTTGGCCAGGCTCAGCATGGCCTGCAGGCGCGTGCCCTTGCCGTCCGTACCGCCTTCCTGCAGGGTGGCGAAGCAGAGCTTGCCGGTGTTGCGGACGAAAACCACCCGGCCGGTGACGCCCACGGTGTCGCCGGTGGTGTCGTCCGCCTCGAGGTGGGCGTACTTTTCCCGGATCTCGGCGAGGGAATGCGTGCGTTCCACTCCCACGGGGTACGCCTCCGCGCCGCGCTCAAGAAGCTTGGCGCGCTTTTCCATGCGGATCCGCACCTGCTCGCTGGCGTCGAGGGGCTCCGGGGCGTTCTTGGGCGCGGGGGTGTTTTGGGAAGTCACAATCATCAAGTTTACCGGGACTTGGCCGCCCGGACTTTCAGCCGGCCCGCAGGCTTGCCGCCTAGGATGGGCGGGTGAAAGAACGGGTACTTCCAACGCACGACGGCGGCAGGCTGGCTCTCTACAGCTACGGCACCGAGGATGCGCCGGGAGAAAGGCGCGTGGTGCTGATCGGCGGCGCGTTCCTCACCGCCTCGATTTACCGCCCCTTCTCGATCGAACTGGCGAAGGGCCTGGGCGAAGGCTGGGCGGTGGACGTGTACGACCGCCGGGGCCGGGGCAATTCCTCCGAGCAGCCCCCGGACTACTCCATGGCCACCGAGATCTCCGACCTCCGGACCGTGATGGATGCGACCGGCGCACGGAACATCCTGGGCCACAGCCTGGGCGGTGCGGTCGCGCTCAATGCCGTGCAGGAGTTCACCGGCACCGGCTGCGTGCCGGACAAACTGGCGGTGTACGACGCCGCGGTAAACATCGACGACAGCATCGACACCGACTGGCTGGACGGATTCGAGGACGCGGTCAACAACGGCAAGGTGGGCCGCGCCTTGGCGTACATGAAGAAGGCCACCAGCCCCGGCTCCGTCATGGCCCGGATCCCCGATCCCGTGCTGGCAGGGCTGATGGCCGTGCTGTCGCGGACCAAGGTGAACACTTTGTTCCGCCAGGTGATGCCCAGCGGAGTGGGCGAGCTGCGCGCAGCCTTCGACGAAAAGGACCACGCCCGCGACTTCAGCGTGCTGCCGGCCGGCACCCATTTCATGGCCGGCGGGAAGAGCCCCACCTATTACAAGGTGACGGCTGAGCGGCTGCACGCAGCCGTTCCCGGCAGCACCTACCAGCTCTCCCCTAAATGCTTCCACGGCTCCATCCCGGCAGCGGTCAAGGAACTCGTGACGGATATCTCCACGTACTTCACGGGAGGGAATCCGGACGGCCCGCCCGGCCCGGATTCCACCGAAGCTATGCCCGTTCCCCGCGGCTGAAGCCTGCAAGGGCGGCAACTCCCAGGTCCCGCCACACGGTCCGCGGTTTCGGTTCCACGCTCAGGTCAGCCAGCCAGTCGCCCCAGGCGGTAATATCCTTGCCGCCTGCGGCGGCCACGGCGTCACAGGCGAACCCGACGGCGGTGGACCCGTCCCGTCCCAGCAGGCGCCGAGTTCCTCCAGCGGGCCACCTCGGCCAGGGTGGGGTGGAACGGTGCTGCGGGGACCAGGAGGGCATCGAAGCCCTGGAGCTGGGCCATGGCAGTGGCTTTCAGCTCCTCGAGCCGCGCGGTATCGGCAACGTACCGGCGCGTCGGGACTGTCCCCGCCGCCCGGATGATGCCTGCCCGCCCGTCCGTGATGCCCGCACCCGGCTTGCTCGGCTAGGCTCGGAACATGACGCGTGAGAACATCAGGACCCCCGACGGCGGCACTGTGGAGCTCTTCTCCACCGGTGCGGAACTCGCTTCGGCAGGTTCGGGCGTGGTGGTCGTACCGCCCTCCATGGTGACGGCGGCCGATTACACCAAGTTTGCACAAAAACTGAGCGCCGCCCTGGGCCGGCCGGTGCACACCTTTAACCGGCGCGGCCGCGGATCCTCGTCGCCCCAGCCCGAGGATTACACGCTGGATGTGGACATCCGCGACCTCGATACAGTCATGAAGCACACCTCCAGCACGGACGTCTTTGGCCACAGCTTCGGCGGCGCCGTTGCCCTCCACGCGGCACGGACCCTGCCGGTGGAACGGCTGGCCGTCTACGACCCCGCGGTCTCAGTGAACGGCAGCGTTACGGCCAGCTGGATTGTGGAATACGAACGCGCCGTCGCCGCCGGAGACGACGACCGCGCCCTCGCAGTGATCCAGCGGGGCCTCGAGGCCGGCGGCACGTTCTCATCAAGGATGCCGCTGTCCATGCTCACGCTGGCCAACAAGCTGACCGCAGGCACCACCGAAGGCAAGCAGCAACGCGAGCTGATGCGCACCGGTGTCCGCGAAATCAAGGCCATCATCGCCGCGGACATGCCGGCCGAACCGTTCCAGGCGCTCCCCCTGGAGACGCTGATCGTGGTGGGCGAAAAGAGCCCGGCCTACTTCGGCATCGCCTGCGGCCAGATCCACGACGTCCTCTCCGGCTCCAGCTACACCATCCTGCCCGGCTTCGGCCACGACGGCGCCATCAAGGCCCCGGACAAGCTGATCAAGGAACTGAGCGACTTCTTCGCCGGCTGATCCCGGCGGCGGTGGTTGGGAGCCGGTCTCAGTGCCCGCCGTGCCCTGCCGCGGCGCCTGCGGTCTTGCGCATCATCGCGGACAGCACGACGGCGGCAAGGGCTATGACTGTTGCCGTCAGGAAGGCGGCGCTCATCCCGGCGACGAGTCCCGACGTCGCACTCACCACCGCGAAGATGGACACCAGCAGCGCTGTGCCGGCAGCGCCGGCCACCTGCTGGGTAGTGCTCATGATCGCCGAGCCGTGCGAGTAGAGGTGCGGAGGCAGCGGGTTCAGCCCGGTGGTGAAGGCCGGAGTGAACAGCAGGGCCAGGCCGAAGCTCAGCCCGACGTGCAGGGTGATGATCCACCAAACCGCAGTGCCGGCGTCGAGCATTGAAAACTGCCAGAGCGTCACCACCATCAGGATGGACCCGGTCACGGTGAGCGGCAACGGGCCCACCTTGTCGAACGCACGTCCGATCACCGGGCCAAGCAGGCCCATCGCCAGGCCGCCGGGGAGCAGCGCCAGTCCGGTTTCCAGCGAGCCAAGGCCGCGGACTTCCTGCAGGTAGAGCGGCAGCAGGATGACCCCGCCGAACAAGGCCATCATGGCCACCACCATCAGCAGGACCGAGACGGTGAACATCCGGAAGTTGAAGGCGCGCAGGTCCAGCAGCGGCGCGGCAGCCTTCTGCAGGCGGAGCTGGCGGAGGACGAAAACCGTCAGGGCAGCCACGCCGATGACCAGGGCTCCGATGGCTGCGGCGCCGGGACCGGCCTGGCCGCCATGGCCGCCGCCGATCTGGCTGAGCCCGTAGACCAGGCCGCCGAAAGCCGGGACGGTGAGGAGCACGGAGAAGAAGTCCAGTTTGGTCTTTTCCGTCTCGCCCACGTTGGTGAGGAACTTCGCGCCGATGGCCAGGGCCGCGAGGGCCACCGGCAGCACGAACACGAACATGAAGCGCCAGGTGAAGTGCTCAAGGATCAGCCCGGAAACGGTGGGGCCCATGGCGGGGGCAACCGAAATGGCGATGCTGACATTGCCCATGACGGCGCCGCGCTTGGCCAGCGGGACCAAGGTGAGGATGGTGGTCATCAGCAGCGGGAGCATGATGGCGGTGCCGCCGGCCTGGACGATGCGTGCCAGCAGCAGGACTTCAAACCCGGGAGCCACCGCCGCCAGCGCGGTACCGCCGGTAAACAGGCCCATGGCCAGCATGAATACGGCCCGGGTGGACAGGCTTTGCAGGATGAAGCCCGTGGTGGGGATGACCACGGCCATGGTGAGCATGAAGCCGGTGGACAGCCACTGGACGGTGGGCGCGTCCACGCGGAGGTCCACCATGAGCCGCTGCAGGGCGACATTCATGATGGTCTCGTTGAGGATCACCACGAACGTCGCCACCAGCAGGGTGCTGATGATGGTCACCGACTCCCGGGACATCTTCTCCGGCGCAGCGGGCAGGGTGTCTGCCCGGGGTTCCGCGAGGGTTCCTTCGACCGGAACGGGCTGGCCGCCGGCGTTGGGAGAGATTTCGGTAGACATGGGTGTTCCCCCAGGGGTTCTTGGAGTGATGCGCGGTCGGCGCCGCTGCAGATGCCAACACTCTACCCGTTGGAGTAATTCCCCGGCACGGGTAATTCTCCCAAATCCTGAGGGAACAGTTGGGGTCTTAGGCCGTCTGGCCCGCGTGCTCCCCTTCGGAGATCTCTTCCACCAGCTTGTTGTTGAAGGCCGGGAGGTCATCCGGGTTCCGGCTTGTCACCAGGCCCTGGTCCACCACCACTTCCTGGTCCGTCCAGTTGGCGCCGGCATTCTTCAGGTCCGTCTCAAGGGTGAAGTAGGACGTGACGTTGCGGCCCTTGATGACTCCTGCATCAATCAGCAGCCATGGCCCGTGGCAGATGGACGCCACCGGCTTGTGCTGTTCAAAGAAGCTGCGCGTGAAGCTCTGCGCGTCCTTGTCCACGCGCAGATGATCCGCGTTGACGACGCCGCCGGGAAGGACCAGTGCGTCATAGTCGGAGGCGTTTGCTTCCGCCACCGTGAGGTCGACGTCGAAGGTGTCTCCCTTATCCGTGCCGTTGTAGCCCTGCAGCTTGCCGCTCTTGGGGGCCACCAGGGTAGGCTCGCCGCCGGCGTCCTTCACGGCCTGCCAGGGACTGGTCAGCTCCACCTGCTCCACGCCGTCAGTCAGCAGGAATGCGACCTTCTTGCCTGCGATGCTGTGCTCGGACATTGTTCCTCCTCGCCTGAGGCGGACCAGCAGCCTTACGGCGTACGGAGGTCCGCTTCCAGAGTTGATTTCCTGACGATTTCCAGCCTAGGAAAGGTGAAAGTAATAAGCAAGCTGACTATATTGGTTTATGCGCGCGATTTGGTGAGCCTGCGATGCGCTTCTCCATTTTCGACGCAGAGGTTCCTGGCCGCGCCCGACATATAGCGGGCGGAAAGGAACGGCTGCCTCGAAGGCGACCATGGGTTTCGTGGATAGATGTGGGTGTCGCAGGTAGATGTGGGTGTCGAAAAAGACCAAACCGCCCAATCGGGACCTTCGGACTCTGGTGCTGCGGGCTTAGGCAGCAATCAAGTACAGACAGAACCCGCTTTACGGCAGTAAGGTTTCACCTACGCGCAGTGCTCTCGAAGCCGCAGCGGCCACCCCACGGGCCACTTCGGATTGGTGCAAGGAGGCCCCGATGACAGTAGAGCGAATGTTCCAAGGCGTTCCGTCGGACCCGGACCCCTGGATGTCCGGCGACACTCCTGAGGATGTCCGGCAGTTCGCCATCGAATCGCTCCGATGGCAAGCGCAGGAGATCATCGATGAGGTGCTCTGCAGCAAGGATCCGAGGGAAGAGTGGGTGCGGGACCGGCTCCGTGGGTGTGTGGCCAGGAATCCCGGGCGCCCGGAGCGCGCGCTCCTCGAGCAGCTCATGACCAGCCCGGACAAGTCCGGCTTGTAGTCCGTACCAAATGTCGCCGGCGCTCCAGGCCTGCGCGGCAACCCGGGGAGCCTGGAACCCAGCGCTTCAGGAACTGAGCGGCATGTTGTCGATCAGCCGGACCGGGCCCACCTTGGCCGCGATGAGGGCCAGGGCGTCGCCACGGAAGGGAGTCTCCCTGCAGTTCTCCGCCAACGGCTCGAGCGTGCCCGGATCCACCACTTCGAAGTAGTCCAGTTCCACCAGCGGCTGGGACTCCACCAGGGCCAGCGCCGATTCAAGGTCCAGGGGCTCGTGGGCATTCGCACGCTCTTCCAGCAGCCGCAGTGCCCGGGACAGGACCAGCGCGGCGTCCCGCTGGTCATCGGACAGGAACCGGTTACGGCTGGACAACGCCAGCCCGTCCGCCGACCTCACCGTGGGCACGCCGACGATCTCCACCGGGAAGTTCAGGTCCGCCGCCATCCGCCGCACCAGGGCCAGCTGCTGGGCGTCCTTCTGCCCAAAGTAGGCCCGGTACGCCGGCAGGCCACCGCCGGGGGAAGCTGCGCCCGCGGACCCGGCCGGAAGCCCTGTCGCCGGCATGCCATAGTGCAGCAGCTTCGCCACCACGGTCAACGCCCCGTCGAAATGGCCGGGCCGTGATGCGCCCTCCCATTTGTCGCCGAGGCGGCCGGAGGTGATCCGCACCAGCGGCTCCCCGCCGGGATAGACCTCCTCAACGGAGGGCGCGAAGGCCAGGTCCACGCCCTGTTCCTCCAGCAGGGCAAGGTCCGCGTCAAGCGTCCTTGGATAGCGGTCCAGGTCCACGGCGTCGCCGAACTGCAGGGGGTTGACGAAGATGCTCGCCACCACCACGTCATTGTCTTCGACGGCGGTACGCGCCAGCGCGGCATGGCCCTCGTGGAGTGCGCCCATGGTGGGTACCAGCCCCTGTGAAGCGCCTCGCTTGGCGCTGAGGAGCCGGGCGTTCTCGGCGTGCAGGCCGGCGACGGTGGTGACGAGTTGAATGGACATTCAGTCTTCCTTCGGATCGAGGGCCTCGCGCAGCCCCTTCAGCTGGTCGGGTTTGAGCAGTCCGCGGCCCTCCGCCCGCAGGGCTGTGGCCCGGGCCATGGCAAGGTAGGCCTCCAGCACGTCACCGTGCCCGCCGCCGTCGAACTCCCGCAACGCCTCCGCGTGGGCCCGGACCGTCCCCACATCCCCGCGGGCCACCGGGCCGGTCAGTGCGGATTCCCCGGAGGCCAGCGCGTTTTCCAGCGTTGCCCGCAGCAACGGGCCCAGCATGCGCTCCGGCAGCTCCACCCCTACCTCGCGCAGCAGCTGTGACGCCTGCGCCACGAGGGTGGCCATGTGGTTGGAACCATGGGCCAGGGCAGCGTGGTAGAGGGTCCTGTCCGCTTCCGCGATGGCCACCGGTTCCGCGCCCATCTCCACCACCAGGGCCTGGGCGATGGGCAGCATGGCGGCATCGGCCGTTACGCCGAAGGTGCAGTCCAGCAACCGGGTGAGGTCCAGGCTCATGCCAGTGAACGTCATGGCCGGGTGCAGGGCCAGCGGCACGGCACCGGCGGCGCGCACCGGATGCAGCACGCCCACGCCGAAGCGGCCGGAGGTGTGGGCCACCAGCTGGCCGGGCTGCCAGGCGCCGAGCTTCGCCAGCCCCTCCACGAGGCCCGGCAGGGCGTCGTCGGGCACGGCCAGCAGCACCAGTTCGGCGCGCTCCACGATGTCCTGCACCTCCAGGATGGGAACGCCCGGCAGGAGGGACCCGGCACGTTCACGGCTTGCGTCTGAGACCGCCGAGACCCCGACGACGGCGTGCTCGGCAGCGCGCAAAGCCGCGCCGAGCACGGCTCCCACCTTGCCGGCGCCAATAATTCCGACGCCGAGGCGTCCGGGTTTAGCCATGCTGCTGGCCTTCCTGTTGGTAGGGGGTGCTCGCTTTCACAGGCCCCGTGGTGGTGGCTCCAGGGTCAACCACCAGTTCGGTTCCAAACGGGTGCAGCTGGTCAACGGCCGGGGCAACCTGCCGCAGCCACTGCTCCGTGGCTTGCCGCTTCCGCGCCAGCCGGGCACGCGCGGACTGGTCGTTGAAGAGTTGCCGTGCCTCATCCAGCCCCGCCTGGGTCAGCCGCGGGGCGACGGGTCCGGCGGTGGTGTGCAGCACCAGGTCTGCCACCCGGAACCGCCGTGCCACGGGCCCCTGCTGCAAGGCCATCGACTGCGTTCGCTGGTGGGGAACCACCGCGAGCTCCCGCCACCAGCGACCGGAGCGGATCAACAGGGCCGTGTCCGTGGCGGCAAAGCCATTGCGGCGCCAGGCGAAGGGAGCCAGCAGCCACGCCCGCCGCGGCGTGGTGACGAACCCGCCGTCGGAATCCCGCCCCGTCAGGCCGGCTGCAAAAACCGCCGCGGGCTGGTCGGTTCCCGGGTCCGGCAGCACCAGGGAGAGCATGGCCAGGACGTCGGGCATCGTGCCCACGGGCAGGAGGATGGTCCTGGTATTGCCCTCGACGGCGTTGCCGGACTGCCCGTAGCCGGCCACATTCACCTGCATCCGGTACCAGCCGAACGGGCGCCACAGCGGCGACTGGGCAACCTTCACGGCCTGGATCCGGCCGGGCGGAAGGGTCTGCGTCTGGGTGTCCAGCAGGCCGTACCGCAGCCGGATACCGTCCGGCGAGACCGCAGCCCTGAAGTTGTAGCCCCGGTTGAAGTAATTCCAGTAGCCCGCCGCCAGGCCCAGGGCCGCCGGCACCAGGTAGAAGTAGAAGGCCCGGTTGTCCGTCACCGCGGACAACACCACGGAGGCGGCGCCGCCCACCACAACAAAGAAGCTCTGCTCACTGAGCAGCAGCGATCCAAGAAGGCGCGACGGCGGGACGGAAAGTACCGGGAATTCCGGCGCCTCGGGTGCGGGCCGGGACGGCTGTTCGGCCCCGGCAACGACGCCGGCTCCGGACGTGGCGACGGCTGCGGCACCCGACGCCCGGGACAGGATGGTGGCACGAAGTTGGCGCGCGTCGTCGATCTTGAGGTAGGCGAGCCGCACCGCGGACTCGCCCGCATCGGCCACCTCGAACTTGAGTTCGGCCAGGCCGAAGATGCGGGCCAGCAGCGGCTGCACGATGTCGATGGCCTGCACCCGGTCCAGCCGTGCCTGCCGGTGCTGGCGGAACAGCAGGCCGCTGGTGACCCGGACGTAGCCGCCGGACACCTGGTATTTGGTGAAGTACCAGGTCAGCACGAATCCCAGCACCGCCATGGCCAGCACTGCTGCGCCACCGCCCAGGAGCCACGGGGCGCGCCGCGCCAGGCCTTCCTCGAAAACGGGCTGGCCCTGCAGGGCCCGTTCAAAGATGTCCCGGCCAAAGAAGAACGCAATGGCGGCAAGGGCAAACCAGCCCCTGACGAACGGCGAGGCGGGGTGCACACGCAGCCATCCGTCGTCGGACGCTGCAGCAGTGTCCCGGCCTGCCGCAGCAGACGGCCTGGCAGGCAGCTGGCCGTCAGCGGTCACAGCCCGGCCAGCCTGGCTTCGCCGCGGGCAGTCAGTTCTTCCCTCAGCCGGGCGCCCTCAGCCGCAAGCAGGCCGGGAAGGCGGGCGTTGGTGCCGGGCGAGGCGGTGTGGAGTTTCAGCGTGCACAGGCCCAGGGCGCGCTCCACCGGCCCGACGGCGATATCCACATACTGCATGCGGCCATACGGCACGGCCATGGTGCGCTGGAAGAAGATGCCGCCCCTGACCAGCAGGTCCTCATCCCGTTCGGCGTAGCCGATAGCCCGGACCTGCCGCGGAATGAGCACCAGCCGCCACAAGGCCAGCACCAGCATGGCGGCCGGGACGGTCACGGCCAGCCACAGCGGCGGCCAGGACCACCAGCCGAGGAGGACAAACACCAGCGGAGCGGACAGGACCAGCACCGCAACCAGGTTGCCCAGGGCCCATTCCGCCAGCCGTACCGTGACATACCGTGGTGACACCCGCTGCCAGGCAATACCGGGCGGGTCAATCGCCTCGGTACGCATATTCGCCTTCCCCGGCGGCCTCCCCGCGGGCAGGGCGGCCCTTGCCGTCGGCACTGTTGGTGTCGCCGTCCTCCGGGGGAATCCGGCAGAACCGCTCCACCAGCAGTCCCACCACGATCATCACCAGGCCGCCGCCGGCCATGGCCAGCGCCAGCCAGGTGATGCCCTGGTCGCTTCGCATGCTCCATATCCTCAACTGGTCCAGGAAGATGCCCACGTGCCAGCCCAGCAGAACCGTTCCGGCGTAGGCACACGCCTGGGCAAGGATCAGCGTCCGCGCAGCCAGCAGCGGATCCAGTTGGGTCTTCTTTGCCTTGCTGCCGGGCTTCTGGCTGTTGCGCCACCGCCAAACCCGGATGCCCAGGATCAACGTGATGATGACGATGACGCCCATGGTGGCCAGCGCGGTGGCCGGAAGGACAGGCGTGGCAATGCCGTAGCGGCTGGTCACCACCGTCGCCGCCCAGCCCGCGATGGCAAGGACGACGCCGATCAGCATCAGGCGCAGCGGGTTGATGGGCTTCATCGCGGCTCCACTGCTCCCGCCGTCGGCATCCCGTCGAAGTCCCCGAAACCGTCGAACGGGGCGAGATCGCCAAAGTCCTCGGCGCGGGCCGCCAGCGCGCTGATCCGCTCCCCGTCCAGGGTGGCGGCAGGTTCGATGAGCGACCAGGGATACAGGACGAAGGCGCGCGTGGCAGCACGGGGATGCGGGAGGGTCAGTGCGGGATCGCCGCTGCGCAGGTCGCCGTAGGTGATGATGTCGACGTCGAGCGTCCGCGGCCCCCAGCGGACCTCGCGGACGCGGTGGTGCTTGTTCTCCACCGCCTGGCAGTGCTCCAGCAGGTCCTGCGGGCTCAGGCTGGTTTCCACGGTGATGACCATGTTCAGGAAGTCCGGCTGGCCGGCCGGGCCGCCCACGGCCTTCGTTTGGACGATCGGGGACACGGCCAGGAGCCGGACTTCCGGCGGGTCAACCAGGTCGGCTACGGCTTCGGTCAGGGTTTCGTTCCGCTCGCCAAGGTTGCTGCCAAGGGCCAGCACGGCTTTGCTGTAGGTGCCGTTCATGTCTGCTCCCCGGACAGGCCGCTGCCGGCGGGGATGCGGGTCCGGTGGACGGTCACGGCGACGTCGCCGAAGGGCACCTCGATGGGAGCCTGGGGCTTGTGCACGGTGATGTCCACGGCCTGGAGCTTGAACTCGGAGAGAAGGCTGCCGGCAATCCGAACGGCCAGGGCCTCGATGAGGTTCAGTGGTTCCCCGGAGATCCATTCTGTAATACGCTGCGCCACCTCGCCGTAGTGCGCGGTGTCACGGACATCATCGGAGTCCGCCGCTGCGGTGAAGTCCAGGTAAAGCACCGCGTCCACCACAAAAGGCTGGCCCTCGCGGCGTTCAAAATCAAACACGCCGTGATGGCCGACGGCGGTCACACCCGTCAGCGTAATCCTGTCCATGGGTCCCCCGGCCCTAGTGTGTTTTGGGTACGGTTTGTGGCGTGGGTACCGCAGCCATGCGGGCGGCCACCTTGACGGCGTCGAGGCTTGACCCGACGTCGTGCACGCGGACAGCCCAGGCACCGCGGGAGGCGCTGATGGCGGTGATTGCCGCCGTGGCACCATCCCGTTCCTCCGGAGCAGCGGACTTGCCGGCGACGGTGAGCAGCGTGCCAAGGAACCTCTTGCGGGAGGCCGCCACCAGCACGCGGTGCCCCAGGCTGTCCAGCTGGTCCAGGTTCCGCAGCAGCTCCCAGTTGTGGGAATCGTTCTTGGCGAATCCCAGGCCCGGGTCAACGATGATCTGTTCGGGGCTGACGCCCGCGGCGTAGAGCTTGTCGCGCACCCCTGCCAGCTCCGCCACAACTTCGCCGGCCACGTCTGTGTACTCAGCGAGGGAATTCATGGTCCGGGCGTCCCCGCGGCGGTGCGTGAGGACGTAGGGCACCTTGGACGCTGCGACGAGCTCGGCCATTTCCGGTTCGATACTCAACCCGGAGACGTCATTGATGATGGCGGCTCCGGCCTTCAGCGCGGCGGCCGCGGTGGAAGCGTGGGTGGTGTCGATGCTGACCAGCGCACCGGCCTTCACAAGTGCTTCGATGACCGGCAGGACCCGCCGCTGCTCTTCCTCCGGCGTAACGTCCTCGGCGCCTGGCCGTGTGGACTCGCCGCCGACGTCAATGATGTCCGCCCCCGCGTACAACATCCGCAGGCCAGCCGCGATGGCGGTGTCCGCAGTGGGGTGCTTCCCGCCGTCGCTGAACGAGTCCGGGGTGACGTTCAGGATCCCCATGACCAGCGTGCGGTCGGTGGGGAGGTCCTCGAAGCGCGCCGCCGGACGGGGCTTGCGCAAAATGGGCAGCGGGGAGGTTGCCGGCCCCGTTCCGGGGGCTGCAGCGAGTGAATCCATGGTTTGTTACCTTCCGAGGATGAGGCTCATGGCCTCGGCACGGGTGGCCGGGTCATGCAGCTGCCCGCGGACCGCACTGGTGACGGTCTTCGCTCCGGGCTTGCGGATGCCGCGCATCGACATGCACATGTGCTCGCATTCAACAACGACGATCGCCCCGCGGGGCTTGAGGTAGCGGACCATCGCTTCAACGATCTCCGTGGTCAGCCGCTCCTGCACCTGCGGGCGGCGGGCGTAGATGTCCACCAGCCGGGCCAGCTTGCTCAACCCGGTGACCTTGCCGTCATGCGATGGGATGTAGCCAACGTGGGCCACTCCGTGGAACGGCACCAGGTGGTGCTCGCACGTGGAGTAGAACGGGATGTCCTTGACCAGGACCAGCTCCTCGTGGTCCAGGTCAAAAGTGGTGGACAGGACGTCCGCAGGGTTGTGATGCAGTCCGGCGAACACCTCGGCGTACGCCTTCGCAACCCTTTTGGGGGTATCCACCAGGCCGCCGCGGTCCGGGTCCTCGCCGATGGCGAGGAGGATCTCACGGACGGCGGCCTCGATCCGTGGCCGGTCCACTTTTTCATGCTTTGAGGACCGGTGACCGTCCTCCGCCAGGTGTTCGGCGGAGGCGGAAACGTCGTCGTCGTCGAAGGAAGTCACAGGGAAAGCTTAGCCGTGAAGGGTCCCGGGCCCCGATTCGGGGGCGCCTCCGTGAAACGGTGCATCCTCCGGAACGCCCTGCGAATGTGGTGGCTGGGCATCCAGCGGCTCATCCATCCGGGCCTTCTTGGCTTCCTCCTGGGCCTCGCGCTCGGCCTTCTCCCGGCGGCTTTCCACCGGCCCGTTGAGCTGCACGGCGCGGGTCTCCTTGGACAGCCACACC
Organism: Arthrobacter sp. SLBN-112; assembly: GCF_030944625.1. Classification (NCBI taxonomy): domain Bacteria; kingdom Bacillati; phylum Actinomycetota; class Actinomycetes; order Micrococcales; family Micrococcaceae; genus Arthrobacter; species Arthrobacter sp. SLBN-112. Next base: position 514,700 of record NZ_JAUSXY010000001.1, read on the forward strand.
TCACGGAAATCACGCTTGCGGACGTCACGGAAGATGTCGGCGATCTCGGCCTGGTTCAGGGTTTCCCGTTCCAGCAGCTCGAGGGCCAGGAAGTCCAGGATGTCCCGGTTTTCGGTGAGGATTTCGTACGCCTCATCGTGGGCCTGCTCAATCAGCCGGCGCACTTCCTCGTCCACAACGTAGGCGATCTGGTCCGAGTAGTTGCGCTCGTGCCCGGCGTCGCGTCCCAGGAACGGCTCGCCGCCGCCCTGGCCCAGCCGGACCGCGCCGACGCGTTCGCTCATGCCGTACTCGGTAACCATCTTGCGTGCGGTGCCGGTGGCCTTTTCGATGTCGTTGGAGGCGCCGGTGGACGGATCGTGGAACACGATCTCCTCGGCGACACGGCCGCCCATGGCGTACGCCATCTGGTCCAGGAGTTCGTTGCGGGTCACGGAGTACTTGTCGTTGTCCGGCACCACCATGGTGTAACCCAGGGCCCGGCCGCGGGGCAGGATGGTGATCTTGGTGACCGGTGCGGAGTTCCGCAAGGCTGCTGCCACCAGTGCGTGCCCGCCCTCGTGGTAGGCGGTGATCTTGCGCTCGTGTTCCTTCATGACACGGCTGCGCTTCTGCGGGCCGGCCATCACTCGGTCAATGGCCTCGTCCAGGGCGCGGTCGTCAATGAGGTTTGCATTGGAGCGCGCCGTCAGGAGCGCGGCTTCGTTGAGGACGTTGGCGAGATCGGCACCCGTGTAGCCGGGGGTTTTCTTGGCCACGGCCTTGAGGTCGACGCCGGGCGCCATGGGCTTGCCTTTGGCGTGGACTTGCAGGATCTGGTCGCGGCCGATCATGTCGGGCGCGTCCACACCAATCTGGCGGTCGAAGCGTCCCGGCCGCAGAAGGGCCGGGTCCAGGACGTCGGGCCGGTTGGTGGCGGCGATCAGGATGACGTTGGTCTTGACGTCGAAGCCGTCCATCTCCACCAGCAACTGGTTGAGGGTCTGCTCGCGTTCGTCGTTGCCGCCGCCGATTCCGGCGCCGCGGTGCCGGCCGACGGCGTCGATCTCGTCCACGAAGATGATGGCCGGCGAGTTGGCCTTGGCCTGTTCGAAGAGGTCGCGGACGCGGGAGGCGCCGACGCCGACGAACATCTCAACGAAGTCGGAGCCCGAGATGGAGAAGAAGGGCACACCGGCCTCACCGGCGACCGCGCGGGCCAGCAGGGTCTTACCGGTGCCGGGGGGACCGTAGAGCAGCACACCCTTGGGGATCTTGGCACCGACGGCCTGGAACTTGGCTGGCTCCTGCAGGAATTCCTTGATCTCCTGCAGTTCCTCCACGGCCTCATCCGCGCCTGCGACGTCGGCGAAGGTCACCTGCGGCATGTCCTTGCTGACCATCTTGGCCTTGGACTTGCCGAACTGCATGATCTTCGAACCGCCGCCCTGCATGCGGGTCATCAGGAACCAGAACAAGGCGCCCAGCAGGATGACGGGGATCAGGAGCGAGAGCAGGCCGGAGAACCAGTTGCTTTCGATCGGCTGGTCGGTGAAGCCCTGGGCCGGCTTGGCGTCGGTGACAGCCTTCACCACATCCTGTGCACGGGCGTCCACGAAGAAGAACTGCACGCTCTTGCCTTTGTCCTGCCCGTCCACCTGGAGGTTGTCCTTCAGCGTGAGGTCAACGCGGTTCTCGCCGTCGAAGATCTTGGCCTGCTCCACCTTGTTGCTGGAGAGCAGTTCCAGGCCCTTGTCCGTATCTATCCGGGCCGCACCGCCGGGGGCGAGCGTTGCAAAGGCCACGAGGAGCAGACCGACCACAACGACGATCCAGATGCCCGGGCCTTTGAAGAAGTTCTTAGCTTTCATCTGTTCGGGGCCTGGCCCCGTCCCTTCCGGTAGTGCTTCACGGCGAGTAGTCTGCGCGCGTGATGGTGCTGCGTCAGCTTCTAGCTATACACCGTCCGGAGTACATCACGCATAGCGAAAAGCAAAAGTTCCCTTTGGGCGTAGCGGGCCCGGAAATCCGGGAATGCCCCGGTCAGGACTGTTCCCGCGGCGCTGCAATGGACCCGCGGGTGACCAGCGGGCAGCCGAGGAGCACCGGGTCAGTGGTTCCGTCGGGGTCGTCGGCGCCGCCCGGACCGGCTTCGATCGCGTCGATCAACCGGTCGGCCGCCCAGGCCCCCATCCCGTAGTGCGGCAGGGCCACGGTGGTCAGGCCGGGGTGGAGGCTGGCGGCAATCAGTTCCTGGTCATCGAAGCCGACGACCGACAGGTCGCCCGGGATGGAGAGGCCCAGCTCGGCGGCCGCGCGGTAGGCGCCCATGGCCATGCGGTCGTTGTAGCAGAAGAGGCCCGACGGCGGGTGGCCGCCTCCCAGCATCCTGCGGGCGGCAGCGTATCCGCCGGCAGCATCGGACGACGCCGGCTGGACAGGGGCGGAGGCACCGTCCAGGCCCGCACGGGTCAGCGTGTCCCGGAAACCCTGGAGCCGCCGGACGGTGGAGGGAACGTCCTCGGTGTTGTTGATGAACCCGATCCGGGTGTGGCCTGCGGCAAGCAGTGCTTCCACCGCGGCGGCCGCGCCGCCGTACTCGTCCGGGACCACGGCCGGGAAGCTGTCGTCGGCCGTGACGGCATCCACCAGGACGGAAGGGACCTTGCCGAGGTTGGCGGGCGCCTGCAGGTACCGGTGGTACATGGTGGCGTAGAGGATGCCGTCCACCTGCCGCTCTAGCAGGGACTCAACGTCCGCTTCGCGGGAGCCGTGGTCCGCCGAGCCCGCGGTATTGATGATCATCAGGGTGTAGCCGCGGGCGCGGGCCGCTTCATCGGCGCCGAGGATGATGCGGCCGGCGTGCGGTGTGGTGGCAACATCCTCGCTGACCAGGCCCAGCACGCCGGACTTGCGGCTGCGGAGGGCCCGGGCCAGCCGGTTGGGCCCGTACCCCAGCCGGACCGCCGTCGTCTTCACTTTTTCGCGTGTCTCCGGGCTGACGCGGGCATACGGCGCGTCATTGAGGACATGGGAAACGGTGGTTGCGGACACCCCGGCCGCCCGGGCCACGTCCCTGATGCCGATGTTCCTGCTACTCACGGTGGTTGCCTTGGGCAGCAGGGGCTGCGGTCGCGGGCAGCTTATTCGTAGACGTGCGGGGCGAGGGTTCCCACGAAGTCCAGGTTGCGGTACTTTTCGGCGTAGTCCAGGCCGTAGCCCACCACGAATTCGTTGGGGATGTCGTAGCCGACGTACTTGACGTCGATCTGCACCTTGGCGGCGGTGGGCTTGCGGAACGCGGTGCAGATCTCCACCGAGGCGGTGCCGCGGGATTCGAGGTTGGTCTTCAGCCAGGACAGCGTGAGGCCGGAATCGATGATGTCTTCGACGATCAGGACGTCCTTGCCCATCAGGTCGGTGTCCAGGTCCTTCAGGATCCGCACCACGCCGGAGGACTGGGTCCCGGAGCCGTAGGAGGACACTGCCATCCAGTCCATCGAAACGTGGCTGTGCAGGGCCCGGGCCAGGTCCGCCATGACCATCACGGCGCCCTTGAGGACACCGACAATGAGGATTTCGCGCCCTTCGTAGTCCTTGTCGATCTGCGCGGCGAGTTCGGTGATCCGCTGCTGGATCTGTTCCTTGGTGTAGAGAACGTGCTTGAGGTCTGCCTGGACGTCGTTTGAATCCACCAATGGCTCCTGTTTAGATGCGGGGTGCGACTAATTTTCGGGCGGTTTTTGAGGCCGGAATACTAGCTTCCCACAGCGCACCCGTTCACGGGGAACGGAACCGGCGCCTCCCGGGCTCCCCGGGCCGCCGGCCTCGGCCGGCCGTTCCAGTTGCGCCAGTGATAGCCGGTACACGCTCACGCCGCCGGGAAGCTCCACCGGGCCGGCGGAACCCTGCCGCCGCAGCAGCGCTTCCGCCGCCAAAAGGCGCTGGTAGCTTGGCTGCTGGGCGCCGGCGTCGGCCGCCGCCTTGGCGATCACGCGGAACCTGATGGCAGGGGCCAGGGCGCGCAGCGCCTCCTCCGGCAGGGCCAGGCCACTGCCGTCCCGCTCCACGAGGGACGCGTAGGTGCTTTCCGCCACATCCTCGAGGTAGTCCGCGTCAAGCTGCAGGATCGCGGCTGTCCGGGCCAGGGATTCGGCGACGCCGGGGCCCAGTTTCTCCTCAAGGTGCGGGAGCACCTCCACCCGGGTACGCGAACGGGCGAACGCGGGGTCGCTGTTGGTGGGATCGTGCCAGGGGTCCAGTTCCTCCACGGCGCAGATCTCCTCCGTGTCCGCCCGGCGCAGCCCCAGGAACGGGCGCAGCAGGACGCTTTTTCCGTTTCCTGCCCGGGCGGGCCGCATCCCGGCGAGGGAACGGGTTCCGGAGCCGCGGGCCAGGCCCAGCAACACCTGCTCGGCCTGGTCGTCGAGGGTGTGGCCCAAAAGGATGGCGCCGGCGCCCTGCTGGTCCGCTGCTGCCTCCAGCGCGGCGTGCCGGGCCTCCCGGGCCGCGGCCTCGGGCCCCATGCCGGCGGCCGAGACCGTGACAGAGCGGATTTCCACGGGGTCGAGGCCCAGCTCCCGCAGTGCCTCCGCGGTGCGGGCGGCAACCTGGGCCGAGCCGGCCTGCAACTGGTGGTCCACCACTACGGCGCCCACGGCCAGCGGGTGGCCGTCAACGTTTCCGCGGCGGGCGAAGTAGGCGGCCACCGCGGCGAGCGCCAGGGAGTCGGGCCCGCCGCTGCACGCGACGGTGACGCGGCGCGGGTATCCAGCCTCGGCGAGGGCTTTTTGGAGCATTTTGCGTGCAGTGCCGACGACGGGCGCGAGCCTTCCGGGCCGGCGTCGTCCGCTGCGTCGCGGGGTGGCGGGAGCTTCAGGCGTGGAGGGGCGGGGCGGCTGGGCGTCCGGCAATCAGAGGCCCATCCGGTCAATCCACAGCTTGGCGTCGTGGATCTCAGGCTCCGTGGGCAGGTTGTCCGCAGACTCCCACACCTTGTTGAAGCCCTCCATGCCGGCCACGTCCACCACGGCGCGGACAAAGCGGGCGCCGTCGGAGTACTGCCGCATTTTTGCGTCCAGGCCCAGCAGGCTGCGGATGAACTTCTCGATGACGCCGCGGTCCTTGCCGCGGTCGTTGAACCGCTGCCGGATGGTCTTCACCGAAGGGACGATGCTGGCGTCAACGGCATCCATCACCACGTTGGCGTGCCCTTCGAGGAGGCTCATCACCGCGGTGAGGTGCGAGATGGCGGCCTTCTCCTCGGGGTCCTGCAGCAGGTCCAGGATGGCGCCGCGGCCGGGCGTGTTTCCGGTGGCGGAGCGGTCCTTGAGGGACCGAGCGGCTGCGGTGGCGCGCTCCATCAGGGAATCGACGTTGCCCAGCAGGTGGCCGCTGAGTTCGTCGATCTGCTCCAGCATGTGGTGGCGCAGCCAGGGCGCCGCGGCGAACTGGACACGGTGGGTCTGCTCGTGCAGGCACACCCAGAGCCGGAAGTCCTCCGGCGCGACGTTGAGTTCGCGCTCCACCGAGACGATGTTCGGCGCCACGAGCAGGAGCCTGCCGGCTGCAGGGGCGGTGGAGTTCTCGGCCAGCGCCGCGAATGGGTCGTACTGGCCCAGCACCTTGCTGGAGAGGAAGGCCAGCACGGCACCGAGTTGGCTGCCGGTGATGGCGCCGCTGACGCTGGCCGCGGATGGGCTCAGGGTCCCGCGGCGGGTGTCCAGCATCTTCTGCATGGCGGGCTTGAGCATCACCGCAAAGCTCTGGGTGTTGGCCTTGGCCCAGGACGCCCGGTCAACCACCAAGACTGAGGAGTCCCTCAAGTCCCGCGCGGCTTCCAAGCCGGTGATTTCGTGGACGTGCGGGACAGACTCGTCCGCGAGCCGGCGCAGGCTGTCCACCGCCTCGGCAATGGCCTTTTCATCCAGCACTGGGCCGGCCGGAGCCAGCCGCGCCGCGGTGGAAGCAGCGAGGTCCCAATTGATCAGGGACTGGGCCGTTGGGGACAACGTCGGTGCGGACTCGCGCGCAGTGGACTCCATGGTTCCCATCAGAACACAGCAGCCCGGGGCACGTCCTTAAAGTTCGCTGACCGGCGAACTTCCACAGCCACCGCACAGGGTGCCGAAAGCGCCGGCCCAGTCCGCTGCGCCATCGTGGAGGTACAGGCTGATAACCCTTGAGAAGGAGGCCATCATGATCCCCTACCGCCCCATCCCTCCCCTGACCACAGGCCCGCGCAAGGGCTGGGCAGCGGTGCTTGCCGCCGTCGTCACAGCCGCGTTGCTGGGCGTGCAGCCGCAGTAGGTCAGCGGCAGCCGCACCCTGCCAGCGCGGTGGCAGCCCGGTCCAGCGCCTGCTTGTTCCCGACAGCCCCCTGCGTGAGTCCGTTGCCGATGAACGAGAACACCAGGAGCCGGCCGTCGGCGTCCACTACATAGCCGCTCAGCGCCAGGACGGTGTTCAACGTCCCGGTCTTGGCGCGCACCAGCCCCGCGCCACCTGCCGTGGCGGCATCCCCGTACCGGGTATCCAGGGTTCCGGACAGGCCACCCACCGGAAAGCCGTCCAGCGCGCCGCGGAGCCTGGAATCTGCGCCAGTGGTGATGGCCCGGACCACGTCCGCGAACTGGCGGGCAGAAACCTGGTTGCCCAGGGCCAGCCCGCACACATCCGCCAGTTTGATGGTGTCCGAGGCTACGCCGGCAGCCCCTGCCTCGGCACCGACTGCGGCCGTGGCTCCGTCATTGCTGCCGGGCCGGCCGGTGGCCACCGCCGTCATCCGGCCCATGGTTTCCGCCAGGTAGTTGTCCGATACCTGCAGCATGAGGTCCACCTGCTCGGCCACGGTGGCTGATTCAACCTGTGCCAGCACCGCGGGCTGCGCCATCTGGCCGGCTGCGCCTGCCGCCGTGGCCGCCCCGGGTGAACGGTCGACGCCGGCGGCGACTGTCAGGCCTGCTCCGGCACCTGCCGCACGGAGCCGGGCCGCGAATTCCTCGGCCGCGGCCATGGCGGCATCCTGGGGCCGGGGACCCGTGGCGACGGCGGGATCGAAGCGCGCAGAGTTGAGGGCCAGCGGGTAGAGCGGCGCGATTTCGCCTGCTTCAACGTCGCCGGCCAGCCAGGCCGGGTTCAGCGCGGGGCCGGTGAATAGTGAATCGTCCAGCAGCACTTTGATCTCCCCGGTGGCGGCCGCTGCCCGCAGGGCGTCCACGGCCAGGGCGGCAAGGGTGGCCATGCCGGCGTGGCCAAGGGTTTGTTCCGGCTGCGACTCCCCTGCACCGAGCAGTACGTCGCCACCGCCCACCAGCACAACCTGCCCGGGGGCGGGACCGCGCAGCACCTTCGTGGCGAAACGGTGGTCCGGTCCCAGGGTCCGCAGCGCGGCAACCGACGTCAGCAATTTGAGGTTCGACGCCGGCACCCGGCCTTCCGCGCCGCCGCGGTCAAAAAGGACCTGGCCCGTGGACGCGTCCTGCACCACGCCGGTGAACGTACCGCCGCCGTCGGTCTTCAACAACGGATCCACCTGGGCCGTCACCGCCGAGGGTAGGGGCACCGGCGCGGACTGCTGGAGCGGGGCAAGGACCTGCGGGGCCGAAATGGTGGCCGGGAGCTGCTGCCAGGCGGGCGCCGACGGGGCCGGGGCGGGCGAGCCCGGGCCCACGAATCCGGGTGCCACCACCAGGACCGCCGGAACGGCGAGAACGAACAGGAGCAAGGTCACCAGCACCGGCGGGATGGAGGTTCGCAAGCCCTGGACCAGGCCTCCGGAGCCCCGGGAGCGGCGGGCACGCCGCGAATCCGTGCCGGTTGTGTTGCTCATGCTGGTACTGGTCCTCAAGTCCTGAAATTTCCCCACAAGTTCCTGATTCCAGGGCCTCTCGCTATATCCTCAATAATAGTCGGCGGTACCGACACTCGCTTTTGTGGGCCGTCAAGTGTGCCGCGCACCCCCTGTAATTGCCGAGGAGCATTCCATGAAGCACGACGTGACCATCGAGATCCCCAGGGGATCACGCGTCAAATACGAAGTTGACCACGAGACCGGCCGCGTCCGCCTGGACCGCGTCCTGTTCACCTCCATGCAGTACCCCACGCACTACGGGTACTTCGAGAACACCCTCGGCGAGGACGGCGACCCGCTGGACGCACTGGTGCTCCTGCAGGACTTCGACCTGCACCCGGGCGTCATCGTCGAATCCCGCCCCATCGGCGTCTTCAACATGACCGACGACGGCGGCGGAGACGCCAAGATCCTCTGCGTTCCGGTGGATGCCCGCTTTGACCACATCCAGGAAGTCAGCGACGTCAACGAGTTCCTGATCAAGGAAATCGAGCACTTCTTCACCCGCTACAAGGACCTGGAGCCCGGCAAGTGGGTCAAGGCCGAGGGCTGGGGCGACCGCGCCGCCGCCGAAGCCGAACTGGAAGCTTCCATCAAGCGCTACGTGCCCACTGCACACTAGTTCCCCCTGGGGCCGCGTTGGCGCGGCTCTCGCCACTAATCCCCGTCTTCTGGACAAGTCCCCTCCGCATGCGAGGGGGAATTGTCCGGCAGGCGGGGATTTCTGTTCTCCGGCCACCATGAATCTGTGGAATCGTGGACCTGTGCCTACCGAGCCGACGCTTAACCCCACATTGTCGTTCAGTCCGCCCTGCGGTCCCGTCACCGGCTGGCGGGACGGCGACGTCGTCCGCGCCACCGGCATCCCCTACGCCAAGGCGCGCCGCTTCCAGCCGCCGGCTGCCGTCCCGGACTGGACCTCCGGATTCTCCGCCACGGCCTTGGCACCGGCCTGCCCGCAAGGCCCCGGTCCCATTCCTCGACGACGTCCTGGGCACCACATACGGGGAGCTTCCCGGCAGCGAGGACTGCCAGAACCTCTCGATCACCATGCCCGGCGACCTCCAGCCGGAAGAACAGCTGCCCGTCATGGTGTGGATCCACGGGGGTTCCTACACCACCGGGTCCGGCGACCTGGCCATCTTCGATCCGGCCAGGCTGGTGGCCGAAAACCGCGTGGTGGTGGTGTCCGTGACCTACCGCCTGGGACTGTTCGGGTTCCTGGCGACACCGGCCGGGAGGCCCGGAAACCTGGGGCTCCTGGACCAGCTTGAGGCCTTCCGCTGGGTGCAGCGGAACATCGCGGCCTTCGGCGGGGACCCGGGCCGGGTCACAGCCTTCGGCCAGTCCGCCGGCGGCGACGCGATCGCCCACCTCATGGCGACGCCGGAGGCCCCAGCTCTCTTCCAGCGCGCCATTATCCAGAGCGCACCGCTGGGCATTGCCCGGGGGCGAGCCAAAATGAACCACGCCATGGGAATCGCCGCCGATACGGTGACCGGGGAAACCCCGGCCATGGAGGTTGTGGAACGCGAGGCCCATGTAGCCCAGGTGGCGCGGAAGTTCGGGATGCTGGCGGCCATGCCGTTTGGAACGCAGTACGGCCACGAGCCGCTCCCGGAGGAAGATGCCATCGAGGCTGCCTGGGATCGGTCCGCGCCGGCGATCGACGTTCTGATCGGGCATACCTCGGAGGAAGCCCGGCTGTTCCTCCCCCGCAGCCCGCGTCTCATGCGTTTGGCCACGGTTCCGCTGGTGGGCGCTGCCGCCGTCCGCGCCATCGACTGGGTGGTCACCGAAACTGTCTACGGCCGGGCCACCCGCCGCTTTGCCCGCCGGCACGCGAAGGCGGGCGGCCGGGCCCACCGGTACGTCATGGACTGGCACGCCCCCGGCAATATCTTCGGCGCCGCCCACACCATCGACCTGCCCCTGCTGCTCGGCAACCGGAAAACCTGGGACGGCGTGGGCCTCATTGCCGGTGCCCGCTGGGAGGACGTGGACATGACCGGCCGGGCGGTGCGGGCATTGTGGGCCGGCTTTGCGCGGGGCGATGACTTGGGCGATGCGGGAGCCGTTGACCGGGCGCTGCACTACAGGCGCGTCTAAGCCGGCATGAAGACCCTCGGCGTGGACCTGGCGGCGGCCACCAAAAAGACCGCCGTCGCTGTCATCGATTGGGGCGCGGATACCACGGGCAGCGCCGCCGCCCGGCTCACGCACCTTGCCCTGGACGTGGACGACCAGCACATCGTGGAGCTGTTCGGCAGCTGCGACATGACCGGCGTCGACTGCCCCGTGGGCTGGCCCGACGCCCTGGTGCCGTTCCTCACCGGCCACCTGAACAACGTTCCGGCACCGGTGCTGGATCACGACGGAATCGCCGGCCGCAGGCTGCTCGCCTACCGGGACACGGACCGGTTCTGCACGGCACAGACAGGCTTGATCCCGCTCAGCGTCTCCGCGGACCGGCTGGCACACCCTGCCATGCGATGTGCGGTCATCCAGGCGAAGATCGCACAGCTCCACGGCCCGCAACCGAGGGATGGCTCCGGCCGCCTGGCCGAGGTGTATCCGGCTGCGTCTCTGAAGATCTGGGGCCTGAACGGGCGCGGCTACAAGGGTCGCGGCATCCCGGAAGCCGAACGCCTTGCCCTCCTGCTGGCGGCTCTCGAAGAACAGGCGCCATGGCTGGACCTGGCCGGGCACCGCGACAGCCTGGCGGCCTCGGACGACCTGTTCGACGCCGTCATCGCGTCACTGACCGCCCGCGCCGCAGCCCGGCGTCGTACGCTCCTGCCGGACAGTGCCCACGCGGAGGCCGCGCGCAGCGAAGGCTGGATCCACCTGCCGGACTGCCGCCTGGACGAACTTCCCGGCTAGGACTCAGCCGCCGAGCTTCCAGTTCCGGATCTCCTCCGGGTCCTCGCCATGCGTGCGGGTATGCTCACGCGCCCGGTTGCGGCGGTCCTGCAGGTCCTGGCGCAGCAGTGCGTGCTTTCCGGCCATGCCGGGCACGCGGTCGATCGCGTCGATGGCGAGGGTGAAGCGGTCGATCCCGTTCATCATGGCCATGTCGAACGGCGTGGTTGTGGTTCCCTCTTCCTTGTAACCGTGGACGTGCAGGCCCTGCTGGTTGGTGCGCCGGTACGCAAGCCGGTGGATCAGCGCCGGATAGCCGTGGTACGCGAAAATGATGGGCTTGTCCGGGGTGAAGATCCCGTCGAAGTCGTGGGCCGGGAGGCCGTGCGGGTGCTCGCTGTCATCCTGCAGCCGCATCAGGTCCACAACGTTGACCACCCGTACTTTGAGCCGGGGCGCGCCGTCCCGGAGCAGTTCGGCGGCGGCCACCGTCTCCACCGTGGGGACGTCACCGGCGCAGGCCAGGACGACGTCGGGCTCCTCGCCTGAAACTTCGGACCCCGCGAATGTCCAGATTCCCAGGCCGCGCCGGCAATGGTTCGCGGCGTCGGCCGGCCCGAGCCAAGTTGGCGAGGGCTGCTTGCCGCTGACCACGATGTTGACGTAGTCCGTGGAGGCCAGGCAGTGCTCCATGACGGACAGCAGGGTGTTGGTGTCCGGCGGCAGGTACACCCGGATGACCTCTGCCTTCTTGTTCACCGCGTGGTCGATGAAGCCCGGGTCCTGGTGCGAGAAGCCATTGTGGTCCTGCTGCCAGACGTGCGAGGACAGCAGGTAGTTCAGGGACGCAACCGGCTGGCGCCAGGGCAGTCCGCGCGACACTTTCAGCCATTTGGCGTGCTGGTTGAACATGGAATCGACAATGTGGACGAAGGCCTCGTAGCAGTTGAAGACCCCGTGCCGGCCGGTGAGGAGATAGCCTTCCAGCCACCCTTGGCACAGATGCTCGCTCAGCACCTCCAGGACCCGGCCGGAGCGCGCAAGGTGCTCGTCGACGTCGTCAATCCTGTACTGCCACACCTTGTCGGTGACCTCGTAGACGTTCTGCAACCGGTTGGAGGCTGTCTCGTCCGGCCCGAACAGCCGGAAGTTGTCCATGTTCTGCGCGATGACGTCCCGCATCCAGGAGCCCAGCGTGACCATGGGGCTCACCCGTTCGGTGCCGGGGTGGGGTACCTCCACTGCGTGGTCCCGGTAGGCGGGCAGCTTCAGCGCCCGCCTGAGCAGTCCGCCGTTGGCATGCGGCGTGGCACTCATCCGGAATTCGCCGGTAGGGGCGCCCTCCGTAATGTCGGGCCGGAGCCGGCCGTCGCCGTCGAACAATTCCTCCGGCCGGTAGGACTGCAACCACTCTTCCAGCTGCTTCAGGTGCTCGCCGTTGGTGCGGACCTCGGACAGGGGTACCTGGTGGGCCCGCCAGGTACCTTCCACCTGCAGCCCGTCCACCATGCGCGGACCGGTCCAGCCCTTCGGCGAGCGCAGGACGATCATGGGCCAGCGGTGGCCGCCCTCCCCTGCTTCCCTGCCGCCTGGGTCTTGCCGGTGGGCGTCCTGGATGGCGTTGATATCCGCCAGGCACCGGTCCAGGACCGCGGCGAAATCCTGGTGTGCCTGTTCAATGTTGTCCGGGTCCGTCACCGTCACGAAGTACGGCTCGTGGCCGTATCCGCGCAGCAGCTGCTCCAGCTGGTCCTGCGGCATCCGGGCCAGGATGGTGGGGTTGGCGATCTTGTAGCCGTTCAGGTGCAGGATGGGCAGCACGGCACCGTCCGCTGCAGGGTCCAGGAAGTTGTGGGAGTGCCAGCTGGCGGCCAGCGGCCCGGTCTCGGCCTCGCCGTCGCCGATCACGACGGCGGTCACCAGCTGCGGGTTGTCGAACACCGACCCGTACGCGTGGGCCAGCGCGTAGCCAAGTTCCCCGCCTTCGCTGATGGAGCCTGGGGTTTCCGGGGCGGCGTGGCTGGGGATGCCGCCGGGGTAGGAGAACTGCCGGAACAACTCGGCCAGGCCGGCCTCGTCGTTGCCCACGTGCCCATAGATTTCCGAGTACGTCCCCTCCAGCCAGGCGTTGGCGACGACGGCGGGTCCGCCATGGCCTGGCCCGGCAACAAAGAGCATCTCCAGGGAGTCGCGCCGGATCACGCGATTCAGGTGGGCGTACACGAAGTTGAGCCCTGGGGTGGTGCCCCAGTGCCCCAGCAGCCGGGCCTTGGTGTCCTCTGCCTGCAGCGGCTCCCGCAGCAACGGGTTGGAGCGCAGGTAGATCTGGCCCACCGAGAGATAGTTGGCTGCGCGCCACCAGCGGTCCACCAAGGCCAGCTCTTCCTCCGACGCTGCGCCCTGCCGCGATGTTTCCGGCCGCGTTGTATCCTGCCTCGTACCGTCCTGCCTGATTCCGTCCTGCCGCTTGTCGTCCTGCCGCCGTTCATTCTGTCCAGCACTGCCGGCCATAACCATCCTCACGTCGGGGGAGCCGCTGCGGGCGGCCGTTCCCCCATGGCAACAGATGAAGGGGCAAGCGGGCAAGACCCGTCGTCGTGCCTTCCCGTTGAAAGGGCCTGGCCACCGGTAACCTCGGCGGTTTCGTCATATCTACTTCCGGGTAGTGTGTACCCAGAATGTTCACGCTGACAATCAACCAGACTGACAGCCGGCGCGACGGCGACCAGGTGCCGCAGCTGCTCAAGGCGCTGCGACACATCCCTGCGCGCCTGGATTTTGACCGGTCCGTCGAGGATGAGGTGCAGGGCGTGGTGGACTGCCCGCACCAGGCCGTGGAAGCCGCGCTGATCGCGTTGCGCAGCGGATCCTGGTACGTGGGGATCGGCGCCGGAACGGTGGACGAGCCGCTGCCCAACCAGATCAAGGACGCCACCGGCCACGGCCTGGTGTACGCGCGCAGGGCCGTGGACCGGCTCCGCAACAGCAAGGAGCGGGTTCCGGTTGCGGTGGAGGGGCCGCTGGCCGATGTCGCCCATGATGCGGAGGCCGTGCTGCGGCTGCTCGGGCACATTGTCCGGGACCGGTCCGGCGCCGAGTGGCGGGTGCTGGACCTGCTGACCCCTGGCGTCCGCGGCCAGCAAAAGGCGGTGGCGCAGGAACTGGGCATCACCACCCAAGCGGTCAGCAAGGCAGTTTCCCGGGCGCAGTGGAACGAGGAACATTCAGCCCGGCCGGCCGCGGCGAGGCTGCTGGCACTCATCCTCGAAGCGAGGTAGCAAGGGACTCGCTGCCCTGGGTTAGCGAGGGCTGGAGCTGCGCCGGGTCAGGCCGGTTTGAGCTGCGTTGGGTCAGGCCGGTTTGAGCTGCGCCGGGTCAGGCGCCGGCGGCTGCCATCACGGGTTCACCGTTGAAATACTCCAGCTTCCAGCCGTCCACAGCGTGGTGGTGCGCCAGGTTCAGGGCGGCGTTGTCCACACTGGCCAGGGTCTGGCCGATCGCGCGGCTGAGGCTGACCCGCAGCAGGGTGCCGTGCGCCACCACCAGCACCCGCTGGCCGCGGAACTCCTCCGCCAGGGCCTCAAGTGCGGCAAGCCCGCGGCCGGCGGCCTCGGCTTCGCTCTCCGCCCCTTTGAACCCGCCGGGCACCCGCAGCGCCTCCAATTCCGGGCCGGCCTGCATTCCTTCAGCCGGTCCGAAGCTGCGCTCGGTCAGTTCGGGGATGCGCCTGGACACCGTGAGCCCCAGCCCATCGGCGATCAGGTCGGCGGTCTCGGCGGCCCGGCTCAGCGGCGAGGAGACGATGGCGTCCCATTCGTAAGGGGCCAGGACGGCGACGGCATCACGCGCCTGGACGCGTCCGACGTCGTTCAAGGGGATGTCCGTGGCACCCTGCAGCCGGCGCTCGGCATTCCAGTCGGTCTGGCCATGGCGGACGAGGGCGAACGTCGTAAGGGTCATGACTCTATTCTGCCTTGGCCTCAGGCGCTGCCCGGAATCCGGGCGGCGGCGGTGGCAGCTTAGAGGAGGCTGCGCAGTACGTGCGCCGCGCCGTCGTCGAACACCGAGTAGGTGACCTCATCGGCTGCAGCAATCACTTCCTCCGGGGCTTGCCCCATGGCGACTCCGCGGCCGGCCCAGCTGAGCATCTCAATATCGTTCCGGCCATCGCCAACGGCAACAGTGCGGTGCTGCTCAATGCCGAGCCGGAGCCGAAGGTTCTCCAGGGCGCTGGCCTTGGTCACCCCTGCCGCTGCGATATCCAGCCACGCGGTCCAGCCCACCGAGTAGGTCACCCCGGCCAGCCCCACATGTTCGATGGCTTCGTTGAATTCCTCGGGCGTGTTTTCTGTGCTGAACACCACCACGCGCACTGCGGTGGCCTCCAGCATGGTGTGGAAGTCGACGCCTACGGCCTCGACGCCGAAACTGGCGTCCTGGAACCGCTCCGTGGAGAGGAAGTTGCCGTCGGCGTCCTCCAGCGCATACTTGGCGGACGGAAGCCGTTCGCGGAGCGCACGCAGGGCCGGTCCGGGGTCGAAGGTGGCCTTGTGGATGACCTCGTAGCCGTTGGCCAGCTCCGGGTGGAGCCGGAGGGTAACGCCGCCATTGCAGCAGACGGCGTAGCCGCGCTCAATTCCGATCTTTTCGATGACGGGGAGGGTGGCGTTCAAGGAACGGCCGGTGGCGATCATCACCTCGTGCCCGGCAGCAACCACCGCCTGCGCAGCATCCCGCACGCCCGGCGTCATGTGGCCGTCGTGGTCCACCAGTGTGCCGTCCACGTCCAGGGCGACCATCAGCTTTTGGTCGATCCCCGCGAAGCCGTAATTGTTGGTGTTGTTTCGGTTGTTCTCTCGCCGGTCATCGTTGCCGGCGACTGAGGTTTCAGTCAGCGTTGTCATTGAAACAGTGAAACAGACCTAACCGACAGACGCTAGGACGCAGGACACAGCTTTACTGAACTGTTGATTAACTGCGGGTTTCCGCGCCTGGGAGGGGGCTGCGGCGCCACTCCCCTTGCCGCGGACTACTCCCCGCCGCGTTACCCGGGGACTTGACCGCAGTGCGGGGAATTACGGACTGTTTTCCACATGGGCAGACTTGGCCCACCCAGTGGGCGTGCGTTCCGCCCAGCATGGAGTCATGAAATCCGATGAAGCTGTTCTGGTTCTGGCCAGCCGTCGCCGGGCCCTGACCGGCAGCAGCCGCCCGCTCAGCCGGGGCTACAGGAACGGCACGCTGGTCAGGGTCCGGGCCGGCGTCTATTTCGGCAAGGCAGCATGGCTTTCCCTCAAGCCGTGGCAGCGGTACAGGACCACCGTGGCGGCAGTGGCAGCCGTCGATCCGTCCGTGACCTTCTGCTATCTGACCGCATTGTGGATTTGGAACCTTCCCTGTCCCGGGGTTCCAAGCCACATCCACGTCATCACGCGCTCCCCGCACAAGGCTGGAAAAGCATCGCCGACCACCGCCGCAGCATGCGATGCCAAGACCGGGAAGACGGGAATCGAGCACCTCCGCGGCTACGGACTCAGCCGCCATTTCTGGCCGGCCGAAACCGTGCAGCGCCAGGGGTTCGCTGTCACCACCCTGCCGCAGACGGTGATGGACTGCCTGGTCCGGCTCGAACTTCCCGATGCAGTGGCCGTGGCGGATGCTGTACTTGGCCCGGGACGGAATCCCGGTGCAGGGCTGACGCGCCAACAGCTGATCGAGAGGGCAGACGGCCTTGCCTCGGCTGCCAAACGACGCCGGATCCAGGAAGTGCTGGCTCTGGCCGATGAGGCGTCAGAGTCCGTAGGGGAATCCCGCAGCCGGGCATTTATCCACGTCCTGGGGCTGCCCGCTCCGGTCCTTCAGCATGTGTTCCATGACCGGGAAGGCTTCATCGCGCGGACCGATTTCTTCTGGCCGGAAGCCCAGGTGATCGGAGAGTTCGACGGCGACGCAAAGTATCTCGACGAAGCCCTGCTGGCCGGAGTGAGCATCCAGGAAGCCATCCTGGCCGAAAAGAAGCGCGAAGACCGGTTGCGGGCCCTGGGCTACAAGGTGGTCAGGTGGGACTGGAAGACCTTGTCCAATCCCGACGCCTTGCGGCAGAGGCTCATCGCCGCGGGCATCCGGCCGCAGAAAACCCCGCCCCGTGGACAGGACCCCCGTGCATGACGGGAGGAGTTGTCCACCGGGCGGGGAGTTGCGGCGGCGAGGAGAACCTACAGGACCGGCAGCACCTCGAGGCCGCCCAGGTACTTCTGCAGCGCCTTGGGCACGTTGACCGAACCGTCCGCGTTCTGGTGGTGCTCCAGCAGCGCCACGATCCAGCGGGTGGTGGCCAGCGTGCCGTTCAGGGTGGCCACCGCGCGGGTGCCCTTGGCCACGCCTTCGGCGTTGACCGCGCGCTCACGGATGTTGAGGCGGCGCGCCTGGAACGTGGTGCAGTTGGAGGTGGAGGTCAGCTCACGGTAGGCGCCCTGGGTGGGGACCCACGCTTCGCAGTCGTACTTGCGGGCGGCGGAGTTTCCCAGGTCGCCCGCCGCGGTGTCGATGACGCGGTAGGGCAGCTCGCACTTGGCCAGCATCTCTTCTTCCCAGGCAAGCAGGCGCTGGTGTTCGGCGGCGGCCTCTTCGACAGTGGTGTAGATGAACATCTCCACCTTGTTGAACTGGTGCACGCGGATGATGCCGCGGGTGTCCTTGCCGTGCGAGCCGGCTTCGCGGCGGTAGCACGAGCTTTGGCCGGCGTAGCGGATGGGCCCTGCGGAAAGGTCCAGGATCTCGTCGGCGTGGTAGCCGGCCAGGGCCACCTCGGAGGTGCCCACCAGGTAAAGGTCGTCTTCGGCCAGGCGGTAGATCTCGGCGTCGTGCTTCACGTCGAAGCCGGTGCCCTGCATGGTTTCGGGGCGTACCAGCGTGGGGGTGATCATCGGGATGAAACCGGCCTGGATAGCCTGGTCCATGGCCATCTGGAGGAGTGCCATTTCCAGCCGGGCGCCCACGCCGCGGAGGAAGTAGAAGCGGGCGCCGGAGACCTTGGCGCCGCGTTCCATGTCGATCGCGCCGATCAGCTCGCCGATCTCCAGGTGGTCTTTGGGCTCAAAGTCGGGGAACTCGCGCGGGGTACCAACGGTCTTGACCACCACGTAGTCGTCCTCGCCGCCCTCGGGAACGCCGTCCTCCACCAGGTTGGGGACGGTGCGCAGCAGCTCTTCCTGCTTGGTCTGCGCGGCGTCGGCCTCAGCGGAGGCTGCTTTGACGGAGTTGGCAAGTTCCTTAACCTCGGCGAGCAGCGCCTGCTTCTCCTCACCCTTGGCCTGCGCCACCTTCTTGCCGAAGGCGTTCTGCTCGGCGCGCAGGTTTTCGAAGCGGATCAGGGCTGCGCGTCGGGCGGCATCCGCGGAAATGATCGCGTCCACCACTGATTCGTCCGCGCCGCGGGCGCGCTGGCTGGCACGGAACTTGTCCGGGTTTTCGCTGAGGTCTTTTACGTCGATCACCAGACAAGGGTATCCAATACCGCGCACGACGGCGGGCGGCCGGCCCCGTGCGCCGGGCCGCCGCGCGCCGGGCTACTGTGGAACCACCATGAGCGACTGGATTCTCTACCTGCTGATTGCGGTGGCCCTTGCCTTCGCCACCTCCAGCTGGTGGGGGGTCCGGCGCCTCAAGGCCCTGCACGTGCGCAGCGCGGTGGCGGGCGAAGCCTACGACTCCGGCCTGGCGCAGCAGCGGGTGGCCGTTGTCCTGAATCCGATCAAGGCACGGGCAGAGGAAGCCAAGGCAACCATCCAGCGTGCCTGCCTGTCGGCGGGATGGGAGGAACCGGCCTTTTTCGAGACGACCGCGGATGACCCCGGCTTCTCCCAGATGCAGGCGGTCCTCGCCGGCAAGCCCGACGTCGTCCTGGTGGGCGGCGGGGACGGCACGGTCCGTGTGGTGGCCGAGGCGCTGGCGCACACCGACGTTGCCATGGGCCTGATCCCGCTGGGAACCGGCAACCTGCTGGCCCGGAATGTGGACCTGGACGTGAACGACCTCCACGGGAATGTACAGACCGCACTGTTCGGCCGGCAGCGCTACATTGATACCGCCCGGATGGCGATTGAAAATTCCCGCACCGGCCACTACTCCGAGCACGTCTTCCTGGTCATTGCCGGGATTGGCATGGACGCCGAGGTCCTGGCGGACACCAATGCCGGGCTGAAGAAGGCGGTGGGCTGGCTCGCCTACACCGAGGCGGGCGTACGCCACCTGCCGGGCCGTCGGAAGAAGGTGTCGATTTCGCTGGACGCAAACCCGGAGCAGGTCCGGAAGATCCGCAGCGTACTTTTTGCCAACTGCGGCCTGGTGCCCGGCGGCATCGATTTCATTCCGCAGGCCATGATCGATGACGGCATGCTCGACGTTGTGGTGATGAGTCCCCGCAGCGCCCTGGGCTGGCTGCTGATGTACATGAAGATCATGTTCAAGCACAGCGGAAAACTGCCGATCATGACCGTCTACCGGTCGGTTAAAGTGGTCATCAAATGCCCTGAGCCGATGCCCACCCAACTCGATGGCGACACGTCGGGGGAAGCAACGCAGCTCACCGTCCAGGTTGAACCGAGGTCACTCCTGGTGAGGGTCAAGGGCCAGGCACAGAGCGGCGCCGGGCAGGCGAAACCCCGCTTCTAACCGGGGCGGAGCATCTGGGGCCAAGGGAAAGCACCACCAGGCGTAAGTTGGCCGCTGAACCGCCGCGGGTCAGGCGCCGGCGTCCTTCTTCTCTGCCTCAGCGGCTGCTTTGGCAGCGGCACGGGCTTCGGACTGTTCACGGATCATTGCCTGTTCCTCTTCGAAACGCAGGCGGTCCGCACGGTCAGCATCATCGCCGTCCCAGTCCTGGTTGTCTGCGGCAGGCTTGGGGTTGACGATCATCCCCTGGCCGTCGTTGTCAGTGGTGCTGGTCATGACCCGCTCCCTTCGTCAGGGGCCATACCCCGTGTGGATCAAGCAAGCATACGCATTGTCCACACCCCGCGGAAGTACTCCGGGAGGCATTTACCTACGCTGTGGGCGAAGACCCGGAACCGCTTTCACCTGCGGTGGATGCCGTACCAAGTATGGATCCGACCCACTCGCGGGCAGCCGTGAACGCGGCATCGGAGGTATGCGCCGGCACCGCGGTGGTTTGCTTGTCCGCCCTGGCATACGAGCCCAGGAAGCGGGTCCCGGGGCTGATACGGTGCAGCCCGGCCAGGGCATCCGCAACGCGTGCCTCCCCGGCGTGGCCATCAGCGTCGATGCTGAAGAAGTAATGTCCCAGGTACTGCCCGGTGGGACGGGATTCGATCCGGCTGAGGTTGACGCCGCGGCTGGCGAACTGGTCCAGGATCTCCATCAGCGCGCCGGGACGGTCCTCCGGCAGTGGGACGACGAGGGTGGTTTTGTCCGCGCCGGTGCGTGCCGGCAGGACGCCCGGCCGACTGACGAGGATGAAGCGCGTGACGGCGCCCTGGTTGTCACCGATGTCCTCCGCCATGACCGCCAGGCCAGGATGTTCGCGCGCTACGAGCGGCGCACAAATGGCGGCGTCGTAATGGCAGTCCTCCTCCAGCAGTCCCATCGCCGCGGCAGCGGTTGATGAACCCGGAACGTATTCCGCGCCTGGCATGTTCTTATCCATCCACAGACGGCACTGGGCCCATGCGTGGCCGTGGGTGGACACCCGCCGCAGGTCTTCCATGCGCATGCCGGGCCGGGCGACCAGGACGAAACTGATGGGGACCAGGACCTCGCGGATGATGCGCAGTTCCTGGCCCGTGGCGATCGCATCGAGCGTGGCGGTGACGCCGCCTTCCACCGAGTTTTCGATGGGAACCATGGCGGCGTCGGCGGATCCGCCGCGCACTTGGTCCAGGGCAGCATTGACGTTCGACGCCGGCACCCGGACTGCCTGCAGCGCGCCCGGGACCTGCAACAGGGCAGCCTCGGTGAACGTGCCTTCGGGCCCCAGGAAGGCGTAGGTGGGTGAACTGCCAGGCACTAAAGCACCAGCGGCTTCAGTCCGTTGTCCGAGACCAGGGGTTTGCCCGATTCCAGCCACTGGTCCATCCCGCCGGCGACGTTGATGGCGGTGTAACCCTGGCCCGTGAGCCACTGGGCCACGCGGAATGACCGGCCGCCGGTCCGGCAAATGACGTAAACGTCCTCGTCCGGATCGAGTTCGCCCAGCCGGGCCGGGATTTGGTCCATGGGAATGTGGAGGGCGCCGTCGGCATGCCCGGCGACCCATTCGTAGTCCTCCCGGACGTCCAGGATTACGGCGTCAGCGGGGATGTCATGGACGGGCACGGAATCGAAATCGCTCATCGGAGTCCTGTCGTGGTGGATCAGAGTCACGTTTAAGCCTAGTCCTTCCGCACAGAACGATGCGCGAAACCTGCAGGTTAGGCTGGTGGCTCCCGAGGAGGTTTCCATGCCCTGTCAGCAGTCCGCGCTTCCTGCGTCGCCACCGTCGTGCCCTGGCCGGGACCTCGGCGGGAATGCCGGCGGGAATGCCGGCCGAGACACGGCCGCACGACCGGAAGTCCGGGTCCTTGGCTGAACTCCACGAGCTGACGGCACTGGACCTGCGGAACCTCCTGCGCGACGGGACGGTGTCCGCTGCTGACGCCACCGCGCATTTCCTGGCGCGCATCGGGCAGCAGAACCCGCTGCTGGGAGCCTTCATCACCGTCACCGCGGACCAGGCCATGGACCGGGCCCGGGCGGCTGATGGCCTGCACTCCCAAGCCGACGCCGAAGACCTGCCGCCGCTGCACGGCATGCCGCTGGGCTTCAAGGACCTCACCGACGTGGCCGGCGTGGTCACCACACACGGAAGTGCCGCCGTCGAGCATAAACCCGCCCCCGCGGACGCTCCCCTGGTGGCGCTCCTGAAGGAGGCCGGCGTAATTTCGCTGGGCAAGACCCAAGTGCCCGAGTTCGGACTGACGGCCTACAGCGAAAACCGCATCGCGCCGCCGTCGCGCAATCCGCACGCACCCAGCAGGAGTTCGGGCGGTTCCTCCGGCGGCAGCGCGGCCGCCGTCGCCGCGGGGCTCCTGCCCTTCGCCCCTGGGACCGACGGCGGCGGCTCGGTCCGGATTCCGGCGGCCGCCTGCGGCCTGGTGGGACTCAAACCAGGCCGCGGGCTGCCGGCTGCCGGGGAAAGCGGCGGCGACCCCGCCCGGCTGGTGGTTCCCGGCCCCCTTGCCCGGAACGCCAAGGACGCCGCACTCATGATGGACGCCTTGGCCCCGGGCCACCGGTATCTCGAAGGCATTGGCCAGGAGCCGCCGCGGCTGCGGATCGGCGTCACGCTGGAGAGCCCGTGGTCCGGCACGTTCCCGTTCAGCGTCGAACAGGAAGCACTCGACGCCCTCCGTGCCGGCGAAAGGCTCTTGGAGCATGCCGGCCATAACCTGGCCGAAGCAGCCGTGCGTTACGACAACCGCTACCCCGCCGCCTTCACGACGGCCTGGACGGCGGGAATTGGTGCGGCACGGATCAGCCCCTCGCGCGAAGCACAGCTGGCGCCGTTGACCCGGACTTTCCGGCGGCGTGCCCAGCAGCGCAGCCCTGCGAAGCTTGCCGAGGCCCTGGCGTTCCTGCGGCAGTTCCAGCACGACACCGTTGCGCAGTACGGACAGTGGGACGTGATGTTGATGCCCGCCCTGGCGCAGACGCCCCGGCCGGTGGGCTGGTTCACCGGGACGGGCCACGGCGGCGAGCGCTGGCCGGCCGCGCAGTGGCCAGGAGATGCCGACGGCGACTACCGGAAGCAGTGCGAATATGCGCCGTGGTCCTCGATGGTGAATGTGTGCGGGCTGCCGGCAATCACGATTCCTGTTCACTGGACCGGCGGAGCCACCGGAAGCGGACTTCCGATGGGCATCCAGCTGGTCGGTCCCATGGGCTCGGAGGCCCTCCTCCTGCAGGTGGCGCATCAACTGGGCTTCTAGGGCACCGTGGCGGTGTGCTGTTGTTGACCTGAACCTAACGCCCGCTTAACCCGCCGGTAACCCCTGCGGCGCAGACTGGAAAAACCACCCTTTCGCACCCTCCATACGCTTTCCGCCCGATGAGGAGTTGCACCACCATGAATGCTGAACAGGACGTCACCGGCGCCGGCCGCACCGAAACCGCAAACGACGGGCGGCCGGATCTGAGCAACTCCAACGTCAGGGAGGATCTGGCGATGACCGGCCGTTGCGCGCTGGTGCACCTGCCCACAGGGCGGACCTGCCTCCTTCCGCTGCGCCACGGCGGCCCCTGTGAGTTCCACCGCCCGCAGGAGGCGCAGGACGTTGTGGCCGGCGGCCCCTGATTGTTGTGACGCCTGCCCATTGCCGCTGACAAGCGCGGGCTATCGACTCCACCGCCGATGTGGAGGACGATTAAAGGGCAGTCACCATGAGGAGGTCTGTGATGTGCTATTCATCCAGCAAGGACTTCGGGTGGGGCGCCAGGAAAGAAACAAAGCGCCAGCCTGAAGAGCGGCCTGAGACTCACGAAACTCCGGAGAAACCGGCCAAGGCACCGGAATTCACCTTCTGGGCTTTCCCGAACTGGCGCAGGACACCTGCGCCGGGAGCGCCCGCCGGCGAACGGAGCAAGGAGAGGGTCTGATGTCCGGCCGGCAATGAGCCGGACAAGAGCCGATGGAGGGGTTCCGAACGGGGCCCCTCCGCCACATGGGCTCCCATGGCCTCTCCCGCAGGATTCCGTCCCTGTGCGGCCTTGCCGGCGCTACAGCCCGCTGGCCGCCGCACCACGCGCGTTGTGCTCGTTGTGCTGCGGCAACGCGGGCGTCTATGGTTGCACCATAAGCATGCTTAGCATTCTGCGAAAGGAACGGGCATGAGCGAAGGACAGTACACGCCAGGACCGAACAGCCAGCCGGATCCGGACGTCAGCACAACGACGTCGAACGCGGACCTGCCCGCCGGAAACCGGGCGGCAACCTATGGCGCCGCCCCATCCGCCGCGCCGTCCGCCGCGCCATCCTACGCACCGGATGCCTCGGGAACCGCTGCGACGACGGGAACCCCGGCAACGCGGGGAGCACCTGCCACCGGAACCCCGACAACGGCCGGCGGCACTCCCGAACGCAAAGTCACCCGCGCCGGCGTCATCTGGGCCGGCGTCGTCGCCTCCCTGATCCTGCTGATCCTGCTGATCATCTTCATCCTGCAGAACCAGGAACAAGCCATGGTGAAGTTCCTGGGTTTTGAGGGTTCCGTCCCGCTGGGCATGGCCCTGTTCATCGCCGCCGTCACCGGCGGGGTGCTGGTGGCCGTGGCAGGCGGGGCACGCATTCTGCAACTGCGAGCCAACGCCCACCGGGCCAAGGTCCGGCAGCGGCGCTAGGCGAAGCGGCCGGGAGTCGCCGGAGTCGCCGGAGCGGAGACACCGGCGACTCCTGAACCACGCGGTGCGTCAGCTGCCGCCGAGGTTCCGGTACTTCCGGAACCGTGCCCCCACCAGCCCTGCCACGGGAATGTCGGCAACCGCCGCGAGTTCGTACTCAATGGCACGGGCCATCCGGGCACAGAATTCGCGCGGTTCCAGGGAAGCGTCGTCGCGCTCGTCAACGATGTGGTCCACCAGTCCGTTCGCATACAGCGCGGCCACGTTCACGCCCTGTGCCTGCGCCATTCCGGGCGCAAAGGCCGTGGTGCGGTGCACAATGGCACTGGCCCCCTCGGGCGGAAGCGGTGACAGCCAGCTGTGCTGCGCGGCGATGGTCCTGTCCGCGGGCAGCAGCGCCAGCGCCCCTCCCCCGGCGCCCTGGCCAAGCAGCACGGAGACCGACGGCGATTCCAGGCCGATCAATTCGTACAGGGAGCGTGCGATCTCGCCGGCGAGGCCGCCCTCCTCCGCCTCCTGCGACAGCGCGGCGCCCGCGGTGTCGATGACCGTGAGCAGGGGCAGCCGCAGTTCTTCGGCCAGCTTCATGCCGCGGCGCGCTTCCCGCAATGAGCCCGGCCCCATTCCGGCGGCGTCCTTGCGCGCCGGGCGGGCGTGCCCCAGCACAATGCAGGAACGGCTGCCGAACCTTGCCAGCGCCAGCAGCAGCCCGGGGTCCTTTTCCCCCTGCCCCGTGCCGTTCAGAGGCAGGGCGTCGCTGGCGCCGAACTTCAGGAGCTGGCGGAGGTCAGGGCGCCGCGGGCGCCGCGAAATTTCGATCGACGTCCAGGCATCAACAGGGGCCGGCCGGACAGCAAGGGTGGCTGGCGCGGCGGGCCGGGTGACCGTCTCAGAGGCAGCTTCCCGGCGTGGAGCCAGGATATCCAGCGCCCTGGACACCAGTTCGGCGAGATCCCCGGGCTTGACGACGCCGTCGATCAGGCCCTTGTTGAAGAGGTTCTCCGCCACCTGCACGTTGTCCGGGAAGGATTCCCCGTACAGGGCCTCGAACACCCGGGGGCCCAGGAATCCCAGGAGGGCGCCCGGTTCCGCAACATTGATATGGCCCAGGGATCCCCAGGACGCCATCACGCCGCCGGTGGTGGGGTGCCGGAGGTAGACCAGGTAGGGCAGGCCGGCCTGACGGTGCGCCCGGACGGCTCCGGTGATTTTCACCATGGACAGGAAGGCCGGCGTCCCTTCCTGCATCCGGGTTCCCCCGGAGGCGGGGCCCGCCAGCAGCGGCAGGCCTTCCACAGTGGCCCGTTCGATGGCGGCAACGATCCGCTGCGCCGCAGCATGGCCGATGGAGCCGGCCAGGAAGGAAAACTCGCTGACGATCAGCGCCACGCGGCGGCCGCGGATGAGCCCGGTGCCGGTGAGCACTGATTCGTCGGCGCCGCTGCGTTCGCGGGCTTTGGCCAGGTCACGGGCGTATTCTTCGGACAGGGCCGGCTGGTGCGGCGGCGTATCCCAGGAGACAAACGAATCCTGGTCCACCACGGCGTCGATCAGTTCGGCGGCGCGCAGATGCCGCACTTTTTCGGTGGTTGGCACGCTAGTTCACCCCGGCCGCCGCCGGAACCGGCACCCCGAGCCACTCCCGGATTGCCGGCCCGTCCGCGTCCAGCAGCGGGGGTGCGTCGTGGTCGGTGAGGGTGGTTTCGCCGGTGTCACCCTGCGCGAAGAACCGCAGCGGCGGCCCGGGCAGGCTGACCGTTCCGAGCAGCGGATGCTCCACATCCACCACGAGCCCCTGGGAAGCCACCTGTTCCCACGCGTACACCTCGTCCAGCGAGCGCACCTTCCCTGCCGGGATCCCGGCGTCGTTCAGCTTCTCCAGCAGTTCCGCCGCGCCATAACCGGCGAACGCGCGTTCGACGGCGGCAATCACCGCGCCGCGGTTCCGCACCCTTTCAGCGTTGCTGCCAAACCCTGGCGCCGCCGGGTCCAGGCCGAACGCAGCGGCGAAGGAAGCCCAGAGCTTCTCGCTGCCGACGCTGATCTGCACGCTCCCGTCCTGGCAGGTGAACAGCCCGTAGGGGGCGATGGACGGGTGGTGGTTGCCCTGGGCCTGCGGAACCTCGCCGGCGACTGTGGTCCGGGTGCCCTGGAAGGCGTGGACGCCGATCAGTGACGCCAGCAGGGAGGTGCGCACCACCTGGCCGCGGCCGGTGCGGTTCCGTTCCACCAGCGCAGCCAGCACGCCGAACGCCCCGTTCATGCCGGAGAGCAGGTCGGCGATGGGGACGCCGACGCGCTGGGGGTCGTCCGGCCCTGAGCCGGTGAGGGACATGAGTCCGGCCTCGCCCTGCAGGATTTGGTCGTAGCCGCTGCGCCGGGATTCGGGCCCGTCATGGCCGAAGCCCGTGATGGACAGGATCACCAGGCGCGGGTTGAGCTCATGGATGGCGGCCGTGGAGAAGCCCAGCCGGTCCATCACGCCGGGACGGAAGTTCTCGATCACCACATCGGCTCGTTCCAGCAGCCCGCGCAGCACCCCCTGCCCGTCCGGGCTCTTCAGGTCCAGGCAGATGGATTCCTTGTTGCGGTTGCAGGACATGAAGTACGTGGACTGCAGGTCATCTTCCGGGCCCACGAACGGCGGCCCCCAGCCACGGGTGTCATCCCCGGTGCCCGGGTTCTCCACCTTGATCACGCGGGCGCCAAGGTCGGCCAGCATCATGCCGGCGTGCGGCCCCGCCAGTGCGCGGCTCAGGTCGACGACGGTGTGCCCGGCCAGTGGGCCTCGGGAATTTTCGGCTGTGCTCATGTGCTTGGTTTCCTTTCTCAGGTACGGGCGGCGTGCAGTGCCGGCGGCGTGGCTGCGCCGGCTAGAGCCAGCCGGGGACCACCAGAGCCAGCCAGGCCAGGATGGGTCCGCCCACGATCACGATGCCGCTGTAGCCGAGGATCTTCTTGTAGAACCGGTCCTTGTCCACGCCCTCGGGGGCATTGGCCAGGACCAGGGCGCCGTTGGTGGAGAACGGGGAGACGTCCACGATCGTGGCGGAGACCGCGAGTGCGCAGATGACGCCGACGGCGCCAATCTCACCGGTGGAGAGGAAGGGCACGGCCAGCGGGATGAGCGCGGCCAGGATGGCGGTGGAGGAGGCGAAGGCGGACACGATGGCGCCGATGAAGCAGATGATGAGGGCTGCCAGCAGGGGCATTCCCATGCCGGCAACGCCGCTGGAAACGAACTTGATGGTGCCGGCTTCCTCCAGCACCCCGACGAACGTCAGCATGCCGCAGATCAGCAGCACGGTGGACCAGCTGATCTTGTTGATGGCGCCCTTCTGGGCTGCGGGGGAAACCAGGGCCAGCACGATGGCGATGGTGATGGACACGAAGCCGACGTCCATCTTGAAGCCAAGGGCCACGACGGCCAGCACGATCAGGCCTGCAATGGTGACCAGCTGCGGAATCCGCTCTTTGCGCTCCTTGGTGGCTGCAGTGCCGTCGCCTGCGGGGTCCCGGGGACCGTACATTCCGGAGCCGAAGCCCTTGAAGGGGACGTCAGTCCCGGCTTTGGCACCGACGCTGACGGCCATCCGTGCTTCAGCTGCCTGCTCCACGAACTGCCCCACCTTGGAGGACATGAGGTTCCTGCCACCCAGGACCACGAAGAGCACCAGCGCGATGACCAGGTTGAAGATGAAGCTCGACAGGAAACAGCGCGGTGGGGCTGAAGGCAAGGTCCGTCTTGGCCAGGATGCCGTTGACGGTGACGCCGTAGACGGCAATGGGCGAGAAGCCGCCCGCCTGCGCCCCATGGATCACCATCATGCCCATCAGCAGCGGGCTGATCTTGTATTTCCCGGCGAAGCTCAGGGCGATGGGGGCAATGATGGCGACGGCGGCGGGAGACAGCGCGCCCACGGCCGTGATGACGGCGGTGATGGCGAACATGACCCACGGGATGAGGGCCACGCGGTTGCCCACCAGCTTGACGGCGCCGCGGACCAGCAGGTCGATGGTGCCGTTGTTTTGCGCTATGGCGAACAGGTAGGTGACGCCGACGATTGTCAGGAAGAGGCCGCCGGGGAAGTTGGCAAGGATGTCGTTCGTGGACATGCCCAGCACGACGGAGCCAAGAAGGAAGGCGCCTACGAAGGCGAGGGCACCCATGTTGAGGGGCAGGACGGTGGCGAGCAGGAACATCGCCGCCAGGATGATGATCGATAGGACAGGAGCGGACATCGTTGGTCCTCCGTTGGGGAAAGAAAGAATGTGACGTGAGTTACTGGCTCACTGGACTAGCCTCTTAGACAGTGAGTCTATCTGTCAATAGATGAAGGGGGTATTCTGGTCCGAGAACCTCGGGAGGAACTGTGGAAAAGACGGCACGGGCAGGCCTGGAACGGGTCTCGCGTCCCCGGCTCTATGAGCAGCTGGTGGAGCAGATCCTTGCCTACATCGAATCGGCCCAGCTCCGCCCAGGGGACCTGTTGCCGGCCGAGCGCGACCTTGCCGAGCGCCTGGGAGTCTCCCGGGCCACACTCGCCCAGGCCCTGGTGGCCCTTGAAGTACTGGGCGTCATCGACGTGCAGCACGGCACCGGCGCGGTCCTGGCACGGCGCCCCAGCGTGGCATCCGTCATCAAGGGCCTGCGCGAGCACCAAAGCCGGCTGCCGGAAATCGTGGAAGCCCGCAGCACGCTGGAAGGGAAGCTTGCCGCACTAGCCGCAGAACGCCGGACGGCGGACGACCTTGCCGCCATTGAGAAGGCCTTGGACGTCATGGCCCGGGAGATCAACGACGGCGACCGCGGCACCCACGGCGATGAGCTCTTCCACCAGGCCATCACCGCGGCGGCGCACTCATCGGTCCTGGCGCAGCTAATGGCCTTCATCGCCGAGATGATCCTGGAAACCCGGGTGGAATCCCTGGGCCAGCCCGGCCGTCCGGAACAGTCCTTGGCCTCGCACCGCGGGATCGCCGATGCCATCCGCGCGCAGGACCCGGCGGCAGCGGCGGAGGCCATGCTGGCGCATATCGAGCTCGTCTCCGACGTGGAACTGCTCCGCTAGCGGCAGCCGGCCGGGTTCTCAGCCAGAACTCCCCGCCGCACGGATCAGTCCCCCTGTAATGCGCGGGGGAATAGTCCATCAGGAGGGGACTCTTACGACGACGGCGCGGGCCCAGCTGCCGGAACGTGCCGGCAGGCATCGGGGCAGCACCCGGCGGAGAGCTAGAAAGTCCCCGAATTCGCACCGGTGGTGCTGGCGACGGTGAGGCCGATGATGAGCAGCAGCCAGATGGCGCCGTACCCCAGCAGGCACAGGTAGCCCAGCACCAGGCCGGAGATGGACATCCCCTTGCCGGACGGTTCGCGCCTGAGGGCGAGGTGGCCGGTAATGATGGCTGCCAGCTGGGGAAGGATCAGCCAGCCCATGATCACCGACGCGATGCCGCAGACCATGCTGGCTATGCTCAGGGTCTTTGGCTCGGCCGGCCTGCCGTAATAGGCCGGCTGGCCCCAGTACTGCCCTTGGCCGTACTGGGGCTGGCTGTACTGCGACTGGCCGTATTGGTTCTGGCCGTACTGCGCCTTTCCGTATTGGCCTTGTCCATACTGCGTCTGGCCGTACTGGGCCGGCGGCTGGTAGGCGGGCCACGGCGCATCGTTGCCCTGGTGGTCGGGACGCTGGTAGTCAGGCCCCTGGGACGGCGCTGGTCAGTCATGGTTTCTCCCCTGCGAATCTGGCTCCAGCCTACTTCAGTGCAGGACCAGGCGGACGGCCAGGACCATCATCAAAACACCGATGCCCGCATCGATCCAGCGCCAGGTGCGCGGGCTGTGCAGCACGCCCGCCAGCGCCCGCGCCCCGTACCCCAACACCGAGAACCAGAGGACGCTTCCGGCCACGGCGCCTGCAGCAAAGGTCCAGCGCAGGTCAGGGCCCTGCTGGTTGGCAAGGCTCCCCAGCAGCACCACGGTGTCCAGGTAGACATGCGGGTTCAGGAAGGTCAGGGCGGCAGCGGTGGCGAGCACCGAATGCTTGGACCGGGGCGCCTGCTCCGCCAGCGCGGACGGGTTTGCGGCCGCCATGAAGGACCGCACCGCGAACCACAACAGATAGGCGGCTCCGGCCCAGCGCAAGACTTCCAGCGCCTCGGGGAAACGGGTCACCACTGCCCCGATTCCGGAGGTACCGCCCACAATCAGCAGGGCATCCCCGGCCATGCATACCGCCACCACCACGCCGATGTGTTCGCGGCGGATCCCCTGGCGCAGCACGAAGGCGTTTTGGGCGCCGATCGCCACTATGAGTGCCAGCCCGGTCAGCATTCCGGTTATCCACGAGGTCCACATTCTTAAGAATGTAGGGTCCTGCCGGATATGTAGGCAAACAAATGATTCTAAGCACACATTAGAATCTCTTCATGAACCTGGAGCATCTCAAGGCCCTCATTGCGGTAATAGACGAAGGGACGTTTGAGGCGGCGGCCGATCTCCTTCGGATCACGCCGTCGGCCGTCAGCCAACGGATCAAGGCACTGGAGGGTTCCGTGGGCCAGGTCCTGGTCCGCCGCCGGCTGCCGTGCACCACCACGGACGCCGGTGCGCTGCTGCTGCGCATGGCCCGGCAGGTGCAGGTGCTCGAAGCGGAGACGTCATCAGCGCTCGGCGCGGGGTCCCCCGCCCGCGCCCACCTTCCGGTGGCCATCAACGCCGATTCGCTGGCCACCTGGTTCGTGCCCATCCTCCACCAGGCCGCCGGCTGGGAGGACGCCGTCCTGGATCTGCGTGTTGAAGACCAGGGCTACAGCAGCCAGCTGCTCCGCGAAGGAGAGGTGATGGGCGCCGTGACCTCTGATCCTGTGCCCGTCAGCGGATGCCGGGCAGAAATGCTGGGCTCCATGCGCTACATCCCGGTGGCCAGCGCCGGACTGCGGCGCCGGTTTGCAGCGGCCGGCGGCGTAGACTGGGCAGCCATGCCCGTCCTGAAGTTCAACGCAAAGGACAACCTCCAGGAGCAGCTGCTGGCGGTCAAGGGCATCAGGCAGCCTCCCCCCACGCACACCGTGCCGTCGTCGGAGGGGTTCTTCGCGGCGGTCAAGGCCGGCCTGGGCTGGGGCATGATCCCCGAGCTCCAGCTCGCGGATGGGCTTTCGGACGGCACCCTGGTCCGGCTGGACGGCGACTACCAGGATGTGGCTCTCTACTGGCAGGCCTGGACACTCGATTCGGACGGGCTCAACCGGATCACCCGTGCGGTCCGGACCGCAGCCAAAGACCGGCTGCGCCCCGGCGGTGGGCCGCGTGTCAGCGGGCCAAGTAGGGCAGGATATAAACGGCAAAAATGACGAAGGCCGCCAGCAGCGCGAGCTTGCCCCCGCTGGTACCGCCGTGGTGCGCTTTGGCGTTCCGGCCCCGCCGGCCCGTTCCTGCCGGGACGCCTGCCGGCGCTCCTGCCTGGGATCCGCCGGCGTGCACTGCGCGGCCGGCCGGATGCCGGGACATGCTCCCGCTGCGGCCCTTGCCGTCAACGGGGGGGCGCCCCTCCACCGCACCCGACGCCGCGGGGCCGCCAGGCGGCAGCGCCCCCGCAGGGCGCACCACAGTGCCGGGGCGGACGTTGCGCAGGGCCGTGATGCCGGGCTCTTGTTCATGGGTGAGCTGCTGGCCCAGTTGTTCGTACAAACCCACCACTGCCTGCGGGTCCAGCACCGGCGGAAGCGCCTCAATGGCCCGCACCACCCGGTGGGAACCCGCCACGGCAACATCCGCGGCGGTCACCCCGAAGAGGTCCGGCTGCGCCGCCATGCAGATGAGCGGACGCACCAGGCGGCGGTGCTGCGGGGCCAGGACCGAAGCGACGGCGGCGCACTGGGCCAGCGCTCCCTCCACAGCCTGGGTCCGCGCGTAGCGGCCCTGCCAGAGGACGCCGGAGACCACACGCACCTCTCCGGTCCAGTTTTTCGAATCAACCACCACCACCCCGCCGGGGCCCACCAGGACATGGTCAAGATTTGCCTTGGGCCGGCCAGGCCAGTGGACGTCATGCAGCACGTACCAGCCACGCGGGACCAGTTCGCTGAGCTTGTCCGCCACCACCCGTTCCCCCAGGGCTCCGGCGTCCCAAGCCTTCGTGGAACATTCGGCTTCATCCAGCTGGCGCTTCAGCCTGGCAACGCGCTCGGCAGCGAGCCTGGACTGCTCGGCTGCCCCGTCTCCTGCCCCCATTGGAGTCCCCGCTTCCTTGCCGGACGGGACGATCGGCGGGTACCGCCGTCGTCCGTTGCTCTGTTTTGTGCGTCTGGATTTTTTTGAAAATAGCAGGGCGCTGAAGGGCCGGTATATAGGTACTTTCGGGGCCCTGTACTCAGGTGGGCTACTTGGTTGATGACGTCATTGCGTGTCACAGCGTCCGGATCTTGGGCGCGCCGTTTTGACTCCCGCCAGGTTCTGGCATGCTGGTCCCATGGCTAGCCGCGCGGGTACAGTTGCCCAACCCCAGGACCTTGTTGACATCACTGCGCTCCTTGACGCGTATTACGACATCGCGCCGGACCTGGGTGATCCGGGCCAGCGCGTGGTGTTCGGCACGTCCGGGCACCGGGGTTCCAGCCTCAAGGCATCCTTCAACGAGCCGCACATCGTGGCCATCACCCAGGCGATCGTGGAATACCGGGCGGCGCAGGGCGTCACCGGCCCGCTGTTCCTGGCCAAGGACACCCATGCCTTGAGCGAACCGGCACAGAACTCCGCCCTGGAGGTGCTCGCAGCCAACGGCGTCCAGGTCCTGGTTGACGCCCGGCACGGCTACACCCCCACCCCGGCCCTGAGCCACGCCATCCTCACCTACAACCGGAAGGCTGCGCCGGGAGCCCCGCAGGCTGACGGGATCGTTGTCACCCCCAGCCACAACCCGCCGGCCGATGGCGGCTTCAAGTACAACCCCCCGCACGGTGGACCCGCAGACTCGGACGCCACCGGCTGGATCGCCAATCGCGCCAACGAACTCCTGGAGAACGGCCTGCGCGGTGTGAAGCGGATCCCGCTGGCGGACGCGCAGGCCGCGGACACCACGGGCAAGTTCGATTTCCTGAGCAGCTATGTGGACGACCTTCCGTCCGTCCTGAACCTGGACGCCGTCCGTGACGCCGGGGTCCGGATCGGCGCCGACCCCATGGGCGGCGCGTCGGTGGACTACTGGGGCGAGATCGCCGAACGCCACCACCTGAACCTCACCGTGGTGAACCCCACCGTGGATCCGCAGTGGGCGTTCATGACCCTGGACTGGGACGAGAAGATCCGGATGGACTGCTCCTCGCCGTCGGCCATGGCGTCCTTGATCAACCGGATGTCCGTGGGCGCTGACGGCTCGGTACCGTTCGATGTTGCCACCGGCAATGACGCCGACGCCGACCGCCACGGGATCGTGACCCCCGATGGCGGCCTGATGAACCCGAACCACTACCTCGCCGTCGCCATCGACTACCTCTACCGCAACCGCAGCGGCTGGAACCCCGAATCCGTGGTGGGCAAGACGCTGGTGTCCTCCTCGATCATCGACCGGGTGGCCGAAAGCCTGGGCCGCAAGCTGGTGGAGGTTCCCGTGGGCTTCAAGTGGTTCGTCCCCGGCCTGCTCTCCGGCGAGGGCGCGTTCGGTGGCGAGGAATCCGCCGGCGCATCCTTCAACAAGCTGGACGGCAGCGTGTGGACCACCGACAAGGACGGCATCCTGCTGGCACTGCTGGCTTCCGAGATCACCGCAGTGACCGGCAAGTCCCCTTCACAGCTGTACAAGGGGCTGACTGACCAGTTCGGCGCCCCCGTCTACGCCCGCATTGACGCCGCCGCCACGCGTGAGCAGAAGTCGAAGCTCGGCAAGCTCTCCGCCGCCGACGTCACGGCCACCGAACTGGCAGGCGAGGCGATCACCGCCAAGCTCACCGAGGCGCCCGGCAACGGCGCTGCCATCGGCGGCCTGAAAGTAGTCACGGAGAACGCCTGGTTCGCCGCCCGCCCGTCCGGCACCGAGGATGTGTACAAGATCTACGCCGAGTCCTTCAAGGGCGCCGAACACCTCAAGCAGGTCCAGGCCGAGGCCAAGGCGCTGGTGGACAGCGTCATCGCCTGACCGGACGCCTTGTGATGGGGCGTCAGACGGTGCGGACGGCTTCGTCGTAGGAGTACTTGGGCTTTGCCTCGCCCCAGGCTTCCGTGCCGGGCTGGCCGATGTTGACCACCAGGAAGCTCTTCTGGTCGCCGGCCGGGAAGAAGGCGGCATCGATCGCTTTGAAGTCGGCGCCGGTCATCGGGCCGGCGGCGAAGCCGAGTGAGCGGACGGCCAGGATGAAGTAGCCGGCCTGCAGGTGGGCGTTGTTGTTACCCGTGGCGGCGGCGAGCTCGGGGTCCGCGTCGTACATGGCCTTGGGGGCGTTGTAGCCGGGCAGGAAGGTGTCCCACTTGCCCGCCCAGTCGGTGTCGTAGCTGAGGATGGCCACCAGCGGAGCCGACGCGGTCTTGGCCTGGTTGCCGCGGGACAGCGCATCCACCAGGGTGGCGCGGGCCTCGTCCGAGCGGACATAGGTGACGCGCAGCGGCTGGGAGTTGAAAGCGGTGGGCCCGAACTTGGTCAGCTCGTAGATGGCCTGGGCCTGCTCCTCGGTCACCTCGCCGGTGAAGGTGTTGGCGGTCCGGGCCTGGGCGAAGATGGCGTCCACGGCCGCCGAATCGATAACCGCTTCTTCATGGGCAATGGTCATTGGCTTACCTTTCGCTGCGCCGCCCGCGTGCGGGGGTGGCTCCTGTTGCTTTCCATAGTTGCAACTTCAAGTGCTTCAGTCCTCTTCCCGTGACGCCGGGTGACGTTGGCCACAGCGGTCCGGCGGGAAATACTTGGCGGTATTCTGGACCGAGTTATTCTTCGCCCCCTCGCGGCACCCCTGAAAGGCATTCCTTCCCATGAGCATGCTCGGAATCAAATGGAAGCTGCACGGCACCGGCAAGACCATCAAGCCCGGCCAGGTGGTGGCCCCGGATGAGCGGTTGGCCTGGCCCCTGACCATCGGCGTGGGCATGCAGCACGTGGTGGCAATGTTCGGCGCCACCTTCCTGGTCCCCATCATCACCGGGATGCCGCCGGCCACCACACTGTTCTTCTCCGGCATCGGAACGCTGCTTTTCCTGGTCATCACCAAGGGCAGGGTGCCCAGCTACCTTGGCTCCAGCTTTGCGTTCATCGCACCCATCACGGCCTCGCAGGCGCAGTTCGGCATCCCGGGGGCGCTGGGCGGCGTGGTGCTCGCCGGTGCCACCCTCGCCCTGGTGGGTGCCGTGGTGCAGAAGTTCGGCGCCGGGTGGATCAACCGGCTGATGCCGCCAATCGTCACCGGCGCCATAGTGGCGCTGATCGGCCTGAACCTTGCCCCCGCGGCCAAGCAGAACTTTGACGCCGCGCCCATCACCGCCGTCGTTACGCTGGCCACGATCATCCTGGTCAGCGTGTTGTTCCGTGGAATCCTGGGCCGGCTCAGCATCCTGGTGGGCGTGGTGGTGGGTTACCTGGTGGCCATGCTCCGGGGCGAGGTGGCCTACGACAAGATGGACGCCGCGGCCTGGGTGGGCCTGCCGCATTTCCAGACCCCCGAGTTCCACATCGGCGTGCTGGGGCTGTTCGTCCCGGTGGTCCTGGTGCTGGTGGCCGAGAACATCGGCCACGTGAAGTCGGTTGCGGCCATGACGGGGCAGAACCTCGACGGCGTCTCCGGCCGGGCGCTGATGGCCGACGGCGCGGCCACGGTCCTCGCCGGCCTTGGCGGGGGCTCGGGCACCACCACCTACGCCGAAAACATCGGCGTCATGGCGGCAACCAAGGTGTATTCGACGGCGGCCTACTGGGTGGCCGGCATGTTCGCCATCCTGCTCAGCTTCTCACCCAAGTTCGGCGAGCTGATCGCCACCGTGCCGGCAGGGGTGCTGGGCGGTGCCGCCACCATGCTGTATGGCATGATCGGCGTCCTGGGCGTGAAGATCTGGGTGCAGAACAAAGTGAACTTCGCCAACCCGGTCAACCTGACCACCGCGGCCGTGGCCCTGATCATCGGGATCGCGGATTACACCTGGACAATCGGCGACCTCAAATTCACCGGCATCGCCCTGGGCTCGGCAGCCGCGCTGGTGATCTACCACGGCATGCGGGCCATCGCCAAGGTACGCGGAACAGCGGCCGAACCTGAAACCGAGCACGCGGGACTGCCCCCGGCAGTCAAGGCCGCGATGAACGCAGCCTCCAAGCGGTCACCCAGGAAACGCTGAACCACACGGGGCGTCAGGCCACCCGGTCCGTCTCCCTCCCGCCCGGACCTTCCGGCGCAACGTCGGGACCCAGCATGGTCCCGTTGGCCGGGTGTCCCGGCACGAAGCGATCGGGACGGCCTTGGCCGAAGACCGGGCCGGGCTGCGGCCGCTTCGCCGCCAGCGCGTCGGCCTGGTGCGGACGCAACTGCCTGAGCACCCATGGCATGAAATACTGCCGTGCCCACACCAGGTCCTCGGCCCTGGCCTGTGTCCACCCATGGGCCGGGAGGGGCCGGGGCTGCAGCGGCGTGAGTGCATGCTCCACGCCCAGCGCGTCCAGGGTTGCCACCGCCACGGCATGATGGCCCAGCGGGGACAAATGCAGCCGGTCCGGGTCCCACATGGATGCGTGCTGAAGCTCCGGCAGGCACCACAGGTCGACCATGATGGCGTGGTGCCGGGCCCCGATGGTGTGCAGGTGCTCGTTGTAGATGGCCACGCGGCCGCGGATCTTGCCGAAGACCGGCGTGTTGCCCCAGTCGGGGCCCGCAAACAGGAGCACGGTGGCGCCGGTGGCTGCGAGCGTGCCAATGGCCTGGTCGAGCTTACCGGCCAGCTTGTCGGGATCGCCGTGCCTGAAGATGATGTCGTTTCCACCGGCGGCAATGGCTACAAGGTCCGGCTTCAGGGACAGCGCCGCCGCCAGTTGTCCCTCGAGGATTTGCCGCAGCAGCATTCCACGGATGGCCAGGTTGGCGTACGCGAAGTCGGGCCGGCCTGACGCCAGCTCCTCGGCTACACGGTCCGCCCAGCCCCGAAGACCGCCCAGGCTCAGCGGTTCCGGGTCCCCGATTCCTTCGGTGTAGGAGTCTCCCAGCGCAACGAACCGGTGCCAGGGGTGGCTGTCCGGTCCGTCCGCGACGAAACGCGGCTCCTGCTTCTGGATGGTCATGCCGTCCTCCCTTCTGCGGGAGGCGGGGTTTCCGCCTTCACCGCAGCGTCCCTGCGGGGTGGCTTTCCGGTTGGAAAGCCACGCCCCGCCGCCGACGGACGCGGAAGCTCCGCGACGCCGTCGTACGCTTCCTGCCGCAACGCGGACGGCGGTGCGCCGTTCCGGTCCCGGCCGGCCCCCGGGGCCACGACGTTGAGGGCCGCGTCCCGGAGGTCAAGCTCATGGTGCATTGCCTGCGTTTGCAGGAAAATCAGCGCGGCCTCCCTGCTGAGGCCATATTCGCTGGCGAGGCTGCGCACCGCCAGGTCCACCAGGACCAGGGAGCTTTGGACGACGGCGAGGCCCGCCGTCGCTTCCGCCCTCTCGGCCACGCGGAACACGAGGCGCAGGGCCCGGGCCATGTGGCGCGCATAGTCCTGGATCCTGACCAGGTCGTCGCTGGTAAACGCGTGCGGCACGCCTGCGTAGAAAGTGATGGCGGCGCTTGTCCCGCCTTCGGACAGGATGGGCACGGAAAGCATCGACTGCACCCCGTGGCCCGACGCCGCACTCGCGTAACCAGGCCACCGCCGGTCACGGTTGAGATCGGAGACCAGCACGAATGCCTCGGTACGCATGGCCTCCATGAGGGGCCCATCAGCGAACGAACACTGTTCCCGGTCCGCCTCCCGCGCCTGCTCCGTGCTGGCCGCGAGGGTGCGTGCCTGACCCAGCCGGAAGAGCGTGGCGGCCCAGCCAATGCCGCGGTGTTCACCCTTGATATCGCTCATGAAGTCATGGGTGACTTCCCGGAGGAAGACTTCGACATCTTTGCTGTCGAATACTGGCTCCGGGGTAACTGGAAGCAGCCCCCAGCCAACCTGCCCCGAAGGTTCAGCCGCCATGTTCCAGCCCTGTTCGAAGCGCTTCGGCTTACTACAAAACCTGGTTCCAAGAATACGTCCGAACCGGGCCATGGCGGGAG
This sequence comes from Arthrobacter sp. SLBN-112, assembly GCF_030944625.1. Classification (NCBI taxonomy): domain Bacteria; kingdom Bacillati; phylum Actinomycetota; class Actinomycetes; order Micrococcales; family Micrococcaceae; genus Arthrobacter; species Arthrobacter sp. SLBN-112. Next base: position 552,996 of record NZ_JAUSXY010000001.1, read on the forward strand.
TGGCAGCCGAAATAAACCGAAGAAGCAGAACTGGTTCGCTGATAGGGTCCCCCTGTGCGGGCTACAGCGGCACCGCAGCAAAGATCGGCCCGCAGATCGGACAAGGCATCCACTAGCGGGCACGTTTGTCCCGCCCACCGGTTGCGCCGCCCAGTAGCATCGGGAGAGGGACACCGAATACTCCCTGTCCGCCTGGGTACCTTTCCACGGGCAAGGGGCTTTGGAGCATCCATGCCAGCACGGAGACGAGCAGTGGAAAGAGGAGCTTATGCGGGAGCCGGGGACCAGCGAGCGCGTTTCGGATGCGGATAACACCGCCGGAGTGGGGGAAGGGGAGGCAGCCGCCGCTGAGCCGGCAGCGGACCTGGAGGTCACTTTCGACGAACAGTTCTTCGCCGCCCGGCCAAAGGCGCTGCGGCCCGTAGCGCGGCGGCGCCAGTTCGTCGGCAACAGGCCCTCCTTCGAATTCGATGGACGAAACGCCGCGTATGTGGAGTGGTTGCGCAACCAGGCCATGCTCGGTGACGCGAACACACTGGCCCGGCAATTGTCCGGCCAGGCCAGCATGTGGCAGAACTCGTACGCGCATCCGAACCCCCGGGCCGCCGTCGAACGCGCCCCCGTCTGGTTCACCGCCTACCCGCTGTCCTTCATCACCGAAACGGGCCGGTCATTCCTGTCCGCCCTGGGTGACACGGCCATGTGGGAAGCCTTCCGCGAAATCGGCATCCGCGGCATCCACACCGGGCCCGTGAAACTGGCGGGCGGCATCAGCGGCTGGTCGCACACCCCCAGCGTGGACGGGCACTTCGACCGGATCAGCATGGCGATCGATCCGGTGTTCGGCACCGAAGAGGAATTCCGCAGCATGTGCGAGGTCGCCGCGGAGCACGGCGGCACCGTCATTGACGACATCGTCCCCGGCCACACCGGCAAGGGCGCCGACTTCCGGCTGGCCGAGATGAACTTCCGCGACTACCCCGGGATCTACCACATGGTGGACATCCCGGAGGAGGACTGGAACCTGCTGCCCGATGTCCCCGAAGGCGCCGACTCGGTCAACCTCAGCCCCGATTCGGAGCAGGCCCTGCAGAAGGCCGGCTACATCATCGGCAGGCTGCAGCGCGTCATCTTCTACGAACCCGGGGTGAAGGAAACCAACTGGAGCGCCACCCGGCCCATCGTGGACACCACCGGCAAGACCCGCCGCTGGGTCTACCTGCACTACTTCAAGGCCGGGCAGCCCTCCATCAACTGGCTGGACCCCACCTTCGCGGGCATGCGGCTGGTGGTGGGCGACGCCCTGCACTCGCTGGTGGACCTGGGCACCGGGGCGCTGCGCCTTGACGCCAACGGCTTCCTGGGCGTGGAGAAGAGCGCCGAGGAACAGCCCGGCTGGTCCGAGGGGCACCCGCTGTCGGAGGCCGCCAACCAGCTCATCGGCTCCATGATCCGCAAGGTGGGCGGGTTCTCCTTCCAGGAACTGAACCTCACCATCGACGACATAAAGGCAACCTCCGAATCGGGCCCGGACCTCTCCTACGACTTCATCACCCGGCCCGCGTACCACTACGCCCTGGTCACGGCGGACACCGAATTCCTGCGGCTGACGCTGCGCCTGTCCATGGAGATCGGGGTGGACCAGGCCTCGCTGGTCCATGCCCTGCAGAACCATGATGAACTGACCTACGAGCTCCTGCACTTCGCCGCCGGGCATCGGGACGAGATGTTCGAACTCAACGGTGAGGAACTCACCGGCGCGCAACTCGCCGAACAGGTCCAGCAGACCCTGCGGGACCGGCTGACCGGCGAGAACGGGCCCTACAACGCCGTCTTCACCACCAACGGCATCGCCTGCACCACGGTCAGCTTCATCATGGCAGCCCTGGGCATCCAGGACCCAGCCAGCGTCACCCCGGAGCAGGAGGCGCAGATCCGGGACGTCCACATCCTCCTGGCCATGTACAACGCGCTGCAACCGGGCGTCTTTGCCCTCTCCGGCTGGGACCTCACGGGCATCCTGGCCCTCGACCGCAGCAGCGTCCGGGAACTAACTTCCCAGGGCGACACCCGCTGGATCAACCGCGGCGCGCACGACCTCATGGGTACCAGCCCGGACGCCACCACGTCCTCGTCGGGAATGCCGCGGGCCCGCAGCCTGTACGGCACGCTGCCGGAGCAGTTGCAGGATTCGAACTCGTTCGCGCGGCGGCTGCAGCGGATCCTTGCCGTCCGCGAGGACAACGGAATCGCCACCGGCACGTTGCTCGATGTCCCCGACGTCTCAAACCGCGGGGCGCTGGTGCTGGTCAACCGGCTCCAGGACGGCGCCCTGCAGGTCACGGCGCTCAACTTCTCCGGGCAGGACATCGCCGGCAGCATCCAGTCCAACGAGTTGCCCTCCGGCGCCAACGTCCGGGACCTCTTCAGCGGCGAAACCGTGGGGCAGGTGGATGACCTGCACAGCTTCTTCCTCGACCTGCCGGCCTACCAGGGGACGGCGCTGCTCCTCACCGAGGCACCGGAGCCGGAAGCGGAGGCGTAGCCAGGCACGCCGGGTAGCGCCGGAGGATGATTTTCAGGCGCTACCCGGCGATCGCGCCCGCAAGCGTGGCTTCAATGATGGCCGGCGAGAGAACGTACTGGGTGACCAGCTGGCTCGCCCCGAGGACAGCCGCCTGGTCGCCCGCCCGGGAGACATTGATGCGCAGGTGTGAGGTGGCCAGCGGCGGGGAGCGCCGGTACACCACCTCACGGATGCCTGCCACCAGGTGCTCACCCGTTTCGCCGAAGCTGCCGCCGACCACTATGACGGATGGATTGAGCAGGTTCACCGCGGTGGCCAGCACCTCGCCGATGTCCCGGCCGGCCTGACGCAGCGCCTGGATGGCCTGCAGGTTGCCGTCGGCGGCGAGCCGGATCACGTCCGCGCCCCTGGCCACGTCCACGCCCTGGTCCCGGAGGGAGCGTGCGACGGCGGGCCCGGACGCGAGTGCCTCAAGGCACCCGTAGTTTCCACAGGCACACAGGACCTCCGCACCGCGGGCCACCTGGATGTGCCCGAGGTCGCCGGCCGTGCCGTTCGCGCCGCGCTGCAGCTCGCCGTTGCTGATAATGCCGGAGCCGATGCCGGTGGCCACCTTCACGAAGAAGAAATTGTTGTGCTCGGGCCAGTGGGCGGACTGCTCCCCCAGCGCCATGATGTTCACGTCGTTGTCGACGAGCACATGGACGGGCAGGGACCGCTGGACGTAGCTGACCACGTCGAACCCGTCCCAGCCCGGCATGATAGGCGGCTTCACCGGCTTTCCGGTGTCATGCTCCACCGGGCCCGGGAGTCCGATGCCGATCCCGGCGAGTTCGCCGACGCTGCGTCCCGCTGACGCCAGCAGTTCCTTGCCCTGCGCCACCACCTGGTCCAGCACAGCTTCCGGCCCGTCGGCCACCTGCTGGGCCAGCCGGTGCTCGGCGAGGATTGTCCCGCCAAGGTCGGTGACCGCGACGATCACGTGCGTGGCACCGACGTCGACAGCCAGAACCAGGCGGGCGGAGGGATTAAAGGCAAAGCGCGACGGCGGCCTTCCGCCACTGGAGAGCGCCTCACCGGCGGGCCCCACCAGGCCGGAGAGCATGAGCGCGTCGATACGGGAGGCAACGGTGGAACGGGCGAGCCCTGTGCTCAAGGCGAGCTCGGCACGGGTACGGGCCCTGCCGTCGCGCAGCAGCTGGAACAGGTCGCCCGCGCGCGAGAGGCTGCCAGCGTCGGATTCCTTTCCGAGCTGTTTCCCGGCGGGTGAAGAAGTCATGCCTAAGTCATAACACTCTTACTTAGTACTGTCACCACACCAGAAGAATAACGAGTAACGAGCAACTTTTGCTTGACGTGCGTCAAAAGTAGTCCTAGGTTGTGATGCAGGGCACATTCGTGAATCCGATGGCTGGTATCCACCACGGTGATGCCACCACTCCAGAGTCCGCTTACGAAGAGGTAATTGAACTTGTCCCATCACACCGCGCCGGCAGACGGGCCCCTGGGCGTCGGAATCCTGGGCGCAGGACCGGTCACCCAGGCCATCCACCTTCCCGCCCTGGCCCGGCTTCGCGATGTCCTTGAGGTACGGCACATCATGGATGTGGACGCAGCAGTGGCGTCTTCGGTGGCGGCGCGCGTCGGAGCAGCATCCAGCACCAGCATGGATGAGCTGCTGGCCGATCCGGACGTTGACATCGTTGCGATCTGCAGCCCCCACCAGTTCCACGCGGACCAGGTCATCGCCGCATGCAGGGCCGGCAAGAAGGCCGTCCTCTGCGAAAAGCCGTTCGCGATGAACGCGGAGGAAGCCGCCCGCATCTCCGCGGTCAGCACCGAAACCGGTGTCCCGATCGTCGTGGGCGCCATGCACACCTTCGATCCCGGCTGGCTCGCCGCGGAACAGAACTGGGGCGATCTCCCCGAAACGGTCCACACCATCCGCTCCTCCATCGTCCTGCCGCCCAACGCCCGCTTCGAAGACTTCGCCACGGAAATCGTCACCCGCCCGGCCGCGGGCCGGCCGGACTACTCGGACATCGAGGTCATCAAGGCCGCCCTGCAGGGCGGGATCATGGGCCTGGCCATCCACGACCTTCCACTGGTGCGCCGGTTCACGCCGGACTTCGAGCTCGTGGAGGTCCTGCAAGCGCGGCACGTCCGCCCGTTCGGGTACGCTGTCTCGCTCCGGACCCCGTCGCGCGTCATTGAACTGCGGGCCGTCATGAACGGCACCTGGAAGCCCGAGTGGACCTTCGAGGCCATCGCCGGGGATTCCGCGCTCCACATCGACTTCACGCCCTCCTACGTCCAGGCCGGTTCCGCGGTCGCCACCTTCTCCCGCCGTGATGGCAGCGAAACCACCAGCTTCGGCCCCTACGGCCACAACGGCTACGAGGGCGAGTGGCGCGAACTTGCCGGCCTCGCCAGGGGAAACCGGCGTGCCCCCTCCGCCCAAACCCTGATCGATGACCTCACGTTCGCCCTGGCAATCGCCGAAGCGACCGTGGAAAGCGGCGCCTCGGACCATGCAAACGCAGTGGCAGGAGTTTCCGCATGAGTAACCACTTCACCGTGCAGGCAACCCCAGCCGCCGAGGAGGCCGGCGCGGTCACCCGGACCGTGGCATCGCTGCCCGCAACGTTCGGCCCCACCCCTGCCGGCCACGCCGGCCTTGCCGATGTGCTGGTGGTTGCGGGCAGCAGCGGCTGGACCGCCGAAGCCGCCGGCGCCGTGCAGTCGGGTGCGCGCGGCATCGTGGTGGCCAACCCCGTGCCCGAGGACACCTCGGAATTGGCGGCTGTGGCGGACGCCACGGGGGCCGTCGTCGTCCTTGATCTCCGCTGGGCCGCAAACCCCGCCCTGGTCGCCGAAGGTTCCGGCCCCGACGCCCGCGGCGCGGTGCGCAGCGGGCTGGGCACCGCGTCACTGCTGGACAGTGTGGCGACGGCGGCGCCCGGCACCGATCCGCAGCAACTCCTGGGCGAGCACCTTGCCGCATTGCTGGCCGTCACCGGCCGGCTCGACGGTCAGCGGCAGGCTCGCCAACGGTGCGCCTTTCACCGCCCAGGGCGTGCTCACCGCCGCCCGGCCGTCCGGCGTCGACATCCGCCTCTACACCGCCGACGGCGGGGTTGCCGTCCAGGTTCCCGATCCGGACGCCGCCTGGCCGGCCGAGGTCCGGGTCACCGGGCCGCACGGCGACCTCCTGCTTCCCACCCTGTACGAATCCGCCCACCGGTTTGCGTGGCGGCGCCTGAAGGAGCACCTCAGCGCCGGCACCAGGCCGGACGATCTGGCCGGGTTCGCCCGGCTGACCGACCTCTACGCAACGCTCACCGCCACGTAACCAGCCCCTCCGATACGCAACCGAACACGGCAGTCCAGTCCCACCTCCACTCTCAACGATGAGCAGGACCGTACCAACGGCGCACCGCGCCCGACGGTCCCGAAAGGACACATCATGAATGCATCTTCCGAAGCACGCCGCTCCTTCTCCCGACGCGGCTTCCTGGGCCTGACGGCCGCTGCAGCCTCCGTACCGCTGCTTGCAGCCTGTGGCGGCGGCTCGGCATCCCAGGGTGGCGGCGGGGCCGGCGGGACCGTCAAGTTCTGGGACATGCCCTGGGCAACGCCGGCCTATAACGACGCCGCCAAGAGCATCGCGGAGGGCTTCTCCGGCGCCAACGGCAGCAAAGCCAGCTACCAGATCATCCAGTGGAACAACTTCTACCAGACCTTCTCCTCGGCGATCGCCTCGAAGACCGGTCCCGCGGTTTCCACGGGCGGCGGCTTCCAGGCGTTCCAGTTCGAGCAGCAGGGCCAGATCGCCTACGCGGACAAGGTGATCGACAAGCTGAAGGCAAACGGCCAATTCGACGACTTCCTGCCCGGCGTGCTGGACCCGTTCAAGTCGGACAAGGGCTATGTGGCAGTTCCCTGGCAGCTGGACATGCGCGTCTTCTGGTACCGCAAGTCCCTCTTCGAAAAGGCAAACGTCGCCCTGCCCACGGACTGGCCGTCCCTTCTTGAAGCCGGCAAGGCCCTGAAGAAGGTCGGCGCCTTCGGCTTCACCACCGGCGCAGGTGCCGGCAACAACTACGCCAACCACTCCATGATCATGATGATGGTCAACAACGGCGGCGGCGTGTTCAACAAGGACGGCGAGCTGGACCTGATGAACGACCGCAACGTCGAGGCCATGGAGTTCGTGCTGGAGCTCGTGTCCAACGGCATCGTGGACCCCGCCGCGGTCAGCTACACCACCGACAACATGTCGGCCCAGTGGAAGGACGGCAAGGCAGGCTACGGCCTGTTCCAGGTGAACGTTCCGCAGCGCGTGGGCGACACCTCCGGCGACCTCCTGGTGGCTGACCCGATCAAGGGCCCGCACGGAGACAAAGCCACCATCGTGTTCCCGAACAACATCATGATGTACACCAACACCCCGTCCCAGGACGCCTCCGAGGAGTTCCTGGTGTACTACCTGGGCCAGCTCAAGCAACTGTGGCAGAAGAAGCTCATGTCCGCCCTGCCGGTCTTCAAATCCATCACGGAGATGCCCGAGTTCGCGGACGATCCCAACAACGTCAAGATCGTCAAGGACTGGCAGCCCATCGCCAAGACCTTCGCCTCCCAGGGCAGCAAGCTGAACGCCAACCTGGCCGCCCTCGACGGCGGCCAGGCCCTCAACCAGTTCAGCCAGACCATCATCACCGGAAAGGCCGATGCCAAGACCGCCCTGCAGACCTTCCAGTCCGGCCTCGAATCCGTCCTTAAGAAGTAAGCGCACGCCATGTCCTCCACCACTGCACAATCCGGCCTGGCCCGGGCCCGCCGCGGGGTTGCCCCCGGCGGGACCGGGACCGCCGGGGGCAAACGCAAGAGCAAGCTCTCCGCCCAGGCCACCAGGACCTTCTTCTGGCTCCTGCTCCCGTCCGTGGTCCTCCTGGTCCTGATCCACGGCTACCCCCTGATCTACGCCGCGGTCCAGGCCACGCACGACGGAGACCTGCTCCAGACCGGCAACTTCGTCGGCGTCCAGAACTTCTCCACCGTCCTGACCTCCCCGGCGTTCTGGAAAGCCGCGCAGTTCACCCTGTGGTTCACCATCGTCGGCGTGTTCGGATCCTGGCTCGTGGGCCTGGGACTTGCCCTGCTCCTCCGCACCAAGATCCCCGCCGGGAACACGTTCAAGGTCCTGCTGCTCCTGCCCTGGGTGGTGCCGATCGTGGTGTCCTCCACCGCCTGGAACTGGCTGGTGGCCACCCCGGACAGCCTGATTCCCGCCCTGTTCCGGAACCTTGGCCTGGGCACCCCGCTGTTCCTGGCAGACCCCACCCTGGCCTCCATCACCGTGATGGTCTTCAAAGTCTGGGTCAGCTTCCCGTTCATGATGATGATGATCTCGGCCGCCCTGGCCTCGGTGGACACCACCGTGTACGAGGCTGCGAGCATGGACGGCGCCAGCCCCTGGCAGCAGTTCACCCAGATCACCCTGCCGCTGATTGCCCGTTCCACCTACATCAGCTGGATCCTGATGACCATCTTCTGCGTCAACGACTTCCCCACCATCTACCTGCTCACCGGCGGCGGCCCGGTCAACGCCACCACCTCCCTGGTGGTCCTGGCCTACCGGACCGTGTTCCAGGACTTCGCCACCGGCCCCGGCGTGGCCATCGCCTTCCTCATGACCATGACCCTGGTGGTCATCTCGGTCATCCTGTACCGCCAGATCCGAAAGTCGAGTGTCGAATAATGAGCGCAGCAGTCCACGCCCATCCCCAATCCGGCCCGGCGCTGGGAGTCGGCCAGGCTGGCAACGCCCGCCGGGTACTCTCCGAAGCCGGCCAGCGGGGCCGCTGGTGGCGGTTCATCGCCATCCTCATCATCACGGCGGTCGTGCTGGTCCCCATCATGGTCACCATCGTGCTCGCCTTCACCCCGGGCCCCAACAGCACCGCCACCGGCCTGACCTTCGAGAACCTCAGCAACGTCTTCTCCAAGACCCTCGCCGCCACGTGGCTGAAAAACAGCCTGGTCACCACGCTCTCCACCGTGGTGGTTTCGGTGGCCGTGGCCGCCCCCGCCGGCTATGTCCTCTCCCGCGGCCGGTCCAAGGCCGTCTCCGGCTATTCCCTGCTCCTGTTCGTGATGCAGTCGCTGCCCATCATCACCTCCGTGGTGCCGCTGTTCATCCTGTTCGCCGGCATGGGCCTGGTAGACAACCTCCTGGGCCTGACCATCATTTACGTCGGCTCCACCATGACGGTGGCCACCTGGATGATGGCCGCGTACTTCGACTCCATCCCCATCAGCCTGGAGGAAGCATCCTGGATCGACGGCTGCTCCGTCTTCGGGTCCTTCACCAAGGTGGTCCTCCGGAACTCCCTCCCCGGCGTCCTCTCCACCGCGATCTTCGCCTTCCTCCTGGCCTGGAACGACTATCTCGTCGCCATCGTCTTCCTCCGCTCGAACGAAATCTTCACCCTCCCCATGGGCGTGCAGTCCTTCTTCCAGCAAAACGCGACAGACTGGACCTCAGTCATGGCCCTGGCCGTGGTCATGATGCTCCCGCCCGTCATCGTGTTCGCCGCCTTGAACAAATACTTCAGCGTCGGCGGTATAGGCGGCTCCCTCGCGGGCCGCTGACCCCCCGCACTCTTCCAACCGTTCCACACCACCGCTAAGGAAACCCATGTCCTACTCACTTCAGCTCTACACGCTCCGCAACGCCATCTCCGAGGACCTTCCCGGCACCATCAAGAGGGTCGCCGATATCGGCTTCACGCAAGTGGAGCCATACAACTTCGTGGCCACGGCCAAGGAACTGGGCGCCGCCCTGAAAAAGAACGACCTCACCGCCCCTTCCGGCCACGCCCCGCTGATGAGCCAGGACCAGGACGAGATCTTCACCGCCGCCAAGGAACTGGGCATCAGCACGGTCATTGACCCGTTCCTGCCCGCCGAGCACTGGCAGAGGGCCGAGGACATCCAGGCGACGGCAGCCAAGCTCAACGCTGCCGCCCGGAAGGGCGCCGGGTACGGCATCCGGGTGGGCTACCACAACCACGCCTGGGAGCTGGAGTCCATCATTGACGGCCGCACCGCGCTGGAGTACTTCGAATCCCTGCTGGACCCGGAACTGGTCCTGGAAGTGGACACGTACTGGGTAGCCGTGGGCGGGCAAGACCCGGTGGACATCCTGGCCAAGCTGGGTGACCGGGTGAAGTTCATCCATATCAAGGACGGTCCCCTGACCAGGGACAACAAGGCCCAGCAGCCCGCAGGCCAGGGCAAAGTGCCAGTCATGGACGTGATCGCGGCCGCCAGGTCCCTGGAGGTGGGCGTGGTGGAGTTCGACGACTACGCCGGTGATATCTTCGAAGGCATCGCAGAAAGCCTGGCTTTCCTGAACAGCAACACCGCAGCCGAAGGAGCCAACGCGTGAGCACCCCCGCAGCCACGTCTTCCCGCAAGGGCCCGGTGGGCGTCGGCGTCATCGGCGCCGGCGTGATCAGCAAGCAGTACCTGGACAACCTCACCGCGTTCCCGGACCTCAAGGTCCACGTCATCGCCGATCTCTTCGAGGAAGCCGCCGAGGCGCGCGCCAAGGAATACGGGGTCCCCGAGTGGGGCGGGGTGGAGAAGGCCCTGAACCACCCCGACGTCGAAATCATCGTCAACCTCACCATCCCGGCAGCGCACGTGGAGGTGGCCACCGCCGCCGTCAACGCCGGCAAACATGTCTGGACCGAGAAGCCGTTCTCGCTGGACCGTGAGTCCGGGCTGGGCCTGCTCAAGACCGCGGACACGGCTGGCATCCGGCTGGGCTGCGCGCCGGATACCTTCCTCGGCGCCGGGATCCAGACCGCGCTGCGGCTGATCCAGCGCGGGGACATCGGCACCCCGCTGACGGCGATGACCATGTTCCAGACCCCCGGCCCGGAGTCCTGGCACCCCAACCCGGCGTTCCTCTTCCAGCACGGTGCCGGTCCTCTGTTCGACATGGGCCCGTACTACCTCACCGCCCTGGTCCAGGCGTTCGGTTCCATCCGCAAGGTGGCCGCCGTCGGCTCCAAGGCCAAGGACGTCCGGGTGATCGGTTCCGGGCCCAAGGCCGGCGAGGAGTTCACCGTCGAGGTGCCCACCCACGTCTCGGCGATGGCGCAGTTCGAGTCCGGGGCCTCCTCGCACAGCGTCTTCTCCTTCGAATCCCCCCGGACCCGGATGGGTTTCGTGGAAATCACGGGCACCGAGGCAACCCTGTCGCTGCCGGACCCCAACTACTTCACCGGCGAGATCAAGCTCTGGCGCGCCGGCGACGAGGACTGGACCACCGTCCCGGCCACCGGGCCCGCCAACGGCCGGGGCATGGGCGTACTGGACATGGCACGGTCCATCCGCGCCGGCCTCCCGCACCGCGCCACCGGCGACCTGGCCTACCACGTGCTGGACACCATGGTTTCCATCAGTGAGTCCATCGACGGCGGCACGTTCATCGACGTCGAAAGCTCAGCCCCGGCTTCCTCCCCCATCCCGGAGGACTGGGCCCCGGAAACCGCCACACTCTGACAGGCAAGCAGGAACGCATCATGAGCACACCCGCACACCCTTCCGTTTCCACGCCTTCCCGTCAGGCCTCCCGCCCCTTGGGCGTGGCCGCCATCGGCTACGCCTTCATGGGCAAGGCCCACTCCAACGCCTGGCGGAACGTGGCCAGCTTCTTCGACGTCCCGGCCTTCGAGCAAAAGGTCCTCGTGGGCCGGGACGCCGGCGCCGTGGCAGAGGCAGCCGCCAGGTACGGTTGGGCCGAGTCGGCTACGGACTGGCGCACCGTGATCACCCGGGATGACATCGACATCGTGGACATCTGCGCGCCGGGCTGGATGCATGCCGAGATCGCCATCGCAGCGCTGGAGGCAGGCAAGCACGTGCTGGTGGAGAAGCCGCTGGCCAACACGTTGGCCGAGGCCGAACTCATGACCGCAGCGGCCGCCAAGGCCCGCGCCCGGGGGGTGCAGTCGATGATCGGCTTCAATTACCGGCGCGTCCCGGCCCTGGCCCTGGCCAGGGAACTGATCGCCGAGGGCCGCCTTGGCACCGTCCGGCACGTCCGCGCAGCCTACCTCCAGGACTGGCTCGCCGACGCCCAGGCCCCCATGACCTGGCGCCTCCGCAAGGAAACCGCAGGCTCCGGCGCCCTCGGCGACATCGCCTCCCACGCCATCGACCAGATTCTCTTCCTCCTGGGCGACCAAGTCAGCGAGGTCAGCGGCCGGCTGCACACCTTCGTGGACCGCCGCCCCGGCACCGGCGGCACCGAGGAAGTAACGGTCGACGACGCCGCCTGGGCCACGCTGTCCCTCACCTCCGGGGCGGTAGCCTCAGTGGAGGTGTCCCGGGTGGCCACTGGACGGAAGAATTCCCTCCAGATCGAGGTGTACGGCGAGAAGGGAAGCCTCCTGTTCGACCTGGAAAACCTCAACGAACTCGGCTTCCTGGACGCCACCGCACCGGTCCGTGAACAGGGGTTCCGCCGCATCCTGGTCAACGAACCCGAACACCCCTACCTCGAAGCGTGGTGGCCGCAAGGCCACATCATCGGCTGGGAACACACCTTCACCCACCAGGTCCGGGACTTCCTTCTGGCCGTCGATAGCGGGTCCGCGCCGTCGCCGTCGTTCGAAGAAGGACTGAACGTCCAGTACGTCCTGGACGCCGTGGAGGAATCCGCAGCCAACAAAAGCACCCTCACCGTCGTGCGCCACTAGCGCCCTTATCTTCCAAGGAGCCCTGCATGCCCCGCCCGTTTACCCTGTTCACCGGCCAGTGGGCCGACCTGCCCTTCGAAGAAGTCGCGCGCCTGGCCTCCGGCTGGGGATATGACGGCCTGGAAATCGCCGTCTCCGGGGACCACCTGGACGCCTGGCGCTGGGACGAACCCGGCTACGTCGACTCCAAACTCGAAATCCTGGAGAAGTACAACCTCAAGGTCTGGGCCATCTCCAACCACCTCAAGGGCCAGGCCGTCTGCGATGACCCCATCGACTTCCGCCACCAGGCCATCGTCGGATCCAAGGTCTGGGGCGACGGCGACCCCGAAGGCGTCCGCACCCGCGCCGCCGAGGAAATGCAACACACCGCCCGCCTCGCCAAAGCCCTCGGCGTGGACACCGTCGTCGGCTTCACCGGCTCCGCCATCTGGCAATACGTCGCCATGTTCCCACCCGTCCCCGAACAAGTCATCGACGCCGGCTACCAGGACTTCGCGGACCGCTGGAACCCCATCCTGGACGTCTTCGACGAACAAGGCGTCCGCTTCGCCCACGAAGTCCACCCCTCAGAGATCGCCTACGACTACTGGACCACCGTCCGCACCCTCGAAGCGATCGGCCACCGCGAAGCGTTCGGCCTGAACTGGGACCCGTCCCACATGATGTGGCAGGGCATCGACCCCGTCTCCTTCATCTGGGACTTCAAAGACCGGATCTACCACGTGGACTGCAAAGACACCAAGATCCGCCAGACCGGACGCAACACCGTCCTGGGCTCCCACCTGCCCTGGGGCGACCCCCGCCGCGGCTGGGACTTCGTCTCCGCCGGACGCGGCGACGTCCCCTGGGAAGCCTCCTTCCGCGCCCTCGCGGCGATCGGCTACAACGGCCCCATCAGCATCGAATGGGAAGACGCCGGCATGGACCGCCTCCACGGCGCCCCCGAAGCCCTCGCCAACCTCAAAAAATACGACTTCCCCGCCTCCCAAACCAGCTTCGACGCCGCCTTCAGCAGCAACGACTGACGCCGCATGCAGGAAGGCAGAAGGCCCGGCGACGGTTCATGGCCACAATGAACCGCACGCTACAGGCCGGGCAACGCTCCTGCGTGTTCAGACGGAGTCCTCCCTCAGAACAACGTCATACGCCTCCACACGCCGGTCCGTTACAGTGGTAGGCGATTCCAAGTGGACCGCTCCGGAAGGCAGGATGCCCGCCCCGCCGTAGCGTTCCATGACCTGCCACTGCGCCACGACATCCTCGCCGGCATGCTCGGCAGGGAGACTGCTCCAGAAACGGAACCCGCCGGCGTCGTCCAAGGCCTCCCGGCGGTACAGTACGCAGCCGCCCAGCCAGGCCACATGGTACGGCACCCACTGGCCGGGCTGGAGCTGCAGTTCGGCGCTGAGATGGGTGACGTTGGCAGCACTGTGCAGGGGCCACCGCTCGAAGCCCGGGTCACCCGGACGGATCCGCTCGGGGGTTACCGGGCCATCCCAGACCTCGAAGGTGGATGCCTGTTCGGGCCTGCGGTCAGCGAGGAAGGACAGTCCCTGCGGCGCCATCCCCACAAAACCGCACCGCAGCTCGTCAAGGGCTTGGCTCAGCAGCTCCAGGGCACCCGGCTCCAGCCAGACGTCGTCGTCCAGGAAGAGGCACCGCTCCGCGGTGGACTGGTCCAGCAGGAACTGGCGGTGTTCCGCCAGCCCGCGCCGCGGCAGGTGCCGGAGCAGCCTGACGGGCCGGCCCTGCGCCTCCAGCACCCGCACCATCGCCGCGGCAGCCGGGTGTTCCCAGGCAGGCTGGCCGGCCGATTGGTCGCTGATGACGACAGCGAAGGCCTGTTCGGACTGGGCGGCAAGTCCGGCGAGGGAGACGGCCAGCTCGGCCGGCCGGTTGCAGGTGGGCACGAGGACGTCCACCGCCATCTTGTCCGGGCTTGGCTGGGGGCGTGCCCACTGTTCCGAAGATCTCCGGCCCATGGTCCACCTTCCTGGCGTGAGAATGGCTGGCACCGGCGGGCCACATCGAGGGTGCTGCTCACGCCGGCACATTGGGTTGCGCGTGTTCCGTACCCAGTCGGTTGCGATGTATTCACCCGCGGCGCAGGTGCACGGGGCGCGCCCGGGGGAACGATAAAGGCCCCCGCTTCCGCCGCCGGGAGGGCAGCGGAATCGGGGGCCAGCGGCTCACGGCGCCTTATCCGGCGTCGAAGCTCTCGTCGTCGTCATTGGGCGATTTCTCCTGCGGGAGGTCGTTTCCGCTGCCGTCCGGGAGGCCGGTGGCTTCCTGGCCGGATTCCGATGAAACCGGCGCCGACCCCTGGGAATCGTCATTCGACTCATCGATCTCGGCGGCGCTGGACGGGAGATCCATGTCGTGGGGGACGGGTTCCTTGCCCGACCCCTGCTGCGGCTCGTTGGTGTCTGCACCCGCGGACGACGTGCCGCCACCGGACTCCTGGCCCTGCGTGCCGGCCGCCTCCTGCTCGGCAGTGGGGGTGCCGTAGCCGCCCGGGGCCGTCTCGGGTTCAGCCTGCTGGTTTTCCTGCGTCATGCTTCCTCCTGTTGTGCCAACTGCGGGTAATTATCAGCAAACTTATCAAATATGGGTGCAAGTGCAACGGGCAGCCTTGTTTCTGGGTATGGGAGGAGTAGAAAGAAGACCTGGGCCTTGGCCCGCGAGGAAGGAGGGCCGGTGTCCGACGTAGAGGACTACACGGGCCGGACGGGACGCAATGAGACCCGCGAGGAACAGCTTGACCGCAACTGGGCGGAACTCCTGCAGGAGCTTCGCGTGCTCCAGACCGGGGTGCAGATCCTGGCCGGCTTCCTGCTGACGCTGCCGTTCCAGCAGCGCTTTGAAAAGTTGGACGGCTGGGAGGTGGGCCTCTACTTGGCCAATGTCGTGGTCGCCGCCCTGACCACCGCCTTCATCCTCCTCCCGGTCAGCGTGCACCGCAGGCTCTTCCGGAAGCGGCTGAAGGAAACACTGGTGTCCAGCGCGGACACCATCACCAAAATCGCCCTTGGCGGCATCGCCCTGCTCAGCGCCGGAACCGCCGCCCTCGTCTTCGACGTAGCAGCCGGCCGTTCGGCCGGAGTTACCGCAGGCGGAGCCTTGCTGGGAGTCATGGTGGTGCTGCTGGTGTTCGTTCCGCTCCGACTCAACAAACAGGCCTCGGGGAAGGCCTCCGCGCCCCTCCCCGGCAAGGAGTAGCAAATGCGCAAGTGGGCTAAAGAACACGGACTGCTGCTGGCCAACCTGGGTTGCTTCCTGGTGTTCTTCGTGGGAATGGTCCTCTCCGGGGCCGCGTCCTACAGCGAGGACCAGCAGGCCCATGGCCAGCCGGCCGCCTCAGTCCTGCAGTTCCTGGGCACCGGAGCCTTCGTGGAGGCCACCTTCGAGAACTGGGAATCGGAGTTCCTGCAAATGGCCATGTATGTGGTCCTGACCGTGTTCCTGTTCCAGAAGGGCTCCTCTGAGTCGAAGCCGATGGGGAGGAAGTCGCCCCAGGACGAAGACCCGGAGCACGCCACGATCAGCAAAGCGTCACCATGGCCGGTGCGGCGCGGCGGAGCCGTCCTCAAGCTGTACGAACACTCCCTGTCGATCCTGTTGTTCGGACTCTTCCTTGCCTCGTTCACACTGCATGCCGCCGGCGGCGTGGCCGATTACAACCAGGACCAGCAAAGCCACGGCCAGCCCGCCATCACCTTCCTGCAGTATCTGGGTACCAGCCGCTTCTGGTTTGAGTCCTTCCAGAACTGGCAAAGCGAGTTCCTGGCTGTCGGAGTCCTGGTGGGCGCGTCGGTCTATCTCCGCGAGAAGGGGTCCCCGGAGTCGAAGCCCGTCGCAGAACCGCATTACGAGACAGGGGCCTGACGCCCTGGTCCGGTCAGGCGCCCTCGAGTACCTGGCTTGTTGCCCAGGTGAGGTACTTGCCGGCGTTGGCGACGGCGTCGTCCGGGCCCGAGGCGACATCGAGCAACTGCGCCGCGGCAACCACGCCGTGGCCGGCGAGGTCTTCGAGGGTCACCAGGATCCGGCCGGCCACCACGATCACCGGAATCCCCCGCTCCCGGGCTGCATCCGCGAGCGCAATGGGCGCTTTGCCGGTCAGCGACTGCGAGTCCATGGACCCTTCACCGGTGATCACCAGGTCCGCGCTGTCCAGCTGGCCGGCCAGGCCGGTCAGGCCGGCCACCAGCGCGAAGCCGCCTTCCAGCGTGGCGTTGGTGAAGGCAAGGAACGACGCCGGGAAGCCACCGGCGGCGCCGGCGCCGGGGACGTTGACGTCCCGGCCCGTCACTTCCCGAAGGATTGACGCCCAGTTGCGCAGGCCGGCGTCGAGCAGTTCCGCGGCGTCCTGGTCCGCACCTTTCTGGGGGCCGAAGACGTGGGCGGCACCGGACGGGCCATAGAGCGGGTTGCGGACGTCCACGGCGATCCGGAAGGTGGTGGCGGCGAGTCTCGGGTCCAGCCCGGACGTGTCCAGCGAGACGACGTCGGCCAGGGAGCCGCCGCCGAGGGGCACCACATTGCCGGCAGCATCAAGGGGCTTCAATCCCAGGGCGCGGAGGGCGCCGCTCCCGCCGTCGGTCATTGCAGAACCGCCCAGGCCCAGCACGATCTCGGTTGCGCCTGCGTCCAGGGCGGCGGCGATGAGCTGGCCGCAGCCGTAGCTGTGGGCCCGCGCAGCGTTTGCCGGGGTCGGTTCCATGTCGGCCAGTCCGGACGCCTGTGCCGTCTCGATCACTGCCGTGACCTTGCCGCCAGCAGCTTTGTGGATGGCCCAGGCGGCGCCAACGGGGGCCAGGATCGGTCCCACCACGGCATTAAGCCGCTCTTCATACCCGGCCGCCACGGCGGCTTCCAAGGTCCCCTCCCCGCCGTCGGCGATGGGGAATTGGGTGGCCACGGCGTCCGGATACACGCGCAGTGCCCCTTCGGCGATGGCGGCGGCCGCTTCTGCCGCCGTGAGGGACCCCTTGAACTTGTCCGGAGCAATAAGAATGCGCATGCGCTCCATCTTGCCAGCTAGACCGAGGAAAGCGCTTGCCGCTCCCGTAATACGGACGCGCCGGCGCGGAGGCAGGGCTCTGGCGCCTACCCGTCCCGCCAGTCGTTGCCGGTGAGGTGGGAACCGGCCTGCGGGCCCATCTGCAGCATTCCGCCGTCCACCACCCAGGCCGCGCCGGTCACGTAGCTGGAGGCAGGCGAGGCGAGGAACGCAATGACGTCGGCGATCTCCCGCGCATGCCCGGGCCTGCCGAGCGGCACGCCGGGCCGCCTGATCGTCGTCGGATCCCGATCCTCCTGCCCCGTCATGGGCGTGGCGATCTCGCCGGGGGCCACCGTATTGGCCGTGATGCCGTACTGGCCCAGCTCCAAAGCCAACGTCTTCATCAAGCCGCCCAGGCCGTGCTTGGACGCGTCGTAGGCGGAGGAGCCAACGCGGGGCTGGAACTCATGGACGCTGGACACGGCAATCAGGCGGCCGCCGCTGCCGGCCTTGACCATTCGCCGGGCCGCTGCCTGCAGGCAGACGAAGGCGCCATTGAGGTTGGTGTCCAGGATCCGCATCCAGTCGTCAATCCCCATGTCAAGGAACTTGGTATTTGCCCCGGCGCCGGCATTGTTCACGAAGACGTCCAGGCCGCCCAGCTCCCCGGCGAGGTCGTCTATGACGCCGGCGGCGGCCCCGAGTTCCGTGGTGTCCAGGTGCCGGACCACAGCCTTTTGCCCGAGGCTTCGGATTTCCTCGGCAGTACCCTCCGCACCCGCCTTGTCCGTATGCCAGGTGACGCCAACATCCATCCCGGCGCGGGCGAGCGCCACCGCGGTGGCCTTGCCAATCCCGGAGTCGGAGGCAGTAACGATTGCAGCGGTGGGCGTGAAATTGCTGGTGTCCGGCATGGCGGGCCTTTCTTCGGGGTCAGGCGGAGCGGCAGGTCAGGCGGAGCGCCGTTAAGGCGGGACGGCGATCAAGCAGGCCGGCGGAGTTCGGGCTCGTAGGGCCCGTCGGCGGCGACCGAGCGCCCATGCGCTCCTTCCTCAAGGCCGGGCAGGGCATCCGGTACTGCCATCAACGGCACCGCGAACGTCACTACGGGCCGGCCGTCGTCGTCCGCGGACCTGACGGTCAGGCTTCTGGTGCCAGGGGGCACCGACGGGGTAAACACCTGCAGGTTGCGGGTACCGATGGTGGCCGAATCCTGCAAGGTGTACTCGGTTCCGAAGTGGTCCTGGAGCGTGAGCCGGGGCTCGGGGACACTGTCCGAGGGGAGGTGGATGTTGACCACGAGCCCGGATGCCCACACCTCCACGGACAGGATGGTGAATTCGGTGGCCGGGGTGACGTGCCGCCCATAGGTGGGGGGCAGCAACAGCCGGCGGAGCGCCCCGGACGGAATGAATTTACGGGTGCTGTTGCCTTTGTCCCCTGCCACAGCTGCTTCCTTTCCTGAGGCCCAATTGATAAGTCTACTTACCATGGAGCCTCCGTATCCGCTCCCTGTCAAGGACCCGAGCGGGTACCGTGTGGATGGCTTGCGGGGATGCGGGCAAGCCTGCGGCAACATGCGGAAAAAGCAGGGATTTGCTACCGCCGCGGACGGACCACAGCGTAGTATCCGGGCACCCGGTCCTGTCCGGGGACGCCCGACGCGGGGTTGGTTTCGATGGCAACGTGACCGTCCTCCAGGAGTTCCCAGTCCGACGTCGGGAAGGCCCGTTCGCGTTCTTCGGGGCCGAAGTGCCCGGGCATCGGCAGCCCGCGGATGGCCAGTTCCAGCGGCGCCGGAATGCCGCGGGCGGTGGCGCCCAGGTGGGTCACGTACTCCACCGGATTCCCATGGAAATTGGTTTCCGCCATGAAGACGGTGCCGCCGCTGCCGGCCAGGGTCCGCAGGTTTTCCACGAGCGCCTTTTGATGGGTGCGATCCAGGACGTGCAGGACTCCGCGGATGAAGACATTGGCACCATCAACGCCCGCGTGGATGGACTCGGCGAGGGCAGCGCCGGCACCTGATGCAGTCATATCGCGTGCTTCAAAAATGGGGTTGGCGCTTCCTTCGGACTGCCGCCGCGCCATGTCCACCGCGTGCGGCGAGACATCCACGCCAACAACCCGCGGGAAGACCCCGGCGAGCGCCCGGGTAAAGCTGCCGTGGCCACAACCGGCGTCCACCACGGGGCGGGCCGGGTCCAGGTACCGCAGCAGGTTGTCCTTGTAGCCGAGGAATTCGTGGTCACTGCCCGAATCCCACAGGACCTCACCGCCCGAGCCCGTGGCGGTGATGCCGGCCCAATACTGGTCCCACGCCTTGTGCCGGTCCTTCGGAGCGCTCCGCGACAACCTGACGAGCTTGGGGATCATCAGGTACTTCCGCCAGGCGGACGACGTTGGGTTAGTTCGGGATGACACGGCTCAAATATATGTTCCCGCCCCCGCAGGTGGCGCACCTTCCGCTACATTACGGCGCGCCCCGTCCATGCGGCGGGCCGTTGGGGTGCGGGAAGGCTGTAGTGGCCACTGACGCCGCGCATCCCCCTACAATGTACTCAACTGGGAGGAAGGGGGCACTGTGACGGCTGTGCCGAGTGACGCGCGCCCGCCCCGCACCGCCATCGTCGCCGATTCCGACGCCGGACGGCTGGCCCTCAACGCGCACGCCCTGCGGAGGGCCGGCTACACCGTCCTTGAAGCCGCCGACGCCGATGGGCTCGCCCGGCTGCTGGACGAATTCGAACCCTCCGTCATCATCGCGGACGCGCCCCTGTCAGCGGTCCGGACGACGGCCCCGGTCCTGGCGATGGTGGACCTGGACGACCCCGCGGATATCGCGGCAGCGGATCCTTCCGGCGTCCACGATTGCATTACCAAGCCGCCCGCACCACAGGAACTGGTCCACCGCGCGTCGGTCCTTATCGAGCAGGTATCCCGCCGCCGCGCCTCACGGCAGGAGGCCGAGGCCCTCCGCGAGCAGCTCCGTGAAGTCTCCGCGGCAGTACGTGCCACCAACAATCCACAGGAGATTGCCAACCACGTTGTAGCCGGATTCGGCCGGACCTTCAAGGCCGACTACGTTGTCCTGGCCACCTTCGAGGACCACCGGGTCCCGGTGATCACGGCCACCTGGCGCCGGCGCGGCCTGGTGGAGCTGCACCCCGATGAACTGCCCGGCGAGGATGAAGCCCGCGCCACGGCGGATGCGCTCTGGGCGGGCACGGAAACTATGTCTGCCGACGGAAGCGAGGCTGATGCGCATGCCCACGCGCCTGCCGTCGCCGGGGCCGCCTCCACCTTGGCGGTCCCCATTGGTGAAGGGAATTCGTCCCTGGGCATCATCTGGATCGCCATGATGGAGCGGCCCAGGACCTGGTCCAGCGCCGAACTGGGGCTGATCCAGCACGTGGCGGGCAACGCCGCGTACGGGCTCATCCAAAGCCACCTGATCAACAGCCAGCAGCAGGTGGTCAAGCAACTGCGCGAACTCGACAAGGCAAAAACAGACTTCCTGGCCACGGTAAACCACGAGCTGAGGACGCCGCTGACCTCGATCATGGCGTACCTGGACATGATCCAGGAAAGCACCGAGCACCCGGTGTCCAAGGAAGTCCACCAAATGCTGGACATCGTGGTCCGCAACACAGAACGGCTGCGCACGCTCATCGAGGATATGCTCAGCGTCTCGCGCGGCGGCCTGGATGACACCATGATGCACCTGGCACCGGTGCGCCTGGGGCAGACCCTTGACCTGGTGGCCGCGGCCCTGCGTCCGCTGGCCACCCTGCAGAACGTCACCATCGACGTCGACCCTGTTCCGGAGGATCCCGAGATCCTCGCCGACGAGGTGCAGCTGCAGCAGGTCTTCACCAACCTGGTGTCCAACGCCATCAAGTTCACCCCCAGCGGCGGACGGATCGAGGTGGGCAGCGAGTCCCACGCCGGTGCCGACGGATCAAAGTGGGCCACAGTCCGGATCGCCGATACCGGAATCGGCATTTCCAGCGACGAGATCAACCATGTGTTCACCCGCTTCTACCGGGCTTCCAACGCCATGAACGGGGCCATCCCGGGAACGGGCCTGGGCCTGGCCATCTCCAAGGACATTGTGGACCGCCACGGCGGCAGAATCGATGTGGCCTCCACCCTGGGCGCCGGCACCACCGTGACTGTCAGCCTCCCCGTTGGCACTGACCACGCCCAGGTCAACTAAGCGGGAAGGAGGACTGGCGATGTTTGCCGACGACGACCCCCGGCTTTCCCAGCTGCTCGAAGGCATTGTCCGGCTCGCTTCCGGCGACCTCAACTCCCGCATTGAGGTCTCCCCCGCCCGGGACGAACTCGATGCCATCATCATGGGCACCAACCTGCTGGCCGAGGACCTGCAGATCATCTACCAGGAACTCGAACAGCGGGTACAGGTCCGGACCCAGCTCCTGCACGAGGCCCACCTGGAAATGCAGAAGATGGCCATGCAGGACCCCCTGACGGGCCTGGCCAACCGGTCCGCACTCATTGAAGCCCTCCGGACCGCACTGCAGGCCGCCGGCGGAAGAGGTCCGGAACCAGCCGAGGAGAGCCCGGCCATCTTGCTGATGGACCTGGACGCGTTCAAATCCATCAATGACAGCCTTGGGCACACCGCCGGCGACCAGGTCCTGGTAACCGTGGGCGAACGGCTCCGATGGCGCGGTGCGCGTTTCCGACGTCGTTGCCCGCTTGGGCGGCGACGAATTCGCGATAGTGATGCCCTTGGCGTCGCCGGACCAGGCCGCCATCGTGGCGCACCGCATCCTGGCAGCGCTCAGCGAACCCATCGAAGTCCCCGGCCACAGCGTGCGGTGCGGTGCAAGCATCGGGCTCAGCGTCGGCAGCGAAGACCAAAGCCCCGAGGACATGCTGATGGAGGCGGACGTGGCCATGTACGCTTCCAAGGCTGAGGGCCAGAACAAGCTGCACCGCTTCGAACCCGCGCTGCTGCTGATGCGGCGGCTCCGCAGCCAGCTGGTGGATGACCTCAGGGCAGCCATTAAGGAAGACGCGCTGACCCTCTACTACCAGCCGGTGGTGGAGCTGGACACCGGACGGGTCGAGGGCATGGAGGCGCTGGTCCGCTGGAACCATCCCACCCGCGGCTTCATCATGCCGGACGAGTTCATCCCGCTGGCGGAGGAGGCGGGACTGATCTCCGAGCTGGGCCTCTGGGTGCTCCGGACCGCCGTATGGCAGCTGCGGAAATGGATCGACGCCTCGCTGGTGGACAGCGTCTTCTCCGTGCGGATCAACATCTCCGCCACCGACCTCCAAAGCCTGCAGTTCATCGAGGACGTCCGCAACGTTCTGAAGGAAACCGGCGTCCGGCCCGAGCAAGTGGTCCTGGAACTGACGGAAGTGGCCATCGTTAAGGGCAACGAGCTGGACCGGTACTCGCTGGGCGGCCTGCGCGGCCTGGGTGTGGGCATTGAAATTGACGACTTTGGCACCGGCTACTCGTCCATCAGCTACCTCCGCCGGCTGCCGGTGGACCGGGTCAAGGTTGACCGGTCGCTGATCACCGGCCTGGAGACCGATCCCAGCCAGCCCGCCCTGGTGGCAGCGGTCCTGCAACTGGTGCGGGCCTGCGGGCTGGAAGCTGTTTGGGAGGGCGTGGAAACCGCGGAGCAGGCGGAAATCCTGCGCGGCCTGGGCTGCCGAAGCGCCCAGGGCTACTACTTCGGCCGGCCGGTCCCGCCCGACCAGATCCCTGCTTTATTGAAAGAGCGGGCGGAAAGCGCTAATCAGTAGTGCGCAAAGTACTGCGCTTTCGTGGCCGCCGTTATACGATCAGCGTGCGGTGTCCGGTTTTTCGTCGCCGCGGAATTCAGGTCTCACAGCAGCACCGGACTCTAAAGGCGTTTTTGAAATTGAACATTAATGGGCCAAGGGGTCATTACTTCGTCAACTGGGGGCGTAGCTAATGTCGGTTCGTGTACAGGCATGGGGAATTATCGCCGCAGTACTGGCGGATGCGGATCCCGCGGGGGCCGCCGTGCGGCAGCGGCTGAGCGACAGCCTCGATGAGAATCCCGGCGTGCCCGAACGGGCCCTGCTGGAATATCTCCTGGAGGCCCGGAGCAGCGACGCCAATACAGCGGAAACGATTGAATCGGTCAGGGAGAGGCGCCTGGCGCCGCCCGCACTGCCGCCGAAGCTGGCCGAGCAGCTGGACGCCATCCGCAGCGCGTCCCGGATCAGCGCCCTGCTGGAAAACCACATGCTGATGACCGCGTTCCAGCCCATTTATGGGCTGGAAGGCAAAACCGTGGTGGGCGCCGAGGCGCTCTCGCGTTTCGTCAGCGACGACGGCGCCACCGCTGAACTGTGGTTCGCCGAGGCGGAGGCAGTGGGCCTGGGCGCAAACCTTGAGTTCTCCGCCCTTGGCTCGGCCGCAGCGGCTGCCAGTAACCTGCCAGGTTCCCTCTACGTGTCGCTCAACATCTCCCCGACGTCCTGCATGGACCCCCGGCTGCCGGAGCTGTTCGAACACATCGAGCTCCCCATGGACCGGGTGGTGCTCGAACTGACGGAAGACATTCCGGAAGAGGAGTACCTCCAGTTCATTTCGGCAATCAATCCGCTGCGGGAGAAGGGCCTCCGGATCGCCGTGGACGACACCCACACCGGAGCCGGCGCACTGAGCCGCATGATCCACCTTCGGCCCGACTTCCTCAAGGTGGGCCGCAACGTGATCGGCGACGTCGACAAGGACGGCGTCCAGCGCGCCCTGGCTGCCTGCCTGGTGGACTTCACGGACCAGATCGGCATCACCCTGGTGGCCGAGGGCATTGAGACTGTGGGCGAACTCAAGGTCCTCACGGAACTGGGCATCAGCGCCGGACAGGGTTACCTGCTGGGCCGGCCCTCCGTGCGGCCCGAGGACTGGGCCAACTGGAACACACGCCTGGACGTGGACGGCCTGGAGCGCCACCTGGCCAGTCCCGGCGAGTAGCCCGCGCGCAGCCTAGCTGCCCTGCGCCTGCGGCCACTGGCCGCGCGCAATCAGCACATCGCGCAGCAGGTCCGCCCGGTCCGTGACGATGCCGTCCACCCCCAACTGGAGGAGGCGGCGCATCTCAGTGGCCTCGTTGATGGTCCAGACATGCACCACCAGGCCAAGGTCGTGGGCGCGCCGGATGAAGCCCGCAGTTACAACCGGGACCCGTCCATAGCGCACGGGAACCTGCAATGCCTGGACGTCGCGAAGTGCCCGGCGCATGATCCGGCGGAACACCCGCCGCGGAACGACCGGTCCCAGGAGCGTGAAGAGGGCATTCGAGGCCACGCCGGCCGAAGAGGCCACGGGCCGGCTGAGCAGCTTCAGCACAGCCCGTCGTCGCCGGTCTGAGAAACTGGCGACCAGCACCCGGTGGTGCACCTGGTGCCGTTCGATCGCGGCGGCGGTGCTGTGGACCGAACTCCAGTCCTTGATATCGAGGTTCAGCCTGGCCTCAGGAAGCCGGGTGACCAATTCGTCGAACGTTGGGATGGGTTCACGGCCGTTGATCCGGGCCTTTGCCACCTCCGCCGCCGAAAGGTCCTGGACCCGGCCCCTGCCGTCGGTCACCCGGTCCAGGGTTTCATCGTGGAACAGCAGCAGCACGCCGTCTGCCGTGGTGTGCACGTCCGTTTCGAGGTACCGGAAGCCCAGTTCGACGCCGGCGCGGAACGCCGCCATGGAGTTTTCCAGTCCGTCCATTGAGAAGCCCCGGTGGGCCATGGCGATGGGAAGCTGCCGCCCGGCGTCGCCAGGGTGCTCGAAAAAGGGCAGGGTCACACTGCGAGCGTACCCGAGGCCCGCAGCGTTAGTCCTGGCAGCCGGTTTCGCCGCAGGGAAGGATGTCCACGCCGTCACCGCAGTGCAGCAGGATGCGTCCGCGGCCGCCGTCAAGGTGGACCCACACCGCAGTGTGGTCCGCGGTAATGGTGTCCACTACCCCGCTTGCCTGAAAGCCGGGAGAAAGCAGGACGCGGACCCTGTCGCCCTGGCGCAACTGCATCCAGTGCGGATCAGGCGTTGCCTTCCGCAGCGGCGCGTCTGCTGCGCGCTGTTTGACGCTTCGTGCCATCGGAACCCCCTGTGAGCCGGCCGGGGAGGGACCTGCCCTCCACCGTTGACGCTACCGGGGAAAGGTAAACGCCAGGTGAGCGCCAGCTGGAAGTACGGGGCGGAACTCAGGAAAACTGTACCCCCCGGGCAGCGAGCCTGGCTTCCAGGACCTGGGCCACGCCGTCGTCGTCGAAATGCGGGGCCTGCTGGCCCGCCGCCTTGATCGCCTCGGGGTGGCCGCTGGCCATCGCGTAGCCGTGGCCTGCCCAGCGGAGCATTTCGATGTCGTTGGGCATGTCGCCGAAGGCCACTACGTCGGCGGCGTCGATGCCCAGTGCGGCAGCGTACTCGGCCAGGGTGACGGCCTTGTTGACGCCTGGGAGGGACAGTTCCAGCATGGCGACGCCGGGCGAGGAGTGGGTGGCGGCGGCCAGGTGTCCGACGGCGGGCGCCACCTCCGCGAGGAAGTCGTCCGGCGTGCCTTCCCGGACAATGGCGAGGAATTTGACCACGGCGTCGTCCCCGGTGAGCGTTTCGTGGAGCGGCGCAGGAGTGAAGTCGGCGAGGAGTTCGCTGGATTCGTTTTCGATGAAGCCGGGTTCGAGGTGGAACCCGGTGAGTGTTTCCGCCGCGAACAGCGCCGCGGGACGGAGTTCCTTGATGATGCGGCGGATTTCCAGGACGGTACCGATGGCCAGGGCACGGGCGGACACCAGGCGGTCCGCTTCGAGATCCCAGACGACAGCGCCGTTGGAACAGATCACCCGTCCGGTGTGGCCAAGCTGCTCCTCAAGCGGGTGCAGCCAGCGCGGCGGGCGTCCGGTGACGAAGACCAGTTCGACGCCGGCATCCCGGCAGGCGTGGAAGGCGCGGATGGTGCGGGGGCTGATCTTTCCGTCGTGCCCAAGGATTGTTCCGTCAATATCGCTTGCAACCAACCGCATCCTGCAAGTCTACGTGGGCGGTTCGCGCGAACACGACGCTGGTCTCGTTCGCCGCTTGTCCGGTTCGGAAGCGAGTACCGGGTACGGAAGGTCATGGTCCGGTCCCGCCGAGTCAGGTATCCGGTACTCGTTCATTTGCTGCGGGTCTTTCGTAGGCTCCGGTCACAGGGCGCGGCGCTCCGTGCCCCGCGACAGGGCCAAATCAGAAAGGGACTTGAGCTCCGATGAACGCAAGAGCGCTAAGAGTGGCGGCCACAGCTTTGGACGTTGATACTACCTTCCCGACCTTGATCGAATCTTGCGGCCATTAGCCAAAGTTTTTCGTTCGGAGCGTCATATTCCCGTTCCGGGGGCGATTACGTAGGTATGGACCCGACGTCCAGGAGCATTTTCACGGTTTTCACTTTGGAGGACTTCATGTCGTTCTTTACCGCATTGGCGACCAGCAAAATCGCGGCCGGAATCCTGGCCGGAGGAACCATCGCCGTCGGAGGTACGGCTGCGGCAGCATACACCGGGACCCTTCCCGCGTCGCTGCAGCAAAGCAGCCATGAGCTGATCGGCGCCCCGGCGCCGGCCGCCGGTCCCGCGGCGGAAGAGCAGAAGCCCGAGACAGCCACGCACGGGAAAACATCAAATCCCGCCGATCCGCCGGCACCCCCGGCCGAGAGGCCATCAGCCGGCCCGGACGCGACCGGCCCGGCGGCTTTCGGACTTTGCACCGCGTTCAGCAGCGGCGGCTTGGATCCGGCCTCAACCGCCTACCAGTCGCTGTCAGCCGCAGCGAACGGCAGTACCGGCATCGCCGCGTACTGTGCATCCGTTCCAGCGCCCGGCCAATCAGGCGAGCACCGGCAGGACGATCCGGGCGACCCAGGAACGTCGGCGAAACCGGGCAACGGAACGCCACCGGCCCAGGCCGGGAAGGGCTTGTCCCACAAGCCCGCCACGGCAGGGAAATCCTAAACCAGGGCTCGGCGGGATGTTCGGGGGCCGGGATGGATCTGCTCACTGATGAGCTGCTGGCATCGGGTCATGACGATTTCGCGTCGTTGTTCACCACCGTCTACCGGGCCTTCTCCCCGGCCGTGGCCGGCTATCTCCGGGCCGGCGGCGTGGAGGACCCGGAGGGCGTGACCCATGACGTGTTCCTGGCGTTGTTCCCGAAATTGAAGTCAGTCCATGGCGGAGTGAAAGGCCTGCGGGTGCTGATTTTCTCCATTGCTCACGCCCGCCTCGTTGATCACCACCGGCATCGCGGCAGAACAGCCGCTCCCGTGCAATACGACCCCGGCAGAGACACCCGTTTGAGCGCATCGGCCGAGGACATGGTCCTGGACTCCACCGCAGAAGCCCACGCCATGGCGATGCTTGAGGGTCTGAGCGAGGATCACCGTGAAGTTCTCCGGCTGCGGATCATTGCCGAACTGTCGGTGACCGAAGCCGCGGTCATCATGCACAAATCGCCAGGGGCCGTCACGCAACTCCAGCACAGGGCGCTGGGCAGCCTCCGAAAGCAGCTCAAGGTAAAGGAAGAGGCCCCGAGATGACCGCCAGGCATGCCCTTCACGACGAGCAGATCATCAATCAACTGCTCCTGGAAACGGGCAGCGAAGAAGCAGAAGACCTCAAAGCGGCACTGCTTGAACTGCGCTGCTTCCGTCACGGGCCGGCCGTGCTTCCCTCCCCGGAGCTCGCCGCGTTGATGACCGCCGGGCCGCTCAGCCTGAAGGCTTACCAGCGACGCAAGCACCGCCGCACCGCCCTCACGGCACTGGCCATAGCGGCATCAATGGGCATTGGCACAGCAGCCGTGGCCGCAACCGACCCCCGCTTCCGCGAAAAAGCACAGCAGGCCATCACCAGCGTGGTCGAAGTGGTCACACACGGCCAGTCCGTACTGCCCGCACCGGAACCGGCCCGCAGCCCCGGCTCCCCGCCGACCCCCGCCCACGTCCCCCACCTGCCGGCACCTGCACAGGGCACACCGGGAAACCCGGCGGCCCCCGGCGGACCACCGGCCAACCCGCCGGCCACGGGGGCCGGAAAAGAACAGGGATCTCCCCCGCACCCGAACAACCCGAATCGCCCGGCAGCTCCGTCCGCGCCATCCGGCCGAGACTAAACCAAACACCCTGACAGTCGTCGCCGCTGGCCACGGCTGATGAACCACACGTACATCCACTCCGACGTGGGGTAGAGAGGGAGTTCCGCCATGGAAAGCCAGCCCGAATATGAATACAAGACTGTCCCGGTGGACAGCCGCCCCCGGAAACAGATCAGGGAGCTGAAGAAACTGGCCAAAGAAGGCTGGGAGGTCATATCTGTCCGCCCCGGAACATTCTTCTCGGACCTCAGCAGCACCTCCGACGCACTGCTCAGACGCGCCCGCCGCTGAAGGGGCAGAAGGAGCGCCGGCCATTCCCGGTGCTGAAGGCCGCCTGATGCTTGGGGTCCGTCCCCGCCGCCGGATTGCCGGCCGGCGGCGGGAACCACCGGGTTGCTAGACGCGAGACCTGCCCCGCACAAAGTGGAAGATAAGGACTACCACGGCAACAACCAAAAGGATGTGAATGAGCCCGCCGCCGATATTGGCGAGCAGTCCGAGAAGCCAGAGAACTGCGATGATAATAGCGATCCAAAGCAACATGATTGTCTCCTTGATTGTTTTCGATGAGCTGCTGATTCTGCACCCGGCGCCCCATGGCAAGCAGGAATTACGTATCAACCTCTCCTTCCAAAATCCCCATGCTGGATACATACCCATCAGTGCAGCCTGCAAATCAGGGCTGGCACCGCCGATGAAATCCATGGCGGCTGTGGGTACTTTGCTCCGGTGGATGAAGACCCCGCGCGACGATTTTTGACGCTCCGCGACGCCGCATTGCGCGTTCGCGTCGCCGGGTGAACCACTGCGACACGAACGATTGTGGCCCCGCTGGGAGCTCCGTAACCTCGTCTCAGCATCCGCCCCAGCAAAGGAATCCCCATGACCAACCCGCAGGACAAGAGTCCGCAAAACCCGCAGAACTCCACGCGCATCGTGGCTGGCCAGTCAGCCAGGCCCAAGCGTTCCCTGGGCCTCAAGATCGGTATCGCCGCCGCACTCCTGGCCCTCGTTGGCGGTGGCGCCGCCGTCGCCTCCGCTCTCAACAGTGGCACCCCGGCCGCAACCCTGGAGAGGGCCCCGTCCGGCAATCCGGCAGCCGAGCTGAAGCTGGGCTACTTCGGAAACGTTACGCACGCCCCGGCCCTGGTGGGCGTCAGCAAAGGCTTTATCGCCGACGAACTGGGCAGCACCAAGCTCAGCACCCAGGTCTTCAATGCCGGTCCGGCCGCCATCGAAGGCCTGAACGCAGGCGCCATCGATGCCACGTACATCGGCCCCAACCCGGCCATCAACTCGTTCGTCAAGAGCCAGGGCCAGTCGGTCAGCATCATCGCCGGAGCTGCCGCAGGCGGGGCGCAGCTTGTGGTCAAGCCCGGGATCAACTCCGCCGCAGACCTCAAGGGCAAGACCCTCGCGTCGCCCCAGTTGGGCGGCACCCAGGACGTCGCCCTCCGCGCCTGGCTCTCATCCCAGGGCTACAAAACCAACGTGGACGGCAGCGGCGACGTCGCCATCAACCCCACCGAGAACGCCCAGACGCTCAAGCTGTTCCAGGACGGAAAGCTTGACGGTGCGTGGCTGCCTGAGCCCTGGGCCTCCCGCCTGGTGCTGGACGCCGGCGCGAAGGTGCTGGTGGATGAAAAGGATCTGTGGGACGGCTCGCTCTCCGGCAAGCCGGGCGAGTTCCCCACCACCATCCTGATCGTCAACCAGAAATACGCGGCCGACCACCCGGACACCGTCAAGGCCCTGCTCAAGGGCCACGTGAGGTCGGTTGAATGGCTGAACAATGCCTCTGCCGGTGACAAGGCTGCGGTGATCAATGCCGCCCTGAAAGAAGCAGCGGGCGCCGAGCTGAAAGCGGACGTCATTGACCGGTCCCTGAAGAACATCGTGTTCACCGTGGACCCGCTGGCAGGGACCTACCAGAAGCTCCTTGCCGACGGCGTGACTGCCGGCACCACCAAGCAGGCCGACATCAACGGCATCTTCGACCTGCGGGCGCTCAACAGCGTGTCCGGCGGGAAGACCTCGGCGGCGGGGCTTGGCAAGGAGTAACCCGCACCATCGATTGCTCCGCAGGTGTCATTTTGTGCCCCCGGAACGACAGCTGCGGAGCAACCGTTTTAAGCCAGGCGCCTCGACCAGATCGTGAGTTGAGTATCGGCTTTGCAGATATCTGATATCGAAAACCTCGTCTTCCCCGAATATATGAAGTGCCTCACAGTGGTTACAGGACCTGCACCAAACCGCAGCCACTAACCAAGAAGGACTTCAACGTGGAAACTCCCCTCTCCCATCTTGCCCACCTCGAGATCACCAGCCCGGACGTCGAAGCCTCGGCACGGTTCTACGAGGAAAAGTTCGGCATGCGCATCATCGACCGCGTGGACGGCAACGTCTACCTCCGCTGCTGGGGTGACTACTACCGCTACAGCCTGGTAGTCACCGAAGGCCCGGAGGCATCCCTGGGCCGGATGTCCTGGCGCACCAACTCCCAGGCATCCCTGGAAGCCGCAGCCCAGCGCGTCGAAGCGACCGGCGTGCAGGGCGCCTGGACTGCCGGCGGCCACGGATACGGCAAGGCCTACGAATTCACCGGCCCGTACGGCCACCACATGCGCCTGTTCTACGACGTGGACAAGTTCGTGGCAGAGCCCGGCTTCGAATCCACCTACCCGGACCGGCCCGAGCGCCGCAGCAGCCACGCCGCCGCACCTCGCTTCCTGGACCACGTCACGGTCGCGTCCTCCGACGTGCGTGGCTTCGCCAAGTGGTACAACGATGCCCTGGGCTTCCGCGTCATGGCCTTCGTGGACTTGGACGAAGCACCCATCACCGTTTTCTCCGTCCTCACCACCAACGAGAAGTCCCACGACCTCGGCGTAGTCCTGGACACCTCCAGCCGCCCCGGCCGCGTCAACCACATCGCCTTCTGGGTGGACACCACCGAAGACCTGCTCCGCACCGCGGACGTGATGATGGAAAACGGCACCCCCATGGAGTACGGCCCCTCCATCCACGGCGTAGGCGAGCAAAACTTCCTCTACTTCCGCGAACCGTCCGGCCTGCGCGTCGAGCTGAACTCAGGCGGCTACCGTAACTACGTCCCGGACTGGGAAGCCAACACCTGGAGGCCGTCAGAGGGCTCCAACAACTTCTACAAGAACGGCGCCATGCCGCACTCCATGACCGAGTCGTTCCCGCCGGCAGAAGGCTTCACCGCCACCGAGGAAGGCGCGTCGCCGGAGATGAAGGAAGCGCTCCTGAACCCGTACGCCAAGCAGGGCCGGGGCTAAGCGCACCATGCCGGAAACAACATATGCACTGATCCGGTTCCAGGAACCTGGCGACAGCAAACCCCGCGCGGGCCTGCTGGTGGACGACAGGGTCCTGCCCCTGGACGGGGACATCAACTCCCTGATCGAGCACTGGGACACCACCGAGGACCAGCTTGACGCCCTTGCCGCCTCCGCGGGCGAAGACGCCGGCCTGCCACGCGCTGCCGTCGAAATCCTCGCCCCGGTGGAACCGGCCCAGGTCCTGCAGACCGGAGCCAACTACCGCAAGCACGTCATCGACCTCGCCGTGGCGCACCGCGAGCCGGGCGAGGACGCGGAGGAAGTGCGCAGCAAGACGGCCGCGATGATGGACAAGCGCGCAGGCCAGGGCACGCCGTACTTCTTCATCGGGCTTCCGACGGCGGTGGCGTCCGCCACGGACGATCTCACCTTGCCGTCCTACTCCAAGTCCCATGACTGGGAGCTGGAACTGGCGGCGGTGATCGGGAAGACAGCATTCCGGGTCACACCCGAGGAAGCGCTGGACCATGTCTTCGGGTACACCATGGTCAACGACATCACCACCCGCGAGTACGTGTTCCGCAAGGACATGCCGGCCATCGGTTCCGACTGGTACCGCGCCAAGAACGCCCCCGGCTTCCTGCCCACAGGGCCCCTGCTGGTTCCCGCCAAGTACTTCGGCGACCCGCAGGACGTCCAAGTGACCCTGAAACTCAACGGCAAGGCCATGCAGGACGAGTCCACGGCGGACATGATCTTCGGCGTGGCCAAGCTTGTCAGCGAAGCCTCCCAGATCATGCCGCTGCGCCCCGGCGACCTGGTGCTCACCGGCAGCCCCGCCGGCAACGGCCAGCACTGGGGCCGGCTGCTCCAGGACGGGGACGTCATGGAAGGCACCATCACCGGGCTGGGCACCCAGCTCATCCACTGCAAGGACGAAACCACAAGTGAAGGTGTCCAGTGACCACCCAGGAAACTGCAACAGCCACCGGAACCGGGGAATCCACTGATTCTCCGGTTATCCGGCGTGAAGACCCGCTCGGCAGCATCCGCGCCATGGCCCGGGAACACACCAACTGGGGCCGCTGGGGCCATGACGACGTCCTGGGCACCCTGAACTTCATCGACGCCGCCAAGCGGATCGAAGCCGCGGCGCTGGTCAAGACCGGTGAGGCGTTCTCGCTCTCCCAGCCCTTCGACACCAACGGCCCGCAAAAAGGCTGGCGGCGCCGCACCAACCCGCGTCCACACTATGACGGACACGGGCGTCGACGCCGAACGCGGCAACCAAGGCTTCCCGCACGGCTTTGGCGGCGCTGACGACGTGATCGCCATGCCCCTTCAGTGCTCCACGCAGTGGGACGGACTGGGCCACATCTTCGACCAAGGCAAGGCCTGGAACGGCCGGGCCGCCGGGGACGTGGTCACTTCTGAAGGCGATCTCGTCACCGGCATCGAAACCGCGGCGGCGAAGATCGTCACCCGCGGTGTCCTGCTCGATGTCGGCCGGGCGCTGGGTCCCGAGCTGGGAAGGGACGACGGCGAGCTGCCGGACGGGTTCGCGATCACCCCCGAACACCTTCAGCGGACCATTGAACTCCAAGGGCCCAGCTCTGACGTGCGGCGGGGCAACATCGTGGTGATCCGCACCGGGCAGTACACCCGGGTCCGGCGCGACGGCTGGGGCGAATACGCAGGCGGCCCCGCCCCTGGACTGTCCTTCACTACCGCGCCCTGGCTGCACCACTCAGAAATCGCCGGGATCGCCACCGACACCTGGGGCTTCGAGGTCCGACCCAACGAGTTCGACGGCGCATTCCAGCCCCTGCATCAGATCGCGATCCCCAACCTTGGCCTGTTCCTGGGCGAGATGTGGGACCCGGACGGACTGGCCGAGGCGTGCGCGGCGGACGGCAGGTACGACTTCCTGCTCACCGCAGCCCCGCTCCCGATCACCGGCGCCGTTGGCTCACCGGTCAACCCGATCGCCGTCAGGTAATCACCCTCCGGTAGCTTTCAGTACAACAACCACCAGCAGTATCGCCGTCAATACAAAGGAGTCAGCGATGGCAGCAGTACAGAACGTCGGAATCGTTGGGGCGGGAGCCGCGGGCCTGGCCGCCGCCATCCTCCTGGCCGATGCCGGAATCAAGGTGGAAATCCTCGAAAAGGCGGACGCCCCGCAGACCCTCGGGTCCGGGATCACCCTGCAGGGCAACGCCTTGCGGGTTCTCCGCCAGCTCGGCGTCTGGGACGAGGTGGAGGCGAAGGGCTTCGGGTTCAGCACTCTCGGCCTGCGGGCCCCAGATCCCGCCGGCACCGTCATCGCGGTCCTCGAGGATATCCGTACCGGCGGCGACGACCTTCCCGCCACCATGGGCATGTACCGCCCGGACCTCACCGCCATTCTCCGCGAACGCGCCGAGCAGGCCGGTGCGCGGATCAGCTACGGCAGGACCGTCACCGGAATAACGGACGACGGCGGGTCCGTCACCGTGAGCACCGCCGACGGCGGCTCCGCCACCTATGACCTCCTGATCGGCGCCGACGGCCTGCATTCCGCCGTCCGCAAAGCCATCGGCATCGACGTCGAACCCCGGTCCACCGGCATGGGCATCTGGCGCGCCTTCGTGGAACGCCCCCAGGACGTGGACCGCACCGACCTCACCTACGGCGGACCCTGCTTCATCGCGGGCTACTGCCCCACCGGCCCGGACACCATCTACGCCTACCTCGTGGAAAAGGCGCAGGAACGCAAGCAGGAAGACGGCCCCCGCATCATGGCCGAACTCGCCGCAGCCTACGGCGGCCCGTGGAACGAGATCCGGGCAAACCTGGACCACAGCGCCCGCATCAACTACACGTGGTTCACCACGCACCTGGTGGACGGGCCGTGGAACCGCGGCCGCACCGTAATCATCGGCGACGCCGCCCACAGCTGCCCGCCCACGGTGGCCCAGGGCGCCGCCATGGCCTTGGAGGACGCCGTGGTCCTGGCGGAACTGCTGATCAACGTGGACGACCTCACCGAAACCCTGTGGAAGGAATTCACGGACCGACGCCTGGACCGGGCCAAGGCTGTGGTCAACGCCTCCGTCCAGCTGGGCCAGTGGATGCTCGACGGCGTCCGCGACGCCGACGTACCCGGCCTGATGCACGGGCTGTCCGTCATGCTGAAGGAGCCGGCATGAGCACCCGTCCCGGCACCAACCCCACGGTGGACGTCCACGCACACATCCTGCTGCCGGCCCTGCAGCAGCTGGTGGCCGACGCCGCCCCGGTGGGCTTCGGCGCCCAGCAGGCCCTGGAAGTGCGCCGCAACGGGCCCGAATCCATGGCCGCGTCGGGCCGGATGATCAAGGAGCGCTGGCCGCAGCTGACGGACCTGGACCGCCGGCTCGCGGGCATGGATGCCCAGGGTGTGGATGTGCAGCTGGTCTCGCCGTCGCCGTCGCACTTCTATTACTTCGCCGGTGAGGAGCTGGGTTTGGAACTGGCCAAGGCCGCCAACCAGGCGGTGCGGGAGTTCGTGGACCGCGCGCCAAACCGGCTCAACGGGCTGGGCCTGGTCCCGCTCCAGCACCCGGGCCTGATGGTGGACGCCCTGGAACAGGCCGTACTTGAATGCGGGCTGCTGGGGGTCGAAATCGGATCCTTCGCGGCCACTCCCGAGGACCCGGAACGCAGCACCATTGAACTTTCGGACCCCCGGCTGGAACCGTTCTGGGCCCGTGCCGAAGAGCTGGGCGCTTTGGTGTTCCTGCACCCGTTCGGCTGCTCGCTGGATGAGCGGCTGGACCGCTTCTACCTGGCCAACACCGTGTCCCAGCCGGCCGAAAATGCGGTTGCACTGTCCCACCTCATCTTCAGTGGCGTCCTGGACCGCCACCCTGCGCTGAAGGTCCTGGCCGCCCACGGCGGCGGTTACCTGCCCACCACCCTGGGCCGCTCCGACCACGCCTGGAAGGTCCGGCCGGAGGCACATGGCTGCGCCCGGCCGCCGTCGTCCTACCTGCGGAAGCTGTACTTCGACTCGCTGGTCCACAGCCCGGCTGAACTGCGGGCTCTTGTTGCCGCCGCCGGGCCCGAGCAGGTGCTGCTCGGCTCGGACTACCCGTTCGACATGGGGTCCGACCTTCCGGTGGACGAGGTGGAGGCTGCCGCACTCCCGGCCGATGACGAGGCCCGGGTTTTGGGCGGCAACGCACGGGCCCTGGGCATCACCGCGGCAGCCGCCCTGGCCACCCGCCCCAACGCTTAAGGAACACCTACATGGTCAAGATTGCCCGTTGGGATCACGACGGCGGGACGCGGTCCGGCTTCGTGGACGGTGAACACTGCTATGCGCTGCCGGCAGGCCAGGGCGTCCAGACTCTCCTGGACGCCGGACTCGAGGAGACGCTGGCACTCGCTCGTGAGGTGGTTGGTTCCGCTGCTGCTGTTCCGCTGGCGGATGTGCAGCTGCTCGCCCCGCTGGAACCGGCCACCATCCGGGACTTCGTGGCGTTCGAGGAGCACGTGGAAGGTGTGCGGAAGAGCATCGACGGCGTGGCCGGCGTGGTGCCCGAATGGTACGAGGCACCTACGTTTTACTTCACTAACCCGCACACGGTGACCGGTACAGGCGAGGTGATCGGGATTCCCGCGGGCTGCACGGACCTGGACTTTGAAACGGAGGTGGCAGCCGTCGTCGGACGCGTCCCCGGGAGCGACGGCCGCAACCTGACCGCGGAAGAGGCCCACCGGCACATTTTCGGATACACGGTGCTCAACGACTGGTCCGCCCGGGATTTGCAGCGCCGGGAGATGAAGGTCAGCCTGGGTCCGTGCAAGGGCAAGGACTTCGCCAACACGCTGGGGCCCTGGATTGTCACCGCCGACGAATTCGAGGACCGGCACGACGCCGAAGGCTTCCTGCCTATCTCCATGTCCGTCCAGGTCAACGGCGAAACCATCGGCCAGGACCTGCTCTCCAACATGGGCTGGCCGTTCGCTGAGCTGGTGGCATACGCCTCGCAGGACTCCGTGGTGCGTTCCGGCGACATACTGGGCTCCGGCACGTGCGGCAGCGGCTGCCTTGCCGAACTCTGGGGCCGCAACGGGTCCCAGACTCCCCCGCCGCTGAAAACCGGCGACGTGGTCCGGATGACCGTGGAAGGCGTCGGCACCATCGAGAACACGGTGGGCGCCAGGCGTGAGGCCACCACCCGCGTTCCCGCCCGGACGCGGCCCCGCAACCGGGTTGCCTCCGCCGCAGCTTCGGGGATTTAGGGTGGCCTCCCTGCGGCTCGACGGCCGCACGGTGGTGGTTACCGGCGCGGCTCAGGGCCAGGGTGCGGCCGAAGCCCGGATGCTCGTAAAGGCCGGGGCGCGCGTGATCGCCACGGACCTGCCCGCCAGGCCACCGGCCGGGCTTGGGGTTTCCGCGGCCCCCGGCGGCGGCCTGTTCTACCGCCGGCTGGATGTGGGCGACGCCTCGGGGTGGGCTGACCTGGCCGCGTGGATCAGGTCCCAGGGCTGGCGCGTGGACGGGCTGGTCAACAATGCCGGCATCACCCAGCGCAGCCGGCTGCTCGAAGCTTCGGTGGCGGACCTGCAGCGGGTCTACGAGGTGAATGTCGCCGGCTCCCTGCTGGGGATCCAGGCCCTCGCTCCCCTCATGCGCAGCGGGTCCTCGATCGTGAATGTTGGGTCCGTTGCAGGGCTGACGGCGCACTACCCCGTGGCGTACACCGCCAGCAAGTGGGCACTCCGCGGCCTTTCACAGGTGGCGGCCATGGAGCTTGGCCCGCGCGGCATCAGGGTGAACACCGTCCATCCTGGCTTCATCGAAACGCCCATGACAGCGGGTGCCAAACCGGAATTCCGGGAGGCCACCCTGGCCGAGACGCCGTTGGGCCGCACCGGCACCGTCGAGGAGGTGGCCGGCGTCGTGCTCTTCCTCCTCAGCCCGCTGTCCTCGTTCGTCACCGGCGCGGAAATCCCGGTGGACGGCGGCCAGGCAGGCCACGGCGGGGCCAAGTCCGTATCCGACGCCCTGCGCTGAACCCCCGGCCGCACCTAAGTCAGCCGGGCAGGACCGCCGACCAGCCGCCGTCGACCATCAGGTTGGCCCCCGTCACGTAGGACGCTTCATCGGAAGCGAGGAACAGCGCGCAAGCGGCCACCTCCTCCGGCCCGCCAATCCTGCCCAGGGGAATGCTGCCGGCGATGGTCCGCATCGGATGGTCGGGAGCGAGGAGGTTGCCCTCGGTGGCGGCGGTGCGGATCATGCCGGGGCTGACCGCATTGACGCGCAGCCCGTGCGGCGCTCCTTCGGCCGCCAGCTGTTTGGTCATGGCCACCACGGCGCCCTTGGTGGCGGTGTGCGCCAGCCGCCCGTTGGTCATCGAGCCTGTCACGCCCGCGGTGGAACCCACCAGGACGATGGCCGCGTTTTGCGCCGCAATCAGCTGCGGCCAGAAGTACTTCACCGGCAGGAACACCACGTCCATCTCGTGCTCCACGTTCCACTTCCAGTCCGCATAGGAGAGCTGCTCCACGGGGGCGAACCGCGTGACTGCGGCGTTCGCGTACAGGATGTGGACCTGCCCGTGGGCTTCCGCAACGTCGCCCGCCCAGGCCGCCACGGCGGCCTCATCTGTCAGATCCACCCGGCTGCTGCCCATCCGGCCCCCGGCCGCCGTCACCGCCGCGACTGTGGCTGCCGCGCCGTCGTCGTCCATATCGCAGCCCACCACGAAGGCCCCTTCCGCAGCGAAGGCGAGCGCTGCCGCCCTGCCCTGGCCGCTGGCCGTTCCGGTGATGACGGCGGTCTTGCCGGCCAGGCGCTGGCTGGAAACGGGCACAGGGGTTCCTTCCGAAAGCGTGTTTCCCCGACTTTCGCAGGAATGGACCGGAACGGGAACGGTGTCCTGGGTCTACGTGGTATCCGCCGCGTGGATGGTCAGGGGATGTGCGGCGGCGGGAAAGAGTTCATGCAGCCGGGCGCAGGAACGCTGCACCACCGAACGCAGCCAGACTCCGGCAGGGTCCTCCGCCTGCGAGGGGTGCCAGTACATGGCCTCCACCAGGGAGGCTTCGGCATCGTCGGCGAACCCCAGCACCGCAATGTTGGCGCCTCGCTGGGCCCGCGCTGCCAGCATCCCCGGCACCAGCGCCACAAGGTCCGTTCCTTCCACCAGCAGGGGCAGCGACAGGAACCCGGCCACCACCGCGGCCACCCGGCGCTGGATGCCGCGCGACTCGAACAGTTTGTCCGCGGGAGTGCTGATGCCCTCACCGAAATAGCCGACGGCGTGGGGCACCGTGGCCAGGTCGGCCAGGGTAAGGCGGTGCTGCTGGAGCAAGGGATTACCGGCGTCGGCAACGGCCATGAAGCTGTCCCTGAACAGCTGCCGGCTGGCCCCCTGCATCTGGTAACCGGTTGGCCCGACGAGCAGGTCGATCTTGGAGTAGTCAGCCATCTGGCCCTGGATCCCGGAATTTGACGTGGGAACGAAATCCACGGACACCCCAGGGGCTTCCTCCCGCAGGATGCCCCGCAGCGGACCCACGATCAGCGCCGCCGCGTAGTCGGAGGCTGCAATCACGAATTCCCGCTCGCTTGCCGCAGGATCGAAGCCGGAGCGGATGCGCGTGGCCCGCTGGATGTGGAGCATTGCTTCATCAACCAGCGGAACCAGGGATTGCGCGAAGGGCGTCAGATCGTAGGTGCGGCCATTGCGGACCAGGAGTTCGTCGTCGAAGTGGCGCCGGAGCCTGGCCATTGCGGCGCTGGTGGCCGGTTGGCTTAGCTGGAGGCGCTCCGCGGCCCGGGTGATGTTCCTCAGTTCCAGCAGGACCTGCAGGTGGGGCAGTAGGTTCAGGTCCAGGTTCTTCATACCCACAGGTTAGCCGTGCGAGGGCCTGGAACCGGCTCCGGGCCGCAAGCGCTTCAGGATCCCAGTTCTTTGGCGACCTGGCGCGCGCCGCGGACGGCGATGGCCACGCTCATCAGCGTGGGGTTCATGGCCGTGGCTGTCGGAATGAGCGCGTTCCCGCCCACCACCAGGTTCTCGTAGCCCCACACCCTGGACCATGGATCTGCCACTGAGCTGCCGTCGTCGGCCGCTCCCATGCGCATGGTGCCCTGGTAGTGCAGGCTGGAGCCGTTGGGCATCAGCCTCGGTTCGGCCACAAAGACGCCCAGGGCCTTGCCGGCACGGCGCAACCGTTCGGTGGCTTGGGCAATCTCCGCTTCCTCCCGCTCCGTGAGCGCATAGTCGATGCTCATGTTCGGGAAGCCGCGGTAGTCGGGCTCGTTGTCGTCAAAGGTGACGGCGTCCTCGTAGCGCGGGTGCTTGCGCAGGCCGTAGCCCATGTTGACGTAGCCCCAGCGGTTCTCCGAGTACGGGGTGCCCGGCTCCATGGGGAACGGCGTGGTTTCGGTGTACATCACCTGGACCGAGAAGGGGTGCTCGGGCTCGGAGAACGGGATGCGGTTCACGGCCGCCACGGGGTCCGCCGGGTTTTGGGCGCGCCGGGCCAGTTCTGCGTCCAGGTCCTCCTTTGCGGCGAAACGGCTCATCTTGTCGGCGTCGAGCGCCACCGTGGAAATCACCACCGGGTGTTCGGTCAGGTAGTGGCCAAGCGCCGCCGGCCGGACGCCCGAGGCCCACAGGAGCTGGGGTGACCGGAAAGCATCCGCCGCTACCACCACCACGTCCGCCGGCACAAAGGATTCCGTTCCGGTGCGGAGATCCTGCACGGTGACACCGGTGGCCCGGGTTCCGTCGAGCTCCACGCGGCGGACCAGGGTGAGGTCGCGGAGTTCGAACCGCTGTGACAGCGTGCTGTCCTGGTCGATCAACGGGCCAAGGACGACGTCGGCACCAGCCCAGCGCACGGACCCGTCGGGTTGCGGGTCCCCGGCGACAGGAAGCGTGCCCACACCGTAGCCGTCGGGGAGTTCAGCGCCGAACTCCTCGTCCAGGAGGGAGCGGATGGCTTCGCCCACTTTCGAGTCTGCGAAGGCTGCACTGTGGACGTGCAGGAGGCCTTTGGCCTCTTCAATCAGCCCGTCCCACTCGTCGTCCGCTATGAAGGGGATCTTTTCGCTGAACGCGGGCGACGGCGTCGCGCAGGTCCAGTGCGCACCCTGCCCGCCCACGTTGGTGGCGGCAGCCGCCGCCGGAAATGAGGGGGCGTGCGCTGAACCAGCTCCGCCGAAGTCCAGCAGGTGCGTTCCCTGGCGCGCGGTGAACATGCCCTCGGTGACTGTTGCTGCGGGAATGCCAAGCGATTCACGGAACCCGCCGGACTGCGGTCCCTGCGACATTTCCCGGGCGCGCGACTTCTCATCCGGGTCCGGGATGTTCCGGACGCTCTCGCCGGGGACGGTGGTCAGCTGCGGTCCGGCTTCGAACATCACCACCCGCGCGTTGGGGATCTGCTCCAGCAACAGGCGGGCGTAAGTGGAACCGATGGGTCCGCTGCCGACGACGGCAATGGTGGGGTTGGACATGATGTCTCCTTCGAGATCAGGCCGAGAGGGTTTCGGAAGGTGTGGGGGCGGCGGGGGCGGGTTCGTCGGACAGGCGGCCGTGCGGGAGCAGCAGCGCCGCCACGATTCCCAGGGCGTACGCGCCGGCAAGGGCGATGAAGATGGGCGTGAACACGGAGCCGTAGATCCGGGCGACGCCGGCCTGGACCGCCGGCGAAGCTCCGTGAACCAGCTGGGGGGTGAGCGTGGACGCGTCCAGCCCTGCCGGCAGGAGGGCCGCAACACCGGAGCCGATGACCCCGCCGATGACCGCCGTCGCCACGGTTGATCCCACCTGTCGCACCAGGTTGATGGTGGCGGTAATGGTGCCCGTCTGGCCTGCGGGGACGGCGCCCTGGACCACGGCCACGATGAGGCTCATGAACGCCCCGGTGCCCATGCCCACACCACCCATCACGATCATGGGCGCCCACAGCGGGAGCCCTGCCGGCAGCAGTGCCATCACCAGCAGGCCTGCTGCTCCCAGCACCGTTCCCGCCACGGGGAAGATCCGGTAACGACCCGTCCGGCTGGCCAGCCAGCCCGTGAGCAGGTTGCTGATCAGCATGCCGAAGACGGTGGCGATGGGAACCAGGCCGGACACCGTGGCGGTGGTCCGGTAGGCCATCTGGTAGTACGTGGGCAGGTACGCGGTGATGGAGAAGAAGCCGACGCCGATGATCGCCGAGAGCGCCGTCCCTGCAGCAATGGTGCGGTTGGCGAAGAAGTGGAGCGGAATGATGGGCTCGGGCGCCCGCCGCTCGATCAGGAAGAAGGCGATGAAGCCCACGATGCTGACGGCGAGCGCGCTTCCGGCGGCAGGACCGCCGTTCCTTTCCGCGGCCCAGGAGGCGGCGAGGACGAGCGCCACCAGTGCGGTGGTGAAGACAGCGGAGCCGGCAATGTCCAAGTGCCGGGGCGCTGCGCCCGGTGCCAGGTGGGGAACGGCCACCAGTGCCAGGGCGAACGCGGCGGCACCCACCGGGAGGTTGATCCAGAAGACCCACTGCCAGCCCCAGTAATCGGTGATGGCACCGCCCACTGCCGGGCCTACCACGATGGCGATGGGAAAAGCCGCCCCGATGATTGCCATGTAGCGCGGCCGTTCACGCTGCGTGGTGACGCGGGCGATGATGGTCTGCGACATGAGCTGCAGGCCCGCCGAGCTCATGCCCTGCAGGACGCGGGCGGCAATGAGCCACGCGATGTCCGTGGCAAAACCA
Organism: Arthrobacter sp. SLBN-112; assembly: GCF_030944625.1. Classification (NCBI taxonomy): domain Bacteria; kingdom Bacillati; phylum Actinomycetota; class Actinomycetes; order Micrococcales; family Micrococcaceae; genus Arthrobacter; species Arthrobacter sp. SLBN-112. The sequence goes on from NZ_JAUSXY010000001.1 coordinate 595,501, forward strand.
CAGGCCAAGGAAGCCGCCAGGAACATCACCAGGGAAACCAGGAAGATCCTACGGGCGCCGAGGACATCGCCGAGTTTGCCGAGCACGGGCAGCAGCACCGTGCTGGCCAGGGTGTAGCCCACCACTACCCAGCTCATCAGCTGCAGCGCACCCAGCTCTCCGGAAATGGTGGCAAGGGACGTGGAGACCACTGTGTGATCCAATGCCCCGAGGAATGAGACGGTGAGCAGGGAGGTGGTGAGGAGGCGGAGTTTTACAGGTGATAGTTGCATAGGGGTCTGCCCGAACGATCGGACCGTCGACGCGACGTGATGTGCCCCCGGCGCACCATCACGACGGGGAACGGGTCCGGCTGGGACCCCGGCGCCACTCCCCACCCTACAACCACTTAGGTTTAAAAACAACCAAAGATTGCACGTAATCGACGTACTCATCCGGCGACCTGCGCCGCCTGCATGAGTTTGTGCGCTATCCGCTGGTCTTCCAGCAGCTCCCGCAGATCGGCCACTTGTCCGCCGCTTGACATGGCTTCAATGGCCCGGCGCAATGCCAGCCTCGCCGAGGTCTCGTAGCGCTCCGGCGCCCTGAGCGACCCTTCCGGCGTCGAGGTCTCCAGCTTCACCCGGCCGGCATCATGGTCAATGGCGACCTCCGTCCTGACCTCGCCCAGGGCCAACACCTGGAGCAGGCCGCCTGCGGCGGGTCCGCCGAGGACGGTGCCCACCAGGGTGGAAGGAAGGTGGCCTCCACCGGTCAGTGGTGAATCCATCAGGGCCATGGCGCCTTCCGCGACCGCGGTACCCTTTTGGAGGGTCAGCGGGCCGCCTGCAAGGGAGCGCGCCCAGCCCACGCCGTCACGGATCACGGCACCCAGCCGTGTAGCGGGGGCGGCGCACTCCACGGTGACCATCCGCGCCTGCGTTCCGCGCCGTGCCCGCACAGCGTCCGCGACCATGTCGGCGCGGAGCCCGGGCCGTTCGACCACAACCGGAATGCCTCCGGCCCAGGAGCCGGCATCGAGGACTTCCTCAGGCAGGACCGCGGGGTCTGCGATCACCACCGCAACCGCCCCCTCCTCCCGGGCGGCAAGCAGCCCGGCCCACCAGTTGCCGGAGCCGGGGATGACCGCCACGGCACCGCGAATGCCGTTCGCGAGCCCGGCGCTGCGAGAAAGCGCGGCCGCAGCTGCCACGTAGGCGGGCAACCGGGTAGTCACGCCGGCACAGCCCCGGTGCGGCGTCACTGCGGGGCCCCCGCCAGGACCTTGGCGGCGGCAGCATCGGCAAGTTCAAGTGCATAGAGCGCGTCGGCGAGCAGTTCGTCATATTCCACCGGCGCGGCCCCCTCGAGGAGCGATGCCAGGACGCGCCACTCCGCCACATAGCCGTCCCCGGGATCCCTCCCGTATTCCGTCCACTGCCCGCCCACGCCACGCACGCGGATGCCGGCGCTTCCCGCATGGACGAAGGCCGGCGGAAAGTTGACCTCGATCCGGGTCGCGGGAGGTGGCAATGGCCATGCGCCAGAGGGCGTCAGGTCCTTCGGGCAGCATGGTGAGCGCGAGTTGGACCAGGACGCTTCCGGCCCGGTACCCCACCAAATAGCCGAGGGGCGGTGCAACCTGCGCATAGACGACGTCGTCGATACCTGGTGCGATATCCCTGACAGCGGGAAGGTCATGGATTGCCAGCCCGGTCAACAGTTGCCGCAGGACTCCCGCCGCCACCGCCGGGCTACCCAGGTCCGGGCGGCCGTGGCGTGCGGCCTGGAACGGCCCGCCTTCCGCCACGAGCTGGTGGTACCTGTCGTTGGGTGGGAGCGCCAAGGTGACCGATACGGCCCGCACCCTGCCTTCGAGCGCAACAAGGTGGTGCCTGGCACGGTCCCAAGCGGCATCAAACAAATGGTTGGTCCCCACCAGGAGGATGGCGCCGGCAGCGCGGCAGGCATCTATGACCCTGACAGCGTCGTGCTTGCTGGTGGCCAGGGGCTTCTCGCAGAAGATGGCCCGCTTGCCGGCAGCCACGGCCGCCAGGATTTGGCGGGCGTGCTCCGCCGCCGGACTGCAGACAGCCACCACCTGCACTTCCGGGTCCGCCAGCAACTCAGCTTCCCCACCGGACCAGCGGGCACCGAACCTTTCCGAAAGATCTTCAGCGCGGCCACTTCCGGCGTCGGCGATGTGCACCACGGCAAACAGGTCCGGAAGCCCCCGCAACACCGGCAGGTGCAGGGCCGCAACACCGGGTCCGGCCCCGAGAATCCCTACCTTCCAAGGCATCATTACCTCCACTCTTATGTCTCTATTATTCATAAGTAGGCAAATTATTAGCTATAGTTGCCCGGAATCCGCGCCTTAGTGGTGTGCTGTGTGTGAGAATTGGAGCCATGACGACAGACTCCACCCTCCGTTTCGGAGCACAAACGGACGAAGTAACCAGCCTGCTGCGAATCGTCAACCTGGTGCGGACAGGCGAGGCAACCACCCGGCCCGAAATCGGCAAGGTCACCGGGCTGGGCAGGGGCGTCGTGAGCCAGCGCGTGGACCAGGCCATTGAAATCGGATTCCTCGGCGACGGCGACTTCGGCGCCTCGTCCGGAGGCCGCGCGCCGCGGACTCTCCGTTTCCGCTCGGAACAGGGGCGGATCGTCATCTGCGCCCTCGGCGCAGCGCACATCAGGGTGGGCATCGCGGCGCTCGACGGCGACATCATTGACCATGCGCACCGCAATTGGGAGATTTCCCAAGGGCCGGAGAAGACCATCGATGCGGTCATGACCCTTATTGATGACGTGCTCAAGAAACATCCCGACGTGCCGGTGTGGGGTGTGGTGGTCGGCCTGCCAGGCCCGGTGGACTTCGCCACGGGACAGCCCGTGGCACCGCCGATCATGCCCGGATGGAACGGCTTCGACGTCCGGACGCCCTTCGAGGAACGCTTCAACGCGCCCGTATGGGTGGATAACGATTCAAATCTTTTGGCTCTTGGTGAGCGCGCCCGCCGTCGCGACTCCCTCACAGACCTGATCTACTGCAAGATCGGCTCGGGAGTCGGCTCCGGCCTGCTGTCCAAGGGCCGGATCCACCGTGGCGCCAACGGCGCGGCCGGGGATATCGGCCACGTTAGGGTATCCGACTCCAACGAGCAGTGCCGCTGCGGCAAAGTCGGCTGCCTCGAAGCCGTGGCCGGCGGATGGGCCCTGGTGCGGGACGCAGAGCAGGCAATCAAGGAAGGCGTAACCACCTCCCTTGCCGGACGGGCAAAGGAGCGGGCGCTGACCCTGGAAGACATCACCCTCGCAGCACAGGCCGGTGATTCACTGGCTATCACGCTCGTTCAGAAGTCCGCCCACGTGGCCGGCGAGACCATCTCGGCCCTGGTCAACATGTTCAACCCGGGAGTCATTGTCATCGGAGGCGCCATTGCCTCTGCGGGCGAGGTGTTCCTGGCCGAGGTGCGGCAACGCGTGTACGAACTGTCGTTGCCCCTTGCCACCCCGCGACCTCACCATCACCTTGTCCGTGAACGACGAGCGCGAACCGCTCCGCGGCGGAGCAGAGCTTGCACGCGAGCAGTTGTTCGATGTCACTTTCCCGCGCTGGTTCGCCGAAGGCAGGCCGTCTCCCGAGCGAACGGCAGTGCCGGCCTGAGCCTCCTTACCGAGGCAGCCCGGCAGCCGCGCTCACGCCACGTCGCGGGAGATCCCCGGCACCGCCGCCGGGCCCGCGTCCAGCCGGGCCTCAACGCGGAACGGGAGTATCAGCGGCGAACCTGAGGGAGCCCGCAGGTAAGGCACCATCAGGGTGAAGTCCACACCGACGGCGTGCGTGCCGGCGGAGAGTTCCCCCGGGACGGCCAGGACAAGCCTGTCCTGGATGAACCACCACCCGGGCTCGGCCGGCAAGGCGTCCGCCGGCACGCGCCTGGTGCCCAGCACCACGGCCACACCGCCCGCAGCAACCGGAACGCCGTCCACCTCCACGGCCAGGCCGGCAATACTGGAGAGCGGCATCGAACGGATCCATGGTAAGCCAAGCCGGAGCTCGAAGCCGCCAGGAATGGCGGTCAGTGCGTCGTCGCGCAAAGCGGTTTCCAATTCAACAGCCTTCCTTTATCCTAAAACTGACATAAGTTTGTCAGTTAAAGGCACAAAAGGAAAGGTGCTTCATGGCTGCCGAAATTTCCGCCGACTGGACTCTCTGCGCCAGTTCGTTCAACTGGGCTCCCGACATCGTGGCCGCCGGGCGAACTGCCCCGGACATCGTTTCCGGTATTGCGGACCTGGTGAAAACCGTGGAACTTGAACCGGGGCTTGTGTGGCGGTCCTTTCCCGATCCGCAGGACGAGGAAGTGGACGGCCTCCGCCAATCCCTGGCGTCGCGAGGGGGCCACATCAGCATTGTGGGGGCGAGCCTGGACGAGTTCACCTCCCCCACCACCCGGCGTTCCCTGCTGGAGCGGCTGGAGTTCCTGGCACCGCAACTGCGTGCAGCGCACCGGGTTGGAGCCCACGGAGTCCGGCTGCCGATCGGACAAGCGGGGCCCGACCTGCTCACCCTGCTGCAGCCGATGCTGCATGAACTGGACCTGGTGTTGTTCGAGGAAATCCAAGGCCGGCAGGCTCCCGGGAACCCCGGCGTCGAGCCTGCCCTGGACGCAATCGCCGCGCTGGCGGATGACCACGTGCGGGTGCTCGTGGACATCAGCATGCTCATGCCGGCCCTTCCCGCCACCTACCTTGAAAAGCTTCGCCAAAGCGGGATCCCCGCGGAACTTCTGGCGCGCTTGGAACATGACTGGCGGGATCCCGCCACCCTCGACGCGGTCACGGCCCTGCTCCGGTCAGGGCAGGTTCCGCCGCGGATCCACACCCTCTTCATGAACCTGTTGATCCGCTTCGGCCGCAGCGAGGCAGCAGACCTGCAGGGCATCATGCCCCTGGTGGGCGCCTTCCATCTGAAGTTCTGGGACCTGGACGACGACGGGAGGGTTTCGCAGCCGCTGCGGGACCTCGCCGGCCTGCTCAGCCGGAGCGGCTTCACCGGCACGCTGACCAGCGAGTGGGGCGGCCACGAGTGGCTGCAGGACGACCCCACGGAAATGACGCGGCGGCACTTGGCGCTGGCGGAGGCGGCGCTGTCCTCCGGCAGTTGAGTCGGGTCAACAAACACAACGGCCGGCCGGGATCTTCCGGGCCGGCCGCTCTGATGATGTTGCTACTTGGTGCTGAAGGCGGCGTCGAAGGCCGCCGCGGAGGGTTCGTAACCGGAAAGCCGGCGGACAAACTCGAGTGCTTCGGGGGCGCCGTCCAGCCGGTTCATGCCTGCATCCTCCCACTCCACTGACAGCGGTCCGCGGTAGCCGATGGAATTGAGCATCCGGAACGCGTCCTCCCAGGGCACGTCGCCGTGGCCGGTGGAGATGAAATCCCAGCCCCGGCGCGGGTCGGCCCACGGCAGGTGGGACGAAAGCCGGCCGTTGCGTCCGTTGGCCAGCCGCTTCTTCGTGTCCTTGCAGTGCACATGGTAGATGCGGTCCTTGAAGTCCCACAGGAATCCCACCGGATCAATGTCCTGCCAGACCATGTGGCTGGGGTCCCAGTTCAGCCCAAAGGCTTCGCGGTGTCCGATCGCTTCCAGGGTGCGCTGGGTTGTCCAGTAGTCGTAGGCGATTTCGGACGGGTGCACCTCATGGGCAAAACGGACGCCCACCGCGTCAAAGACGTCGAGGATCGGGTTCCACCGGTCGGCAAAATCCTGGTAGCCGGCGTCGACCATCTTCTCCGTGGCCGGCGGGAACATGGCCACATACTTCCAAATGGACGATCCCGTAAAGCCCGTCACCGTTTTCACGCCCAGCCTCGCGGCCAGCCGTGCGGTGTTCTTCAATTCCTCGGCGGCGCGCCGGCGGACGCCCTCCGCGTCGCCGTCGCCCCAGACCACGTCCGGCAGGATGCCCCGGTGCCGTTCGTCGATGGGATCATCGCAAACCGCCTGGCCCTTGAGGTGGTTGGAGATGGTCCACACCTCCAGGCCGTTGCGTTCAAGGATGTCCAGCTTGCCTTGGACATAGGCGTCGTCGTCCCAGCGCCAAGGGTCCAGGTGGTCGCCCCAGCAGGCGATCTCCAGGCCGTCGTAGCCCCACTCGCCGGCGAGGCGGGCAACTTCCTCGAAGGGCAGGTCGGCCCACTGGCCGGTAAACAATGTGATCGGTCGTGCCACGGATGCCTCCTCCTTACACTGCCGGGGCAGGGACGCCGGCGGCGACCCGTGTCCAGGCGGAACCGTTGTCAGAACTGCGTTCAACCGCCTCCAGCACCTGCTGCACCTGCAGGCCGTCGACAAAGGTCGGATGCGGGTCGGTGCCGTTGACGATGCCCTCCACAAGGTCCTTCACCTGGTGGGAGAATCCGTGCTCGTAGCCAAGCATGTGACCCGCAGGCCACCATCCTGACAGGTAGGGGTGCTCCGGCTCGGTGACCAGGATCTTCCGGAAACCCTGGCGGTCCGGGGAAGAGGTCCGGTCGTAGAACTGGACGCTGTTGAGGTCTTCCAGGTCGAAGGCGAGCGCTCCCTTGTCCCCGGAAACCTCAATCTGCAGCGCGTTCTTACGGCCGGTCGCGAAGCGGGATGCCTCGAAGGAGGCCAGCGCGCCGGATTCGAAGCGGCCGGTGAAAATGGCGATGTCGTCCACGGTCACCTTGCCGTATCCCGCTCCGGCAGTTCCGGACAGCCCCGCGCCCGATTCCAGCAATGGCCGTTCCTTCACGATCGTCTCGATCACGCCGGAGACCGTGTCAAGGTTCAGTCCGGTGACGAACTGGGCCAGGTCGATTGCGTGGGCACCGATGTCACCCAGCGCCCCGGATCCGGCGTGTTCCTTTTGCAGGCGCCACGCGAGCGGCATGTCCGGGTCAACCAGCCAGTCCTGCCGGTAGGACGCCCGCACCTGGCGGACGGTGCCCACGGCGCCTTCGGCAATGAGTTTCCGCAGGAACGTGGCGGCGGGGACGCGGCGGTAGGTGAAACCCACCATCGCGCGGAGGCCGCGGGCGGCCGCCCTTTCCGCGGCTGCGGCCATGGCTTCGGCTTCGGCCACGCTGTTGGCCAGCGGCTTCTCGCACAGGACGTGCTTCCCGGCCTCCAGTGCGGCAATGGCGATCTCGGCGTGGGAGTCGCCCGGGGTGACAATGTCGACGACGTCGATGTCTTCCCGCGCGATCACGTCGCGCCAGTCAGTGGCCGCCTCAGCCCAACCCCACTTCCGCGCAGCCTTACCTACCGCTTGGGCATTCCGGCCAACAATGACCGCCATTTCCGGCTCGGCGGGAAGATCGAACACCCGCGGAGCCGTGCGCCAGCCTTGGGAATGCGCGGCGCCCATGAAGCCGTAACCGATCATGGCCACGCGCAGGGTGGTCATGCCAGCACGACCTTTCGGTCCACTGCCACCCGGTTTCCCACGTACCGCATCGGAGCGATCTGCATGTAGAGCAGGCGGAGGGTCAGGATGACCTCGACGTCGATTTCCTCGCCGGCGTCGGGAACGCGGTCCAGCGGGATGATGATGTCCGGCTTGTCAGCCACAAACCACAAGGTTTCCCACTGCTCCGGGAGCTCCGCGATGGAGTATGACTTGCCCTGCAGCTCGAAGCGGAGGGATTCCTTGGAGATTTCCACACCGTTGACGGTTGCCGCGACGTCGTCCACGGCGGACAGCCAGAGGCTGCGGTACCACGGCAGTTGCACCGCTACGGAGATGCCTTCCGGGTGCCTGCGGACGTCGGTGTCCTGGAACAGCGAATTGTGAGTTGCCATGGGCTTTCCTTACTTAGCGGTCTCGACCAGGGTCGGGTGGGAGTCAGAGGCGTTTGGTGCGACGGCGTCTTCGATGGCACTGCGCATCAGGGCGTGCTGCTTCTTCACCAGCTCGATGGGATCGGATTCGCCGAGGTCGGCGAAGGCATGGCCCTCCCATTCGCTGGACAGGAAGCCCTGGTAGCCGCCCTTGACGAACTGGCGCACAATCCGCGGAATGTCCATGGCGGGCTCGTTGCCCTTCTCGTCAATGTCGTAGAACTTTGCATGGACGTGGAACATCTGCGGCATGATGTCCAGCCATTCCTCCGGCGGAACCAGGCCGTGCATGTTGAACGCCAGCCGGGTGAACGGACCAAGCTGCGCCGGATCGAAGTTGTTTTCCCGCAGGTAGTCCTCAAACTCCTGGTTGCGTTCCTGCATGGGCAGGGGCTTGCGCCAGATGTCCTGCATGACGGCAAAGTGCTCTTGGGGCAAGCCCATTTGGGTCAGCGTGCGGAACAGAGTGGGCGAAAGGCTGTGCATGGTGGAGCTGAAGTCCGCGGTGAAGCCCAGCCGCTCGCTGTCCAGCTCGGCGTACATCTCCCGGATCTGAAGGATCTTCGGATCGTTGGGACCCTGGGGGGCGTGGATCTCGTAGCCCAGCTTCTGGTCGTACTTTTCGGCCAGGGGAAGAAGGCGCCGCAGCAGTTCCTTGCCGGCTGACCGGATGACGATCTTGTTGAAGCCCAGCGTGTTGGCGGTCTTGAGTTGCCTGGCGAAGAAGTCGAACTCCTCGTCCGGCGTCATGTCCCGTTCCTTGCGGCGGCCCATGTCCAGGTTGGTGCCGACGGCGCTGGGCGTGAGGCCGTAGCGGTCCATGCTGTCGCGCCACAGTTTCACGAAGTCGTCGTCCACGTCGGGATAGGTGCGCAACATTTGGGCGATATTGAATTCGACGCCGGGGCCGAGGCCTTCGTCGGCCGCGGCCTTGATCAGCGTTTCGGGCGTGTAGAGCCCGGCGGCGAATTCAGAGGTGAGTGAGTAGAGGGTGATGCCAAGCTCGATGCCGGAGCCGGCGATGCCTTCAGTCATGGTTAATGGTCCCTTCGGTGTCAGCCGCGGACGGGCTGGGCGAGGTGGCTGTTGAGGATGCGGCGTGCTTCCGCGGGGTCGGTGATCATGGCCGAGCCGGCGTTGGCTGCGGCTGACCGCTGGACGGCCTGCTCGCCGCGGATGATGTCGAACGGGTCCTGCCAGTTGTTCCAGTGCCAGCCTTCGTATTCGCTGGAGATCGCGCCGGAGTAGCCGTTCTCCACCAGTTGGCGGACCAGGCCGCGCACCGGCACGGACGGCTCTTCGCCGTTCTCGTCGATGCCGAAGAACTTTCCGTGGACGTGCCGGACCCACGGCATGATTTCCAGCCAGGTGTCCAGCGGCGCGGGGCCGAAGAGGCCGGTTCCGTTGATGGCGAAGTCGATGCCCAGGTCCGGCCGGCCGTTGCGGGCGGCAAGGCCGATGAAGGCGCCGAACCGTTCCCCGTGGACTTTCTGGGTGTTGGGCGGTCCTTCCGCGTAGAAACCGTTCCACAAGTCCACCACCTGCTGGAGCAGGTCCTCGGACGCTCCGCGGCGGCGGTATGCCTCCAACAGCGAAGGCGCGAAGCCGGTGACGGTGGCGCCCCAGTCGGCAGTGAACCCCAGGAGTGGTGAATCGAGCTTCTCGTAGCGGTCGCGCAGCGCAAGGACGCGTTCGTGCGCGCCGTGCTGGTCTGCGTGGACCTCCAGCGCCAGCGTGACGCCGTACTTTTCTGCAACGGGAAGGAGGCTCTCCATGGCATCAGGCGTCAGCGAGATTTGCACCCGGGCAATCGGGAAGCCGAGCCGGGCTGCCACTTCGATCTGCTTGCGCATGTATTCGACCAGTTCATCGTGGTTCATGAGCCGGTCACGGCGGATTCCGGTGTCAACGTTGACGGCGAGCGAGGTGGGCACCAGGTCCACCTCCGCCACAAGGTCCCGGAACTGCCCCACGAAGTTGTCGTCGACGCGGTCGGGGAAGCCGCGCAGGCTGGAGAAGCCGATGATTTCGAGCCCGGGGCCAAAGCCTTCGGCCGCGACTTTGCGGATCAGGCCGTCAAGGTCGTACTCCCGGCCATGGAAGGCACGGGTGAAGCTGTAAAGGGTGACGCCCTGGATGGGCGTGCCGGGGCTGGTCATCGCTGTGCCACCTTCATGGTCTTGGTGTCGTGCTCTTCGATGTGCAGCACGCCGTGGTCGGTGATGATGTAGGGGATGTAGAGCTTCACGTCCACCCGCACCTCGTGCCCGGCGCGGGAAGCATCCACCGGCAGGTCACCGGAAAGAACTGCGGAGTCCAGCGGGAACCACCACTCGTCGGTCTGGTCCACGAGCTCCTCAAAGCTGAACGTGCGGTTGTTCATGGTCCAGCGCAGTGATTCCTCCGGCGCCGCAACCCCGTCAATGGTGAGTGCTGCCCCGGCAATGCAGGACCCGGGAAGGGCCCGGTACCAGGGAATACGGACCTCGACGGCGGCGCGGCCGTCATGACTGGTGAGTGTTCCTTGCTCGATTATGCGGTCGGCGATCATCGAGACCTCCTTGTCTGCGGCATGCCTTGCCTGCATCGGAAAAGCGGCAGCTTCCGCTTATTCATTATTTAGTCATTCTATTGTCTGAATCAGACATAAGTAAAGTATCGGCGAGTTCCGCAGCGATCTTTCCTGCCCCGCGGACCGCGAGCGCCACCGATGTCAGGGTAGGATTGCACGCCGTAGCGGTGGGAATTACGCCATTGCCGGCCACGAAGAGGCCGGGGACCTGCCAGACCTCGCTGTCCGGGGAACACACGCTCCCGCCGTCGTCGTACTGCCCCATCCGTGTGGTGCCCTGGTAGTGCAGCGAGGCACCCGGCGGGAGGACGAAGGGCCGCTCATCAAGCGGCTCCCCCACGGCCTTGCCGAGCCGCACGATCTCCTGCTGGGCCCGCTCCAGCACCTCCCGGTCCTTTTCGGTCAGGCTGTAGTGGATGCGCAGGGCAGGCATCCCGCAGCTGTCCAGCGTGCCATCGTCGAACGCCACCCTGTCCTCGCGCTGGAGGTCCTTGGCGCAGAACAGCCCCAGCCCCACGATCGATCCGGGAACGACGGGGTCGTCCTCAGCCAAGGGAATGGGCGAAGCATCCAACTGCATGATCTGGCCGTGGAAGGGCATGTCATCCGTATAGGGCACCCAGGTCACGCCACTTTGCTCACTGAGGGCTCCGTCTGCACGCGCCTGCCCCTCCTCGACGCTGACGCCGCGAAGACGGGTGGCAAATACCACCTGCGACTGGTCATTGAGGTACCGGCCCAGTGCATCGGGCCTGATTCCGGACGCCCACAGCAACTGGGGGGTGCGCAGGGCGTCACCGCCCACCACCACATAGCGCGCGGCCACCCGGTGCGTGCCTCCACCGCGGCGGTCTTCCACCTCCACACCGGCGGCGCGCCCGCCCTCGACCAGGACACGCCGGACCAAGGACTCGTCGAACAGGTCGAACCGTGGGTTTTCCCGGGTGGCATCGCCCATGACGACGTCGGATCCGGACCACACGAGGCGGCCGTCGCCACGCCGGTGAACAGCGAGCGGCATGGGCTGGACGTGGAAGGCCGGGTTTCGGCCGTCGTCAACGGCGGCGGCGAGACGGTCGTGGACGAGGCGGGAGAACGGTGCCGACTCGAAGGCGGAAGTGGTGACGCCGAGGAGGCGGCCGGCTTCCTCCAGCAGTTGCTCCAGGTCCGGCAGGAAACCGATGCGCTCCTTTCCGCCGGGGCGGGGGCAGGCGGCGGTCCAGTGGGCGGCCATGCCGCCCACGTTGCTGGACATTGCCGCTACGGGCATCCCGTCCTCACCGGGGAACGCGTAGCCGTCCTGCAGCAGGTACGTTCCGGGCCGGGCCCGGCGTTCGCCGCTCTTGACGGCGCCGGGTGAGTTGACCGTCTCGGCCCCGGCCCCGGGGCCTTCCGATGCCCGCTGGGCGGCTGCACGGAGGTTCTCATCCTCGATGTTCTTGACGTGGGCGCCCGGCGGATTGCTCACCGTGGGACCCACCTCAAACATGGCGATGCTGGCTCCGGGAGCCCTCTCGCTGAGGATGCGGGCATACGCGGACGCGGTGGGGCCGCTGCCGACGATCGCTACATCGACGGCGGCCGGGTAGCGGTTGCTGCTCACCGCCCAGCCGCCAGTTCCTGGATGCGCCGGACAGACTTGGCGGACTCGATGGTGGGGTAGTACTCAAGCCCGACGGGACCGGTGTAGCCGCTGTCCTGCAGGTCGGAAAGCCTGGCGGACCAGTCGATGGAACCGGAGCCCGGCTCGCCGCGGCCCGGCGCGTCGGCAATCTGGACGTAATTGATCAGGCCGCCGGCGTTGGCCAGTTCCGCCACCACGTCCTCGCCTTCCACCGTTGAGTGGTAGAGGTCGTAGAGGACGCCGAAGTTGGGCGAGTCCACTCCCCTGGCGATGTAAACGGCTTCGGAGGTCCTGTCCAGCAACGCTCCGGGGTGGTCCACCCGGGTGTTGACCGGTTCCAGGACCAGGGTGATGCCGGATCCGTCGATGTGGGCCGTTGCCTTGGCGAAGATTTCGATCAGTTCGTCGAGCTGGTCCTGCCGTTTCCGGCCGCCGAAGCCGGTCCCGCTGCCCACTACCATCCGGGGGCAGCCCAGCTGCCGCGCAACCTCCACCCCGGCATCCAGGCCCGCATAGAAGGGGGCGTGGTCCTTGGGCGGGATCATGAACTGCATCCGGGGTTCAGCGAGCTGGGCGGTGAGCTGGACGCCGGTTTCCTGCAGCGCCTCTTTGAGGGCGGGGATGTCCTTGCCGGTGGGGCCCCACATTTCCACCGCATCAAAGCCTGCCGCGGCGGCCGCGCGGACTCGGTCTGCTGCGCTGTCGCCTGCCTCAGAGAACAAAAGGTCGATATTGGGTGCAAGTTGGAACATGGCTGTCTCCTGAAATCGTTGGGAAGTAGTTGCCTAAAACATGGGGTGGTCGTGGACCGGATGGTCGGGGACGGGCTGCAGCACGTCCCAGTGCTCCACGATGCGCCCGGCTTCGAAGCGGTAGATGTCTGCGACGGCGGCATCAGGACGTCCGGGGCCTGAAGCGCGGACGTGCACCATTGCCAGGTCCCCGTCAACGAGGATCCGCTGGACCTCGAAGCGGGAGTCCGGGGCATCGTCGAACTTCGGCGTGAGCATCCGGATGGCGGCCTCCGGACCATCCGGGATGCTGGGATTGTGCTGCCGGTACTCGTCGGCGACAAGGAACCCGAAGGCTTCCCGCACCCGTTTTTGGGTGTAGAAGATCTCCACGAAGCGTTCAAACGCCTCGCGGTTGCCGGCCATGCGGGTCAGCCTTTGAGTCCGCCGGAGAAGCCCTGGATAAAGCGCTTCTGCGCAAACAGGAACAACGCCAGGATGGGAATCATGGATACGATTACGATCGCGAAGATGGAATTCCACTTCGAGACCAGCGAGCCGATGAAGTAGTACATGGCCACCGGGAGTGTCTGGTTGGCGGATCCGCCCAGGAAGATCAGCGAAGTGAAGAAGTCGTTCCACACGATCAGCCCGGCGAAGATGGTGACCGTTCCGGTGGCCGGAGCCATCATGGGAAACACCACTTTGGAGAAGACCTGCGTCTTGCTGGCGCCGTCGATCGTGGCGGCTTCCTCGTAGTCCGTACCGAGGCCACGGAAGAAGTTCGAGTACAGGAAGATTGAGAGCGGCAGCAGCATCCCGGTGTACAGGACGATCAGGCCCCAGGCCGATCCGGTGAGCCCCAGCCCACGGGCGCCCATGTACAGCGGCACGGCGCCGAGCTGGCCCGGAAGGATGATGGCCACCAGGAAGAGGTAGTACGCCGCCTTGCTCCACCTGCGGGTGCTGCGGGAAATAACGTAGCCGGTGATGGACCCCAGCGCGATCAACCCGATGATGCTCCCGGCGGTGATGATGACGCTGTTGACCAGGCCGGCCATAACGTTGGAATTGCCCGTGGCCGTAAGGACTTTCACGAAGTTGCCAAAGTCCGGATTCGCGGGAAGGGCCAGGGCAGAGGTTGTGTACATTTCGCTGTCCGGCTTCAGGGCCGTGGTCACCAGGAAGTAGAACGGGGCGAGGAAGACCAGGGCCAGGGCCCAGAGCCCGATTTCGCGGATCAGGGTGAATTTCGTGTAGCGGAACATGGGTTAGTCCTCAGGATTCGATCGCGTCAGCCGCTGCTGGATCACGGCGAAGATCAGGATGATGAAGGCGAGGACCAGGGCCAGGGCAGCTCCCCCGCCAAAGTTGCCCAGCGCGAACGCCTGCTTGTACACCTGCGTGGCAAGCGTTTCCGTGGCCCCTGCCGGGCCGCCGCCGGTGAGTGCCATGATGGGGTCGAAGACCCGGAGGCCCTGGACAATTCCCAGCGTGGTGGCGATCGCGACGGCGGGACGGATCGCCGGCAGCGTGACGTTCCGGAAGCGCTGCCACAGGTTGGCGCCGTCGATCGCCGCGGCTTCTTCGACCTCCACCGCAACACCGGCGAGTCCGGCCATGAAGATCACCATGGCGAACCCGGTGGAGGACCACACGAGGACAACAAGGACCGTCCAGATGGCCCACTGGGGGTCGGCGAGCCAGGGCTTTGCCAGTTCTCCGAGGCCGGCTGCCTTCAGCAGGACGTTGATGGGGCCGTTGAAGTCGAAGATGTACTTCCAGATGTAGGCGGTGGCAAGCGGGCTAAGGACCACCGGCATGAAGAAGAGCGTGCGGAGGATGTAGCGCGTCTTCAGGACCCGGTTCAGTCCCAGTGCGATGATCAACCCGGCGACGTTGCCCAGCAATACCGACCCGAAGGCCAGGAACAGCGTGTTGGAGAGGGCGCCGACCTTCGTGGGGTCCTTGAAAATTGCCTCGAAGTTGTACAAACCGGTGATCTTGAAGGAACCGATTCCCGTCCAGTTGGTGAAGGCGAAGAACCCGCCGATACCGGTTGCCACGTAGTGGATGGCGATGACGAGGGCGATCCCGGGGAGCGCCCACCACCAGTGTCCAAACTCCAGGGAGCGGGACCGGGGACGGGCGGGACGGCCCGCCCCCGGCGCGCGCTTGCCTCGCCGGGGTGCTTCTGCTGCTTCGCTCTTGGGTTGCATCGTCGCAGTCATGATAATTCCTTGCTTGTCCCGTTGAGTCGTTGGAACGGTAGTGGAGTGGAAGACTTACTGTCCCCAGGCGGCATCCATGGCCTGCAGAACCTGGTCAGTGGTCTTCTGCCCGGTGATCAACCCTTGGACGCCGGTGGCCAGGGCGTCGTAGACCGACGAGTTGGGCCACTGGCTGTTGGGCAGCGGGCCATACTTTCCGCCCTTGATCAGGTCGCCCACGTTCTTGTAGGCGCTGCCGTTGAAGTCGTAGCTGTCCAGTCCGCTGACGGGAAGGGCGCCATCAATCTCGGCAAAGGCCTTGGTCTGTTCCGGCTCCGCCGCCCAGTCGAGGAAGGCCTTGGCCGCGTCCTTGTTCTTGGAGGCGGCGTTGATGGAGAAGGCGTAGTTTGCGCTGGCAAACGTGTAGGCCTTGTCCGAGGCCTGCTCGGCCGGGAGGGCACGGACATCGAATTCCGAACCGGCTGCCGCGGTCTTCAGCTGCTTCCAGCTGGGGGCGGGAATGAAGCCGGCAACGGAGGTTCCGCTGGCAAGGCCCTGGGTGATTGCGTCAAATCCTGCGCCGGCCGCACCCTGCTGGAAGCAGCCGGCGTCATTGAGCTTCTTGACCGCTTCGAGGGATGACTTCCATCCGTCCGAGCCCGCGAACGTTACCTGGTTTGAGGTCCTCTGGGCGTTCCATTCAGGATCATCGGCGTACACCCGACCGGCGGCCAGGGACATCGCCATCAGCCCGGTGTTGGGGGCAGCCGCGCCGGCCAGGGCGAAGAATGACTTACCGGAAGACTGAAGGTTTTTGCACTGCTTCTCCAAGGAGGCGAAGTCTGCGGGGAAGTCAGTGATGCCGGCTGCCTTCGCTGCCGTCTCGTTGGCCACCAGGCCCACCACGGTGATTTCCATGGCCTGGCCGTAGACCTTGCTGTCCGCGCCGAACAGTGCGTCGCTGCCGGCGGGAACCAGTTTCTTGGCGGCATCGTCCAGCGGCTCCAGGAAGCCTGCCTGCGCGAGGGGCAGGATGCTGCGCCCCTGGCCGGAACCGGGCGTGGTGACCACGACGTCCGAGGCGTTGCCGGCCTGGAGCTGGGTCCGCAGGGTCTGGTCATAGGAGTCATTTGGCTGGGGGTTGAACGTGATCTTCACGTTCGAGTGGGACTTCATGTAGTCCTCTGCCAGCGTCTGGAAGGGGCTCTCGATGTTGTTGGAGGTGGCGAAGGAGAGGGAGAATTCCTGGGTTCCACCCGAAGAAGAGGTGCTGCCGGCGGAGGTGGAGCAGCCAGAGAGGGCGAGGGCCGCAATGGTGGGGACGGCGAGGGCGCCAACTACCTTCAAACCCGCGGAGCGACGGTGCTGTGTCATGTCCAGCCTTTCAGACTTCGTTGTCGAGGAATCCGGGGTCGTGACCCCGGTCACTCACAAGTATGCGGGAGATGTGCAGAAAAAGCACATAAGTATTGCAGATGACAGACATAAGTTTCACGAAGGTTCACAGAAGGATCGCATGACCGGCCCGGCTCCGGTCCCATTTTGGGGACCCCACAATGTCCAGCGGTGGCACCCCGTCCCTAACCGGGGCGCCGAGCATGAATGGAGGCGGGGCCTCTTCACGGAGGCAGCCGGCGTCGTGGCGGCCGGTTAGCTGTCAGGTCCCAGGTGAATGGTGACAATGGTCCCGGAGCCGGGGGCGGCCCCGAGTTCAAGTCGCCCGCCGGCCGCGGCGGCTATCCGGGCGCAAGTCGCCAGGCCTAGGCCGGATCCGGGCGGGTCCCCCTGGCGGTCAAGGCGCACCAGCGGATCGAGGACGCGTTCGCGGTCGGCAGCGGCGATGCCCTTGCCATTGTCGACCACGCGCAGGACCGCGCCGTCTTCGCCGCGGTGACCGGTGATGTGGATGACCGGCGGGACGCCTGGCCGGCGGTAAGTGAGGGCATTGTGGATCACGTTCTGCAGCAGTACCCGGGTCTGGACCGGGTCCGCGGTAAATGTCAGCTCCCCCCAGTCCACGGACGCTCCGGTCTCCTCCATGGCGGCGGCAAGGTCCGCTATGACTTCCTGAACCAGGCCTGCGAGGGAAACCCTGGCCGGCCGCAGGTCTCCGCCGATGGTGGCGAACGCCAGGACGTCCTCGACCATCGACAACATCCGCCGCCCGGTCCTGCCGACAATGCCCAGATACTCCGGCAGCCGGGTGTCATCACCTGCTTCGACGTCCATCTCGCCCAGTTCCACAAATCCGAGGATCGAGGTCAGCGGGTTGCGGAGGTCGTGGCTGATCCGGCCGGCAAACTCCGCCAGGAGGGTGTTGCTGCGCTCAGCTTCGGCCAGCGCATCAGCCAGGCGGCGCGCACGGTGTTCCAGCTGCAGGACGTCTACGATTTGGGCAGCGAGCGTCTCAAGGCCGCGGAGTTGTTCGCCGCTGAGGCGTCCCGCTTCCCGGCCGCCGGCACATAAGGTCCCCAGGACAAATCCGTCGTTCGTTGCCAACGGGATCGAGGCGTAGAACCTGGCGCTGCTCCGACGGCCATCAACGTAGGGATTATCGCGGTACCTGGGATCGAGGGAAGCATCCTCGAGGACGGTGGGTTCCCCGCTGAGGAACCCCACCGCGCACATGGAGTCTTCCCTGGTGCACAGATACGGCTCCATCCCGGCCGTGGCTGCCTGGTACTGGAGGTCTTCGGTAATGATGTTGATGGCGGTTACCGGCTGGCCACAGACCGTGCGGGCCAGTTCGACAAGGTTCTGCAACCGTTCCGACGCAGCCGGGACCTCCACATGTCCCTCCGGACCAGGAATTGGCAGTCCGGTTCC
The DNA here is from genome assembly GCF_030944625.1 of Arthrobacter sp. SLBN-112. Classification (NCBI taxonomy): domain Bacteria; kingdom Bacillati; phylum Actinomycetota; class Actinomycetes; order Micrococcales; family Micrococcaceae; genus Arthrobacter; species Arthrobacter sp. SLBN-112. The sequence goes on from NZ_JAUSXY010000001.1 coordinate 613,322, forward strand.
GGCGAGGACTGCGTCACGAACCATCTCATTCACGGTCATGGCCTGTGCACCTTGTCATCAGGGCACGGGAAACACCGGCCATCCGCACACGCGGTGGCCAAGCCTTCCATGCCGGGATCGTCCACCGATCCAGCATCCCATAGAGGCGCCGCCGCGCGGGGAGAACACAGGAGGGCCCGGCTCAAATCCATGAGCCGACCTTCCCTGCCCCCACGCAGCGCGGCGCCTGAGGCGTGGTCTGTCAATCAGCCCGGGACGTTCCGGGGATCGTTGCCGTAGCTGAACTTCTCACCGATCCGGCCATCCTGGTTCTTGATGACGTGTTCCACCTTGTCCGCTTTCGCGGCGTCCCGGCCGGCGGCCACCGCCTCTTCCTTTGTGCCATAGCCGGCCCCGAAAGCACGATCAGCGCCTTCGCGCTTGTTCTTCCAGTGGCCGTCTTCGTAGTACGTCTCGATATCACCCTGAGCCATTGCACACTCCTCTGCCGTTCGGTTCCAAGACACCTGCTGCGCAAGCGCGGATAGCGGAAAGCCCCGCAGCACAAGATGTAAAGCGGGGCCTTCCTGGCAACCACTCCGCCTGATGGGGGACGGGCGGAGAAGCTGACACCAAACTAATAGAAAGCATGCTTAGTTTTCAAGCCAGCACGGAGCGCATGCTCTTCCGAATCAGGTCATGCTGCCTGCGCACCAGCAGCAAGGGATCCACCTCGCCCAGTTCAGCGAAGGCGTGACCTTCCCATTCACTTGACCAGTAGCCGCGGTAGCCGCCCTCGACGAAGACGCGAACCAGCTCCGGATAGTCGATCGCAGGCTCGTTGCCGTCGTCGTCGATGTCGTAGAACTTGGCGTGGACGTGCAGGATCTGGGGCATGATGTCCGCCCATTCCCGCGGGCTGACATGGCCGTGCATGTTGAAGGCGAGGTGGGCGAAGGAGCCAAGCCGGGCAGGATCGAAGGCACGGCCCTTGAGGTAGCCGATGAACTCCTCCTGGCGGGCCCGCATCGGGGCATCGGTGGCCCAAATGGCCTGCAGCTTCTCCAGTGCTTCGTCGTCAAGGCCCGCACGGCGGACAGCCCGAAGGAGCGTGGGCGACATGCTGTGCATGGTCGAGGAAAAATCGGCGACGAATCCCAGCAGCGGCGAATTGAACTCCGCATACACGTCGCGGACCTTCATGATTTCCGGCGAGTTCGGCCCCAGTGGTGCATGGATCTCGTAAGCGAGCTGGAGTTCCAACTTTTCAGCCAAGGGCAGGAGCCGGCGCAGCAGATCCGGCTTGGCGCTTTGGATCCGGACCAGCGGGAAGCCAAGTTTTTTGGCGCCGTGGAAGAGAGTTTCCGTGAACTCGTACTCCTCGTCCGGGGTCATATCACGGTCGCGCCGCCGGCCCATGTCCAGATTGGCCCCAAAGGAACTGGCGGCGAAGCCGTGTTTGTCGAAGGCAGCCTGCCAGGATCGGGCGAAATCATCCGTGACGCACGGATAGGAGGGCAGGACCTGGGATGCGACGATCTCGATGCCGGGGCCGATTCCCAGTTCTGCAACGCGGTTGAGCAGGCCGTCGAAGTCGTACCAGCCGGCCCTGAACTCGGCGCTTGCCGAGTACAGCGTCAGGCCCAGCGAGAAGGGATCCCGGCCAGTCGTGGGCGGAGGGGGCGCGTCCGCCGTCGCCAAGGCCGGTGCGGGTGCCGGCCGGTCCGTGACGGTCAAGTCCAGGGTTTGGTTCACAAAATTGGGGACGTACATGCCGGGGCCACCATCGCGGCCCGGGGCAATTTGCATGTAAGGCAGGCGCAGCTCACCGGTGAGGTGGACCGTGTGCCGGCTGCCAAGGGCAACGGGATTGTCCCTTCTGGCAATGAGGAGGGGGTGCTCCTGGAGGTACCAGAGGGTTTCGCTTTGGGCGGGCAGGTCCGGGAGCGCGTAACGGGTGCGCCCCAGCTCCAGGGACAGATCCCCGCCGGAGATTTCCTCGCCGTCGATGGTGAGTTTAAGGCTGGTGACCGAGGAGAGCCACAGGCTCCGGTACCACGGGATGGTCAGGGCAACGGCAAGGCCCTCCGGATGGGCACGGAGGCTGGATTCGTCAAGGAGTCCGTTAGGCATGCGGGTCTCTTTACTGTGAGCTGGGATGGGTCAGGCGAGGTTGGACGTGATGCGCCGAATCAGGCGCGTGCTGGCGCCGCACCTGTTCGATGGCCCGCCACGGAGTCCGGTCGCCCTCGTACTCGCTGGACAGGAAGCCGGTGTAGCCGGCGTCCTTGAGGGCTTGGAGCACCGGATGCCACGGAATTTGCTGGTCTTCCAACTGCTCGTTGATGTCGTGGAATTTTGCCTGGATGAACACCACGTACGGTGCTATGTCCTTCAGGTCTCCGGGGTCGACGCCGATGCCGTCCAGGAACGCTGGCCGGGTTTCCCGGCTCTCCCCTTCGCGCAGCGGGATGGGGCGGTCCTGGAAGATCCCGGTATCGATGAGCAGGCCGAAATTCTTGGTGCCGGTGCGCTCGATCAAGCCAATGTAGTCGTCCACCACGGGGTGTTTGATGGGTGTCGGGGAGTGGATCTCGGGGCAGATGACCACTCCCAGCTCATGCGCCAGGTCCAGTGACCGCTCCACGGATTCGGTCCAGATGGGATCCGGCACAAGGTCGCTGGAGACGACGCCAATCTTGGGCCGGACGAAGCTGAAGCCCAGCCGGCTGGCGAGTTTCAGGTCCCTCTGCAGCGCCTCCGCCCCTTCGGCGGCGGTCATGGACCGCCCCGGGTGCAGCCGGGTATCGATCCACGACCCGTAGTTGGTGGGCTCCAGCGAGTATTTCTCGAGCAGGTTGAACCAGTGATCAGTCCAGGCCGGGGACGGTTCCGGGTAGCCGGGGACGTGCCCCTCGCCAAGGATCTCAACACCGGTGGCGCCAATGTCGGCCACGTGGGCCAGGGCGGTTTCCAGGTCCAGGACGGTCCCGTAGTCGCCCATGGAGCTATAAAGGGAGACGCCGTATTGGAACGTGCCCTCACCACCTTCGGGCGCCAGCGTGACCTTGCGGCTGACCCGGTGGACTGTGGGCTGATGCTCCACCGGGATGTAGGACATCCTGAGGCGCAGCTCAATAGTAAGTTCGTGCACTCCCTGCGGCAGGCCGCCGTCGAGCGGGACGGTGATGACCGCCGCCTCCTCCAAAGGCCACCGGACGCCGTCGCTTTCCCACAACTGCTGCAGGGTGAAGGTGCGGCCCCCGAAACTCCACAGCGGTACGTGGGGCTCCACGTCCACCAGGCTGCCCACGCGCACAGCGACGCCGTCGATGAGGGACGCGGCCATGCCCCGGTAGGAGGGCATCCGGACCCGGAACTGGAACCCTGTGACGCGACCGCCTTCGGTGACGTTGCGGAAGCCTGCGGACTGGATGAGGTCTCTTTCGAGAAGCATCGTTGCTCACTCTCTCTAGGTGCCCACCGATCATAACAGCATTATGTCTAATTTCTACTAAAGTATGTAGACTTCCTCCCTAACTCCACGTATCGAACAGAAGTGGGGCACCGACTGGACTCCGGCCGGCCATGGGGAGAGGCGTTGCTGCATACCAGCACGTCCCGTATGACGGAGCCCAGGTGCTGCTCAAGGTATCCGAGGACGTCGAGTCATACGGAATGCGCCGGCATGGCCCATGGCGCGCATTATCCGGTGGACATCCCGGCGGACGGCTTTACCGGCCTTACCGGCATCAATACGGAGCAGCCACTGGCGTGGATCAACAATTAGCAGCCCATCACGATCGGCCGCGACATTGACACCTTCCGGCGAATCGAGTTCATCCGGATGTCCCCCCGCGGCGTTGAGTGGACCGCGACGGCGAAAGTCACGCTGGAAGGACCGGACCGGCGCGGTGAGCGTCGGTTCCTGCAGTGGCCGTACTACAACCACGAGGGGTAGCGTCCGGGTCAGTCGCCATCCGGTCCGTGCAGCTCGGCGCGGGTTGGCGGGTTGGCACCGGGCCGGGACACCGTGACGGCCGCCGCCCGCGCGGCGTGGGCCAGCAGCTCGCCGAGTCCTTCCGCCGGAAGGTCCCTCAGGTCCTGGCGGTTTTGGGCGCCATCCAGGCCGCGGTCAACCAAGCCGGACAACAATGCCGCCATGAACGAGTCCCCGGCCCCGACGGTGTCCGCCACCTCCACCTTGGGCGCGGGCACAGACGCTTCGCCCGCCCGGCAGACGCCCCAGGGGCCGTCCGCGCCGCGCGTCACCACCACCAGGGCGGGGCCCTCCTCACCGCCAAGCGCCAGCCACTTGCGCGCCGAGTCCAGCGCATCCTGGCCCGGGTAGAGCCAGGCCAGGTCCTCGTCGGAAGCCTTCACGACGTCCGAGAGTGCCACGAACTTCTCCGCCTGCCGGCGGCCGTAGTCAACATCGGTGATGATGCTGGGGCGGCAGTTCGGGTCGAAGCTGATGGTGGCGGAGGGGTGGGCATGCTCGACGGCGGCCAGCACCTCGGCGGCACCCGGCGCCAGCATGGTGGCGATGGAGCCGGTGTGCAGCAGCGTGGTGCCCTGCAGCATGAAGCCGAGCCGGTCCGCGAGGCCGGGCAGCTCCCAGGCGAGGTCGAACGTGTAGGTCGCGGCGCCGTCGTCGTCAATCAGCGCGGTGGCCACGCTGGTGGGCAACTCATCCGGGGGCAGCGGCAGCATCACTGAACTGGAGCGCAGGTGCGCAGCCACCGAGTCACCGTAAGCGTCCCGGCCATAACGGCCGATGAACTGGACCGGGTGGTCCAGGCGTGCCAGACCGACCGCGACGTTGAGCGGGCTGCCGCCCACGTGTGCCTCGATTCCCGAGGCACGCTGGACAACGTCGACAAGGCCTTCGCCGATAACTGTGAGCATGGTCATACTCTGCCAGAAAGCGGGCCGGGTCAGCAGTTCGTGTCAGCGCAGCAACTGCGCCGCCAGCTCGCGGCACGTCGCATACGCCGGGGACTCGGGGTTGATGAGGTCAAAGTGGTCACCGGGCACCATCACCAGCCGGGCAGGCACGGCCCCGGCCCTGCTCGCATCCACGTACAGCGTGGACATGGCCAGCGGCACATCGTCATCCGCCTGCGCATGGACCGCATAGACCGGAACGTCCAGCGGCAGCGCGGCCATGGGGTCCGCACTGCGGTGCCGTTGGGGATATTCCGACGACGGTCCGCCCAGCAGGTTGGCTACCGCACCGTTGCTGAGGTTGAGCCGCTCGGCCTCGCCCAGGTTGAGGACGCCCGACTGGCTCACAACCCCGGTGAGACGGACACCGTCGTTATTGTTTTTGACCCGGCCGCCTTCCTCCGGAGCCAATCCATCCATTTTGGCTCTTCCCGCGGCCCAGACAGCCAGGTGCCCGCCGGCGGAATGTCCCAGCGCCACCACTTTGCCCAGGTCCAGCGCGTGCGGCTCCGCCAGGTCGGCCAGCTTGTCGATGCCGGCCAGGATGTCCTCAAAGGTGCCCGGCCAGCCTCCGCCGTTACCGGCACGCCGGTACTCGAGGTTCCAGGCCGCCACGCCGTGTTCCGCCAGGTCCTTCGCCAGCGGCTCCCCCAGCTCGGCCCCGTAGGTGGAGCGCCAGTACCCGCCGTGGATCACGACCACCACGCCCTGGTGGGCCCCGCCGGCCGGAAGGTCGGGGAGGAAAAGCTCTCCCCACTGGCTGGGGTCCTGGCCGTACTCATAGCGGTAGCGTTGCGTCACACTGGCCCACTTTAGCTGTCCCAATCGCCGGGAGTACCGCACGTTTCCAGGGCTACGCCCCCGAAAAGTGGGCTGGATGCGCGCCGTGCCGCCGCTCTCAAGCGTTTAGCCGGACGCGTTTCTGGGCACGGTTCCTGGCATGGATGAACCTGTTGTGACCACCCAGGGGTCAACGGTGGAAGAGTGGACGCGCGCGCTGGCAGAATCCACGGGCTCACCCGGCGGCGGGGCGGGGACAGGACTGATGCTCGCCGTCGCCGCGTCGCTGATGTCCATGGTGGCCGGCTACAGCGGTGACGACGGCGGGGAGCCGGCAGGGATACGGACGCGGGCACGCGCACTGCGTCAGGAAGCCCTGCGCCGGGCAGATGACGATGCATCCGCCTCCAAGGCGTTTGGCGCCGCCTTCAGGCTGGAGCCGGGACCGGAGCGGGACGAAGCGATCCGCCGCGCCTCCGTGGATGCCGCCGCATCCTCCGCCGTGCTGGGCGAGCGGGCCATTGCAGCCATCGACGACCTCGCCTGGCTGGCAACCAACGGCAACCGGGCGCTGGTGGCGGATGTCGTCGTCGCGTTTGGTGCCCTGCGGGCCGCTGTTGCGGGGGCGCGTACCAACGTTAGCTTCGACCTCGGGTCCCTGCGGTCCGCCGGTACCACCCTGGACCAGGTCCGGGAACAGCATCCGGAGCTGTGGGCCGCCGTCGAGAAACTCAACGGCGCCATGGACCGCATCGACGAACTGACAGCTGCCATTGACCACCGCGCCGCCCCCACCGACGCCGCATGAACGCTTGAGAGAAGTCAAAGTTCCGTACTACTTAGGTCCTCTATTCATTGGACTTGTCGTTTGACCTGCGGTTACGGTGGGCAGCGTTGCTTTTGAAAGGGATCTCGGGGGGAGGGGTACAACGTGAAGCCAGGACCTAATCCTTGGGTGTTTCTCCGCCCCCTTCTGCTCGCCCTGGTGACAGCCGCATCATGGATTGCCCTGTCAGCCACGGGTGCATCCGCCGACTCTTCCGCTTCCAGCGGCTCCCTGCTCGGTGCTGACCCGTCTACGTTGATCTCAGCCCCCGCCACCGTGGAGGACGTCACCGGCCTGGTTGATCATGTGGTGACCGCTCCGGTGGTTAAGGAGCTTGCGCCGGAAGGCACGGTGGCGGCAGTGGTGGATCCCGCAGTGGGCACCGCGGACGGCGTCGTCGACGGGGCGGTGGGGACCCTTGTTCCCCTGCCCGGCGCGGTCCTCGAGCCACTTGACCCCGTCATCAGCGCTGTTCCCTTGCCCGTGGTCACACCAGTTGCACCCGAGGGCAGTCCACTCCTGCTTACCGAAGTGCCGCCAGTGGGCGACGAGAGGGGGGCTCAAACGGCCGAAACGGCAGCGGAGACCGCGGGCGCTGTGCCCGGTTCCAGCCGTTTGACCAGCTTCGACACATTCCACCGCGAGCGCGCGGCCCGCGACCCGAACATGAAGCCCACAGCTGTAACCTCACTGTTGCCCGCGGCAGGCTCTGAAGACCCGGTCGACGCACCGCCCCACTCGCCTTCGGATGTACTGCCCGCAATGCCGGACGCTGCCACGGGCGGAAGCAGCCCATCCGGCGGCAATGGCCCCACCATGCCCGCATGGCTCACTTCCCATACCCTCCAAATGCCTGCGACCGGCGCGGCTGCAGTCCAGGACGGCTTGCCCACGGCCCCCGCACCGGGGTCCTTCGACCCCGGATCATCTCCTGACTAGTTGAGGCCCTTCCGCATGCCAGCGCGGAAACGAGCCATTTCAGGGCTGAGTGACAGGCCCGTTTCAACTTCCAGGAGAACTTCATGATGCACCGCAATATCCGAGGCTGCCTGCTCGGCGCCGTGATCACAGCCGGCCTATTCGCCTCGGGAAGCGTCGCCGCGGACGTCGCGGACACCGACTTCGGGACTGACGGACCGCTGCCCGGTACCCACGTGGCAGCCCCGGTCAACATCAACCCCGAGCCCGGGACCACTCCCCCGATAGTCGCCCAGCCGGTTGTCAACCCCGGCGCCGCGACCATTCCGGTGGTTGCCCGTCCGGGCATGGAACTCCCTGCGGCCCAGCCCAACGCCGTCAACACGGATGCCAACAGCGGCCTGCTGGTGGTGGGCGTGCTGCTCCTGGCCTTCGGAGGACTGCTGGCGCTGATCCTTGGCAGGAAGCGCAGCTGATCCCCTCTGCCAGCTTCAGCAGCATTCACAAACCGCCCCACAACCCGTGATGAAATTGAACGGACGGGACGGAGTTCAGATGGTGTTTGACGCATTGGAGCGGCAGATTGTGGCCGCCCTTCAGCTGGACCCCCGGTGCCCCTGGCGCAAGATGGCCGCCGTACTCGGTGAGGCTGAGCGCACCGTGGCACGGCGCGGATCCCAGTTGCTGGAATCAGGCGCCGTTGCCGTGGTGGGCATCAGGCCACAGCCGGCAGCAGTGCTGATCGAAATGCGCTGCACCCCGGGGACCGTGCGCGCCGCAACCCAGGCCCTTGCGCAGCGCAGCGACACCACGTTCGTCTACGCCACCACCGGATCGGGTGACTGTGTGGCGGAGATCCTCATGGAAACAGGACGCATGGCCGACGTCCTGTCCGACGAACTTCCGTCCACTATTGGACTGAGGGACTCCACCAGCTACCCCGTCCTCCGCTATTTCCGGACGATCCGCGGCTGGCGGCCCGAGGTCCTCAGCCCGGGCAGTGTCGAAGCCCTGCGTTCCAGCCTGACACCGGACTCCGGAATCCTTGAAGTACGGCACGATCTGAGCCGCCAGGACTCGGAACTGGTGGAGGCACTCTGCGCTGACGGCCGGATGAGCTACGAGGCATTGGGGCGCAGGGTGGGGGTTTCCGAGGCCACCGCCAGGCGCCGCAGCGAGTGGCTTCTGGCCAACAACCAGATCCAGCTCCGGGCCGTCGTCGAGCCCGGCGCCTTCGGTTTGGACGTGGAGGCGCTGCTCTGGATCCGCGCGTCGCCGCAGCACGTGGAACAGCTGGGCAAGAGCCTCGCCGATCTTCCGATGATCCGGTACGCGGCGGCCATAGCTGGTGACTACCAGATCATCGCCGACGTCACCGTAAGCGATATGCCGGCGCTCTACCGCTTCATCACCGCATCAGACTGGGCACAATACGCTTCCACGGTGGACGTCTCCATGCTGCTGGACGCGCGCAAACGCGGCGGCCGCTTCATGCGGACGCCGCGCTGAGCCCCTCGCCGGCAAGGACGGGCGCGACGTCGGCATACCGGGTGCGCTCCTCGAAGGCCCGGCCCCAGCGGAGCAGCTGCACGTCGGTGTAGTGGTTGCCTGCCAGCTGAAGGCCGATGGGGAGCCCGGACGAACTGAAGCCGGCGGGAACACTCAGCACCGGCAGCCCAGTGGCGGACAGCAGGCACGCCGAACGCATCCAGTCCAGATAGGTTTCGCTTGCCACCCCCGCCACCTCTGCCGGGTACCGAAGCGACGCATCGAACGGCAGCACCTGCGTGCAGGGGCTGGCGAAGAGATCGAATCGGCCGAAGAAGTCCTGCACGCCCAGTTCCAGACGGGTCCGGGCGGCAGTGGTGTCAATCAGGTCCTGTGCCGTCAGCGCCTGTCCCTTCGCCACGTTCCAGCGCACCTCGGGTTTGATCAGGTGGCCTGAGCGCTCCACGACCGGCCCTAGGCCCGCGGCGAAGTCCAGGGCGCGCGTGTTGCCGAATACCAGGTCGGCCTCGCCGAAGTCCGGCGTCGCCTGCTCGACGATGGCACCCAGGTCCTCGAACACGGCAAGCTGGCGCTCTAAATGCTCAATAATTTCGCGTTCCACCGGCACTCCGATGCCAAAGTCGGGCGACCACCCGATGCGGACCCCCGTCATGTCCGTCTCCAGGCCGGCGCGGAAGGCCTCAGGGGCCAGGACCTGCGGATAGGGAACCCTCGGATCCTTGCCGGCGGTAGCGGACATGAACAGCGCAATGTCCTCTACGGTGCGCGCCATGGGCCCGGTCCTGCCCAGCCAGGCGTAAGCGTTGGTGGCCGATGGCATGGGGATAACCGCCGTGGACGGCCGGAACCCCACCACATTGCAGAACGACGCAGGGATGCGCAGCGAGCCCCCCATGTCGCTGCCGTCACCAATGCTTTGGATCCGGGCGGCAACGGCTGCGGCCACCCCTCCACTGCTGCCTCCGGCACTCAGTCCGGGCGCATAGGGGTTGGTGGTGGTCCCAAAGAGCTCGTTGAACGTGTGTGAACCTGCGCCGAACTCGGGAACATTGGACTTTCCCGTAGTAACGACGCCTGCCGCCTTCAGGCGGGCAACAATGAGATCGTCAGCGGCCGGAACGAAGTCCCGCAGGGCCAGCGAACCTTGCGTGGTGCGCATTCCGGCCGTGTTGTTCGTGTCCTTGTGCGTCATGGGCAGCCCGTGCAGCGGCGGCAGTTCCCCGCCCGACGCCGTGAGCTGGTCGGCACGCAGAGCGATCGCCCGGGCTCCTTCGGCATCGAGCGTAACCACCGCGTTGATGACCGGATTGACCGCGGCGATGCGTGCCAGATGGTCTTCCAGGGCCTCGCGGGCAGAGATCGTCTTGTTGCGGATTGCTGCGGTGAGCTCGACGGCGGAAAGGTCGCCAATGGTGCCGGGCATGGTGCTCCTTTACTGGATGATTCCTTGCCGGAAAGTGTGCCCCGTCACGGGCGGGGCACGGAAGTGCGGCCGGCCCGGCAGCGGCATTCTGACGGTTTCAGCCACGGCGCTGACCGATTCCGTCAACCATTGCGTGTGATCCGCCTCATAGTGGAGCCTGTTGCTTACCCGCTGGCCGATTCGTTCGCGGGACAAGCATTTGCCCGTCGGCGGCGCAGGCCGCACAAGGACGTCGGTCCGCGTCCCGGCAGGGCCCTCACCCGGAGGTCTTCATGCATCTACCCCTGGCACTTCAACCGGCCGCCGGCGGCCCGTCGGACATCCTTGCCGTCGCCAACAACCCAGTCCTCTGGATGTGCGTGGCGGGCGTCTTCGCCGTCATCATCGTCCAATCGGTGATCTTCCTGAAAGCGGCCCGCCGGGCCGCGCCGGCGGTGGAGATGAGCCCCGCAGACATCAGGACATCTTTCAGGTCCGGCGCAGTTTCGGCCATCGGTCCGTCCCTGGCCGTGTCGCTGGTGGCCGTTGCCCTGCTGGGCCTGTTCGGCGCCCCGGCGGTACTGTCCCGGATCGGCCTGATTGGATCGGCCGCTTACGACGTGTCCGCGGCGGGCATTGCTGCGGGCTCGATGGGAGCCAAGCTCGGGGACGCCACCTACACCCAGAGCGTCTTTGCAGTTGCTTTCTTTGCGATGAGCATTGGCGGGGCCATGTGGATGCTCGCCACCCTCATCCTTACGCCGGTCCTGCGCAGGGGCGACGCCAAAATCCGCTCCATCAACCCGCTGGCCATGGCCATAGTGCCGGCCGCTGCATTGATCGGAGCGTTCGCGTGCCTGGGCCTGAGCGAACTGCCCAAATCGGGCATCCATGTGCTGTCCTTCCTGGTCTCTGCCGCGGTCATGGGCCTGTGCCTGCTGCTGGCCAGGAAGCTCCGGAAAAGCTGGCTGCGCGAATGGGGGCTTGGCTTCGCCATCGTAAGTGCGCTCGGCGCAGCCTTCATTGCCGCCGGCCCCGCTGTTGGCGCCTAGGCCCACCTCCCGAAAGGAACACCATGACCTCCACCACCGCAGCCACTCCGGCAGCCGGCACCGCCATGGCGGATTTCAGCCGCACCACCTCCCGGTGGGGCCAGATCACCATGATCGCCGGCCTTCTCATCTCAGTAGCGGGCCCCCTCTACCTGGTCTTTGCCAGCGGCCTTGACATCGCTCCCGCGCAACTCTGGATCGCGTTCGCCGCCGTCGCCGCCACGTTCGGGATCATCTGGATCGTCGAACCCCTCACCTACTACCCCGTCCTCGGTCCCGCCGCCATGTACCAGGCGTTCATGATCGGCAACATTTCCAACAAACTCCTGCCCGCGGCCCTGATCGCCCAGACCAACATCGGCGCGAAGCCGGGCAGCAAGCGTGCCGAACTGGCCGCCGTCGTCGCCATCTGCGGGGCCGCGGCCGTGCACCTGGTCTCCCTTGCTGTCTTCGTGGGGCTCCTGGGGAGCTGGTTGATCAGCGCCATTCCGCCGTCGGTCCTCCTGGTGACCCGGCTCTACGTGCTCCCTGCGGTGCTTGGTGCGGTGCTGGTGCAGGCCATCGTGTCCATGAAGCAGCCGCGCACCACCGTGATCGCCTTGGTGGTGTCGGCCGTCGTCGTCTTCGGAGTGGTGCCGCTGGCCCCCTCGCTGGGCATGGTGTCGACCGCCATAACGGTGCTCACCACCATCCTGCTGGCTTGGTTCTTCCGCACGAAGACTGCCGCGCCGGGGGTGCCCGTCCACATCGAGTAGGGATACTGGGTACAACACCCAGGAGCCAGGGAGGGCCGCGCATGGCACGCATCTTCATCACCGGATCCACTGACGGGCTGGGCCTGGCGACGGCGGAGACGCTGCTCCGGGACGGCCATGAGGTGATCGTGCATGCGCGGTCCTCCCGGCGGCTCGCCGCGGTGCAGCACCTCTTGGACCGCGGTGCGCACAGCGTCGTCGGAGACCTGGCCATCCTGGCGGACGTCAGGCAGCTCGCGGCGGACGCCAACGGAATCGGCGGCATTGACGCCGTCATCCACAATGCCGGGGTGCTCAACGGGGCCGCGCTGCTGCCCGTGAACGTGGTGGCCCCGTATCTGCTGACGGCCCTCATGCCGGGTCCGCGCCGCCTGGTCTACCTGAGCAGCGGCATGCACCGCGGCGGCGACGCCGGCTTGGACGGCTTGGACTGGGAAGGGCGGACCACGACGGCCTCCTACTCCACCACCAAGCTCCAGGTCACCGCGCTGTCGGCGGCGCTGGCCCGGCTGGTGCCACACGTCGCCAGCAACGCCGTGGACCCCGGCTGGGTGCCCACCCGGATGGGCGGCCGGTCCGCGCCGGACAGCCTGGAACTGGGCCACCGCACCCAGGAATGGCTGGCCACCAGCGATGATCCGGCGGCCCTGTCCGGCGGCGGCTACTGGTACCACCAGCAACGGCAAACCCCGCACCCGGCAGCCAACGATCACCGCTTCCAGGACGCCCTGCTGGCCCAGCTCGCGGACTACACCGGCGTCACCCTGGAAGCGCTCCGGTAGCCCGGTCAGAAGGCACGGATGGTGATTCCGGAAAAGACGGCCGGCCCGCCGTCGCTGTAGAAAGAGATGCCGGTATCACCGTCCGTGAACTGCACCTGCTGCGACAGCACCGTGTGCCCGGCGTTCACGAACACCTCCACGCTCTGGGTATCCACGAAGATGCGCAGGTGCACGGACCTGGCGGCGGCGTCGACTGGGGCCGCGGCGCGCGTGTACGGCACCAGGGAGTACCCGGCGAGGTCCGAGGGCGCGCGGTCGACGTACAGCTCATCACCGTATTTGCCGATGTTTGTGTGGCGGGTGCCGTCCGCAGAGCGGCCAACTGACACGCCCACGTTTGCCGCGGTACTCCATGAGATATCCAGCTCCAACTCGTAGGCGCTGCCGCT